>JBKJNH010000017.1:0-24979 GCA_046596055.1 Candidatus Eiseniibacteriota bacterium
CCCACATCGCCGAGGTCGACGACCGCCGCCTCTACGCGGCGGCCGGTTACTCGTCCATGTTCGCCTACTGTCTCGGCGCGCTTCGCCTGTCCGAGGACGCCACGGCCAAGCGGATCCAGGCGGCGCGCGCTGCGCGGCGCTACCCCCGGCTCTTCGCGGACCTGGCCGCGGGCCGGCTCCACCTGACCGCGATCTGTGTGCTGGCGCCGAGTCTCACCGCGGAGAACATCGACGAGCTCGTCGCCGCCGCGGCCGGGCGATCGAAGGACAAGCTCGAGGCCTGGCTGGCCGATCGCTTCGGATCGGCGCCGGTGCCGCCGTCGCTCCGGGCGCGCGTGATCGCGGTCCGTTCGGCGGCCCCGCGGGAGACGGCGCTTGAACCGGCCGGTGAGCTCCCCCTGGCGCCGGCACCGGAGGCTCCGGCGACCGGTGGACATGCGCTGGCGCATCTCGAACCGCGGGCCGACGACCCTGCGCCGACGCAGGTTGCTGCGTCGCCGCGCTACGTCGTTCAGGTCCCCATCGGCGAGGCAACGCATGCCAAGTTGCGCCGGGCGCAGGCCTTGCTCGCGCACACCGGTCACCGGGGCGAGCTGGCCGACGTGCTCGACCGCGCACTCGACACGCTGCTCGTGCACCTCGAGAAGCGCAGGGGCGCGGGGCCGGTTCGTCCGCGGATGGCGGCACACCCGGCGAACCCGCGCGGTCGCACGATCCCCGCGCAGGTCCGCCGAGCCGTGTGGCAGCGCGACGGCGGCCGCTGCACGTTCGAAGGCGCCGCGGGCCACCGTTGCGACGCCCGCGCGCTGCTCGAGTTCGATCACGTGGTGCCATTCGCCCGGGGCGGAACTTCGACGACCGACGGACTGCGCCTGCGCTGTCGCACCCACAACCGGCTCGAGGCCGAGCGGGCCTTCGGGCGGGAATTCATGCAGCGGAAGCGCGGAGAGAAGCTGCGGCGCGACCCTGACGCGGGGTCGGGCCACGGGGTGAAGACTCACGCCGCGGCGCAGCCTGCGTTCGACGGCGGGCGCGTCGGCTGCGGTTGCGATGGCGCCCGGCCGGTTGAGAGGCCAAAGTCCCGGGAGTCGCATCCACGTCCGCGAGCATCCGCTGCGCCGCGGCCCGGCCTGCTATCCTCCGCACATGACGAACGAACGCGACTACGTCCTCGGCACGAATGACGCGGAGCTCGAAAGGCTCGGCCTGCAGAACCGCATCTGGCGCGCGCAGGCCGTGCGCGCGTGGCGGAGCGCAGGATTCGCCAGCGGCCAAGTGATCCTCGACATCGGCGCGGGCCCGGGCTTCGCGACGCTGGACCTCGCCGAGCTCGTGGGCCCGACCGGCAAGGTCGTCGCGCTCGAGCGCTCGCGGCGGTTTCTCGACGCTCTCGAGGCGGCGGCCGCCGCCCGCAACCTGCGGCAGGTCGAGACTCACGAGCTCGATCTCGACGCCGACCCGCTGCCGGTAGTGAACGCCGACGGCGCATGGGCTCGCTGGGTCTTCTGTTTCGTCAACGACCCGAAGCGGCTCCTCGCGCGCACGGCCGCCGCGCTCCGGCCTGGCGGAACGATCGCGCTGCACGAATACGTCGACTACCGGGCCTGGCGGCTGTCGCCGCCGAGCCCGATCTTCGAGGAGTTCGTCGATGAAGTGATGGCGTCGTGGCGGGCGAACGGCGGCGAACCCGACATCGCGATTCAATTGCCGGGCTGGCTCGATGCGCTCGGATTCGACCTCCTGGTGGCCCGCCCGATCAGCGAGTTCACGCGGCCGGGAGACTTCGTGTGGGCGTGGCCGAAGGCGTTCGTCGGCACCGGGATCGCGCGGCTTGTCGAGCTGGGTCGCATCGACGCCGAGCGGGCCCGCGCCATGCGCGAGGCGTTCGAGGTCTGCGAGCGCACGGCGGGCGGGTTCTGCATCACGCCCACCGTGCTCGAGGTCGTCGCCCGCAAGCGCGGCTGACCGCCGCCGAGGTCCCCCGCGCGGTGGTGACATGAGCGGCCCGGGCCGACTGTCCGCCCTTCGCCACCGTGGTCGTCCCCCACTGCGCATTCGAGCACGAGCCTCACGCCGCACCCCCCGACCGCTCGTCCCCTCCCCCGACCGTTCGTCGCCCCCGATCGACCGTCCGTCCGGCCCGGGGTAGGCTGCCTCGTCGCTTCCCCCGATTCTCTCCCTGCAACCCGATGTCCGAAGCCGTCCGTCGAAAGGAGCCGTCCGTGGCCCGCACCTCGAACTCGCCGTCCGCCCTGCGATCGCTGTGGAACCTCGCGTGGCGCGCCCCGTTGCTGGCGGTGCCGTTCGCGGCGTTCTTCAACTTCACGCAGGGCGTGTCGTTCCGGTACTTCGGGCAGTTCTACGCGATCGCGCTCGTCTTCTCGTTCACGATCGGTCTTGGCATCTGGATCGTCGGCGTCCTCGAGAGCCGCGGCAGCGGCGGCGGGCACCTCGACGCGAAGACCGGCGGCCGCGGTGTGATCCTCGTCGTGATGCGCTACATGGGCGCTTCCCTCCTGAGCATGCTGATCGCGTCGGTGATCCTCAACTTCACCCTCCTGCCGGGCTTCCTCGGCTCGGTGCGCTCGGTCACGGCGCTGCTCATCTACGGCGTCCTGTTTTCGTCCCTGTTCATCGGGATCTCGTTCGCGTTCCACTTCTACGAGCACGCGATCGCCCGCGTCCGCTCCGAGGAGGAGCTCAACCTCGCGCGGCGCATCCAGCGCCAGTTCCTCATGTCGAACTTCCCCGAGCGGCCGGGACTCGAGATCCACGCGCTCAACGTGTCGTCGAAGGAGGTCAGCGGCGACTTCTACGACGTCGTACCGGTGGGCGGGCGGGGGTACCTGCTGTGCATCGCCGACGTTTCGGGCAAGGGCGTGCCCGCGGCGCTGTTGGGCTCGATGCTGCAGGCTTCGCTCCGCACGCAGGCGCCACTCGCGACCCATGTCACCGAAATCGTGGCCAACATCAACCGGCTCGTCTGCGACATCTCCCCCGCCGGCCAGTTCGCGACGCTGTTCCTGGGTCACGTCGACGAGGCGACGATGCGGTTCTCGTACGTCAACGCCGGGCACAACCCGCCGGCGCTCATCGCCGCGGACGGATCGTGCCGCCTGCTCGAGGAGGGCGGAATGGTCGTCGGGGTCTCCGAGGCCATTCCCTACGCCAGCGGGAGCGTGGACCTCAAGCCCGGGGATCGAGTGCTGTTCTACACCGACGGCCTGAGCGAGGGCATGAACGCGAAGCAGGAGATGTACGGCGACGAGCATGCCGTCGAGTTCGCCGCCGCCCTGTCGGCGCGGCAGAGCCCGCGCGAGCAGATCGACGCGATCCTCGCCGACCTGGCACGTCACCTCGACGGCGTCGAGCCCCAGGACGACATCACGCTCATGGTCCTGCGCGTCCGCGAGGTGGCGTCGTGAATCGCCGCCCGTCGTCGCTCGACGCGCCTTCGCCCGTGATCGAAGCCGAGGCGCGCCCGGTGAGCCTGGGGCGCCGCCTGTGGTCGGCGGCCTGGCAGCAGCCGTTGTGGGCGATCCCGTTCGCGATCTTCTTCGGCCTCATCTACGGCGGGCGCTGGGAGAACTTCGTCATCGCCTACAAGTTCTCGCTGATCTACGCCTTCTGCATTCGCCTGGGGCTCGAGTTCATGGAGGCGTTCTTCCTCCCCGCCCTCAGGCGTTCCCGCCCGGACCGGCGTGTTCCGCTCCCCGCCGGGATCGCGGCGTACACCATCACCCCGATCCTCGGCTCCTACGCCGCGGCAATGCTCATCGAGATCTTCCTCATGCCCGGCATGCTGGGCAGCGCGCGCTCGTGGCTGCTCACCGGTGCGTTTGCCTTGATCTTCTCGGCGATGTTCGGTGGGGTGGCTTACGCCATCCACTTCTACCGCGAGTCGAAGCAGCGGGCCGAGGCGATCGAGACGATGCGCGTCGAGCTGGCGCAGGCCGAGTTGCGCGCGCTGCGGGCGCAGCTCCAGCCGCACTTCCTGTTCAATACGCTCAACGCGATCGCGTCCCTGATCCCGTCGAACCCGCGCGCCGCCGAGGAGATGACCACGCGCCTGGCCGAGGTCTTCCGCCATGCGCTGCGCGCCTCGGAGCGCGAGACCACGCCGCTGGGCGAGGAGCTCGAGTTCCTGCGGGCCTACCTCGACATCGAGCGCGCCCGCTTCGGCGAGCGACTCACCGTCGTCGAGCGCATCGATCCCGGCCTCGACGGGCTGCACGTGCCCAGCCTGCTGCTCCAGCCCGTGATCGAGAACGCAGTCCGCCATGCGGTGGCACCGCGCGCCGAGGGCGGTCGCATCGTGATCGAGGCGCGACGCGAGGCCGCCGGCCTCGTCCTCGCCGTCGAGGACGACGGTCCCGGCCTCGATCCGGCCGCCGTCGCCACGCACGGCGGCAGCGGCTTCGGCCTGCACTCCGTGCGCGAGCGGCTCCGCGCCGCGGGCCTGCCCGATGCGCTCGTGCTGACATCCACCCCGGGTCGCGGATTGCGTGTCGTCGTGACCCTGCCCAGCGACGGGATCGTCCCGTCCAGTTCCTGAACCGTTCCAGCCGCTTCACCCCGGAGGAGTCCGCCATGTCGTCCCCGATCGCCCTGTCCGCCGTCCTGCTTGTTGCCGCAGCACTGATCGCCCCGTCGCCGCAAGTCGCTCACGCAGCCGATGCCGCCGCCGTCGCCGCCGCGAAGTCCGCCCTCACGACCGCGGTCAACGCCGGCGACGCGAAGGCCATCGTCGCCGCGCGCGGAACGTTCGCGGCGCTGGCCGCCGCCGAGCCAACCGTGACCGCGCTCGACTACTGGACCGCGCTGGCCGCCTGGCGCGTCGTCCCGATGCTGGACGACGACAAGGCGCAGAAAGAGCAGGCGAAGAAGCTGTGCAAGGACGCGATCGACCGCTGCACGCGCCTACTCAAGGCCGAGCCGAAGCACGCCGACGCCATGGCGCTCAAGGCCGGGCTGCAGGGCCTGTGGCTGTCGTTCGACCCGGGCGCGATGATGACGCTGGGAATGGAGATGGAGCAGGGAATGGCGAAGGCCCGCGACCTGGCGCCGGACAACGGGCGCGTCGTGTTCCTCGACGGGCTCAACACGCTGCACAAGCCGGCGTTCGTCGGCGGCGGCCCGAACAAGGCGCGGGTCAAGTTCGACGAGGCGATCGCCCTGTTCGAGAAGGCCGCTCCCGCGGTCACCGCCGCCGCAACGACGCGCGCAGGCGACCCGAACGCGTTCGACTGGGGCCGGGACGACGCGTACACCTGGGCCGGCCGCGCCGCGATGAAGGAGAAGAACTACCCGGCGGCGAAGGCCTACTACGAGCGTGCACTGGCGGCCAATCCCGCGAACGGCTGGGTGCGCACGCAGCTCCTCCCGCAGGCCGAGAAGCAGCTCGCGGAGAAGGCGAGCTCGTAATGTCCGCCGCGCGCATCCTCTTCGTTCTCGCGGTCGCCATGGTCGTGCTGGCGACGGTCGGCGCCGACCCGGCCCGCGCGCAGGCGACGGTCCGCGTCGTCGGCGTCGTCGTCGACGCGAAGGGCCAGCCGGTCGAGTTCGCCACCGTGAACGTTCCCGCCCTCAAGCGCGGAGCGTCCACGGGGGCCGACGGCGGCTTCGCGTTCGACCTGCCGGTCGGGCCGTGCGTGCTCGAGGCGATGGGGATCGGCTACGCGAAGGCGCGCGTGTCGTTCGAAGTGCGGACGGGAGGCGCGCCGCTACGCCTGGTGCTGGGCGACGCGCCGGTGCCGATCTCGGAGGTGACGGTCGCCAGCTCGACGTTCGGCAAGGCGGGAAGCAGCGAGGGCGCGGTGCTCAACCGCATGGACGTCTACATGACGCCCGGCGGCGCGGGCGACGTCTTCCAGTCGCTGCGCGCGCTGCCCGGCATCAATGCGCCGAACGAGGGCGCTGCGTTGTACGTGCGCGGCGGTGATCCGTCCGAGACGCTGATCCGCCTCGACGGCGCCGAGCTGGGGCACCCCTACCACTACGAGAACGCGTCGGGTGGGCTGTTCGCCGGCTTCGACACGTACCTGATGAAGAGCGCCTTCTTCTCCAGCGGCGGTTTCAGCGCAAAGTACGGCGGCGTGCTGTCGGGCGTGCTCGACGTCGAGACGCAGGATCCGCTGACCGAGCGCTCCGTCTCCGTCGGCGCGAACCTCGCGGGGGTGAACGCCGCGACGAGCTGGGCGATCGTGCCCGAGAAGTTCTCGCTGCTGGCGACCGGCAGCCTGGGCCGCCCGCAACTGCTGTTCGACATCTACGGCTCGCCGAACGAGTTCGAGAAGATGCCCGCCAGCGAGCACGGCGCCGTGAAGGCGCTGTGGCGGCCCACGCCGTCGAGCAAGGTCGCCGCCACGTACGTCGGCTCGGCCGATCGCACTGCGGTCGTCGCCGATCGGCTCAACGTGACGGACACCTACTCGGCGAACGCCGCGAACGACTTCATCGGACTGCGCGCCCAGAAGCTGGTCGGCGACGCACTGGCACTGACCGCGATCGGCTCGTTGCAGCGCTATCGTTCCGCCTGGGCGTTCTCGGAGTTCGGCGGCATCCGCGACGAGGACAACACGCTCGCGCAGGTCGACGCCCTGTGGTCCGCCTCGGATCGCCACGAACTGTCGTTCGGGCTGCAGTACCGCGGACGGACGACCGTGATCGCTGGCCCGGGCGCCGCCGACAGCACGGACCTCGGCGAGGGCGCGCCGACGCGCACGTTCACCACCGACGCGCGCGTCGACCTGCCCGGCGCCTACCTCGAGGACAAGTTTCGCGTCGCCGGGCCGGTCTACGCGACGCTCGGCGCGCGCGTCGACCGCGTCTCGACGAACGGGGAGTGGTCGCTCGATCCGCGCGCCGCCGTGGCGTGGAAGATCCGCGACGGCCACACGGTGCGCGTCGCGGGTGGCCGCTATCACCAGCCGCCCGATGCCGCCTACCTCGATCCGGCCTATGGGAACCCCGCGCTTCCGGCGGCGGCCGCCACGCACCTCATCGCCGGCTACGAGTGGCTCGAGACCGACGTCAACCTGCGCATCGAAGGCTACCGCAAGGTCTACGACGACCTCATCGTCAACGACGCGGCCACGTTCTACGCCGCGGAAGGCACGGGCTACGCCCAGGGGGTCGACGTGTTCCTCCGCGGCTCGCGCCGCGCGCTGACCGGCTGGGTCTCGTACGGCTACCTGGACTCGCAGCGGCGCGAGTTCGACGACCCGCGCGAGGTGCCGGCGTCGTACGGCGTGCGCCACTCGCTCACGCTCGTCGGGCAGTACCGCGTCACGCCGCAGTGGTCGCTGGGCGCGAAGTATGCCGCGTCGGCTGGTCGGCCCTACACGCCGGTCGTGGACGCGAGCTACGACCCCGATCGCGACCTGTGGCGACCGAACTACGCCGAGAACAACTCGGGCCTGATGCCGTCGCAGCACCGGCTCGACCTGCGCATCACGCACCTGTTCTCCCTGCCGGCCTTCGCGGGCCTGCCCGGGAGCTCGGTGTGTGTCGCCTACATGGAGGGCCTGAACGTGCTCGGCATCCGCAACACGCTCGACTACCACTACAGCGCCGATTACTCGCAGCGCTACGCGGACGACTCGTACTTCAGCCGCCGCATGCTCGTCTTCGGGGCCGGGCTTTCGTGGTGAGATCCGGCCCACCGGGCCGACCGCGTCAGGCCGCCGGCTTCCAGTTGAGTGTCAGCTTGCGTTCCGACGCTGCGCAGTCCCGCAGGTAGAGATTGATCAACGTCTGATACGGCACGCCCACCTCTTCCGCAAGCGCCTTGAAGTAGCGGATCGTCGCCTCGTCGAGGCGGATCGTGACCTGCCGCTTGAGCCTCTTGGCGTAGGGATTGCGCCGCGCCTTGCTGAAATCGTACTCGCGTCTCATCGGATCCACCTTTGTTCATACTGGGCCCGCTCGGCGCGCGACGCTTTGCGGGCGGAAATGATGCGGATCACGTCCTCGCTTCTCCGGTAGCAATGAAACACCAGGAGGACCCGGAGCGAGTGACTGACGCCGATCAGGACGAAGCGATCCTCGTCCGTCGAGTGGTCGGGGTCGTCCGCCAGGAGGGCGTTCTCGTCCGTGAAGACTGCCTCCGCCTCGTGAAAGGACACCCCGTGCTTTCGCAGGTTGCTCGCGCTCTTGCGCTCGTCCCACTCGAAGCGGATCGCAGCCATACATACAGTGTATGCATCTTGTAGGCCATTCGCAAGCAGGCACGGATTGTTTCGGGGGTCAGGCGAGAGTAGGATCCCTCCCATGACCGCTGACCCCGCCACCCCACCCCTCCGAGTCCTGATCGTCGATGACGAACCGCTGGCCCGCGCCCGCACCCGCCGCCTGCTCGACGAGATCGGCGGCGTGACGATCGTGGGCGAGGCGGGCTCCGTCGACGAGGCCACACGGGTCGCCGCCGAAGTCGCTCCGCAACTCGTCCTGCTCGACATCCAGATGCCCGGCGAGGACGGCTTCTCGCTCCTGCCTCGACTCGCGCCGGGCACGGCCGTCGTCTTTGTCACCGCATTCGACCACTACGCCGTGCGCGCGTTCGAGGCCGAGGCCGTCGACTACCTGCTGAAGCCCTTCCGGGCCGAGCGTCTTGCCGATGCGCTCACACGCGCGCGGCGTGACCTGGCGCGGCCTGAAGACCTGTCGCAGCGCCTGGTGCAGTTGCTGGCCGCGGTCGGCGAGCGCACGGGTGGCTCGGCAGCCGGCGGCGCCATCGGTCCCTCGGGCGCCGAGCCCCCGCTCGATCGGCTCACCGTCCGCATCGGCTCTCGCCAGCTCATCCTGCGCGCCGAAGAAATCCTGTGGTTCGGCGCCGAGGAGAAGCTCGTCTTCGCCGCGACCGCAAAGGACCGCCACTACGTCAACTTCACCCTCGACCAGCTCGAGCGACGCCTCGAACCGTCCCGCTTCGTCCGCGTGCACCGCGCCGCGATCGTGAACCTCGACTTCGCGGTGGCGCTGCGGCCCGGCTTCGCCGGAACGTACGCACTGACGTTGCGCGACGAGGCACGGACCGAGGTGCCGGTCGCGCGCGCCCGCGCCCGCGCGCTGCGCGACCGGCTGGGCGCCTGATGCGGCATTCCGAGGAAGAGCGCGCCGCCCGGCGCGCCCGCGCCCCACTCGAGCTCGTCGACCTGGGCGCCGATCCCGTCGCCACCTTTCGCGCGTGGTACGCCGCGGCCGAGGCGGCCGGCCTGCCCATGCCCGAGGCGATGACGCTGGCGACGGCCACGCCCGCCGGCGCGCCGTCGCTGCGCTGGGTCCTGCTCAAGGACGTCGACGACGACGGCGGCTTCTCGTTCTTCACCTCGTACGAGGGGCGCAAGGGGATCGAGCTGTCCACCAACCCGCACGCCGCTCTCGCATTCTTCTGGGAGCCACTGGAGCGCCAGGTGCGCATCGAGGGCACGATCGAGCGCGTGAGCGACGCCGAGAGCGACGCCTACTGGGCGACCCGTCCGCGCGCCAGCCGTCTTGCGGCGGCGACGTCGCAGCAGAGCCGCCCCGTCCCCGATCGAGCGACCATGCAGGCCGCGTTCGCGGCGAACGACGCGCGCTGGCCAGGCGAGTCGGTGCCTCGCCCGCCGCACTGGGGCGGCTATCGTTTGCGCGCGACGGCCATCGAGTTCTGGCAGGGACAGGCGAACCGCTTCCACGATCGATTCCGCTTCGAGCGGGAGCGGGAGCGCGAGGGCGCCGGCTGGTCGGTCGCGCGGCTCTGGCCCTAGGCACCCATCCGGGAGACCCGACATGAAGCTGCTCATCCTCGGCGGCACCAAGTTCCTGGGCCGCGCGGTCGTCGACGTCGCGCGTGCGCGCGGCCACGAAGTCACGCTGTTCAATCGCGGAAAGCAGGACCCGGGCGCCTATCCCGACGTCGAGCAGGTGCACGGCGACCGCACGCGGGGCGATGGCGCCGAGGGCTTTGGCGCGCTGCAGGGCCGGCGCTTCGACGCCGTGATCGACACCGCAGCGTACCTGCCGCGGGACGTCGCCAGTTCGGCCACATTCTTCACGCAGTCGACCGATGCCTACCTCCTCGTCTCGAGCATCTCCGTCCATGCGGATCACGTCGCGGCGGCGGCGAACGAGAGCGCCCCCGTCGGGCGGCTCACGCCGGAGCAACGGTCCGAAGTCGCCACACTCTCGGCCGACGGCCCGATCCCGGCCGCGAAGCTGGGGCCGTACTACGGACCGCTGAAGGCGCTGTGCGAGGAGGAAGCCGAGCGCGCCATGCCGGGGCGCGCGCTGATCGTGCGGCCGGGGCTCGTCGTCGGCCCGTACGACAACACGGACCGCTTCACCTACTGGCCGGTGCGCTTGATGCGCGGGGGGACCGTGCTCGCGCCCGGTCGGCCCGAACGGGGCACGCAGTTCATCGACGTACGCGACCTCGGCGAGTGGATGATGCGCGCACTCGAGGAGAGGCGCCGGGGCGTGTACCTCGCGACCGGGCCTGCTGCCCCGGTCCCGTTCGGTGACGTCCTCGCCGCTTGCGCGCGCGTGGCGGCGCGACGCGGCGCGCCACCGGCCACGCTCCGCTGGGTCGACGACGCGACGCTGCTCGCGCACGAGGTCGGCCCGTGGATGGAGATGCCGCTGTGGATCCCGGAGTCGGAGGCGTCGATGGCGGGGCTCATGCAGGCGGACAACGCGAAGGCGGTCACCGCCGGGCTCACGTTCCGCCCGCTCGAGGAGACCATCGAGGCGACGCTCGATTGGGACGCGACGCGGCCGGCGGAGGCGCCGCGCATCGCGGGGCTCGCGGCGGCAAAGGAAGCGGAGATCCTGGCGGGGCTCGGTTGAACGGCGTCGCCTGCAAGACTCTTCCAGAGAACAGCCCAATTCACCGATCTCAGGCGAGGTGAATTGGGCTGTTTGACGATCGCCTCCGGCTACTTGACCTCGAGCATCCGTTCCAGCGCCACGCGGGCCCAGCGAATCGTCTCGTCGTCGACCGTGATCTCGTTGACCACGTGACCGGCGACGAGGTTCTCGAGGACCCAGCACAGGTGAACCGGATCGATGCGGTACATCGTGGCACAAGCGCACACGTTCTGCTGCATCGAGATGATCGTCCGGTCCGGATGTTGTGCGGCGAGGCGATTGACGAGGTGGATCTCGGTGCCCACCGCCCACTTCGAGCCCGGCGGCGACGCCTCGATCGTGCGGATGATGAAGTCCGTCGAGCCAACCAGGTCGGCGGCCTGGCAGGTCTCGTACTTGCACTCGGGATGGCAGATCACCCGCAGGCCCGGGATCTCCTTGCGCAGGAAATGCGCCTGCTCGGGCGTGAAGCGCTGGTGCACCGAGCAGTAGCCGCGCCACACGACGAGGCGCGTGTCGCGCGGGATCGCGGCGAGAGCCGCGCGCGGATCGACGCGCGGATCCCACAGGCCGATCGACTCGAGCGGAAGGCCGAGCCCGGCGCCCGTGTTGCGGCCCAGGTGCTCGTCGGGCAGGAAGAAGATGCGCTGCTTCCGCGCCCACGCCCACTCGAACGCGCCGCGCGCATTCGACGAGGTGCAGACCAGGCCGCCATTCCTGCCGACGAACGCCTTGATCGCCGCCGTCGAGTTCATGTACGTGATCGGCACGAACGTGTCGCCGTGGTCGCGCAGGAGCGCGTCCCACGCCTCCTCCACGTCGGCGATGTCGGCCATGTCGGCCATCGAGCAGCCGGCGCCCAGGTCCGGAAGGATCACGCGCTGGTGCGGCTTCGCCAGCACGTCGGCGCTCTCGGCCATGAAGTGGACGCCGCAGAACACGATGAAGTCCGCATCCGCCGCCGCACCGCGCTGCGACAGCTTGTACGAATCGCCCAGGAAGTCGGCGTACTGCACGACCTCGTCGCGCTGGTAGTGGTGCCCGAGAATGATGAGGCGCGGACCGAGCGCCGTCTTCGCCGCGCGGATCCGCGCGTCGAGTTCGGCGTCCGAAAGGCGTTCGTAGTTGGTAAGCGGCAGCGGCGCGTCGACGGTCGTGGGCATGCTCATGCCCGGAGTCTACCGAAGCGGCCCCGCTAGCGGTAGAGCGCCTTGACCCGCCCCCACGATCGTTCCTGCGCAAGGACCGCGCCGATGACGCGGATCTGGCCGGAGGTGCAGCCGGGCAGCGTCTGAGCGTTGTTCGAGTCGCGATAGTCGACGTGGCGGCAGGCCACGGGGCTCACGCCCTCCTGCAGGGCCTTGAAGTGGAAGTAGACGAGAACACCGGGACCGGCCGTCGCGCCGTCGAGCCTGGCCGCGTCGTACCAGGCGCTGTCCGGCGGTGCGACGACGTCGGGCACGAGCGCGCCGAACCAGGCGCCAGGGGAATCCGTGAGCACGTTGCCCGGCGCCGCGCCGAGCAACTGCACGATCGTCGGGTCGAACTCGAAGATGAGCTGGTAACCCTTGAGGTCCGGAAAGGCATCCGCCTGGACGCGGATCCAGAAGTCGTCGCCCACGCTCACCGCGGTATCCGCCGGCGCGACGACGACCGCGGCCGCATGCGTCGCGGCCGGCGCCGCGGCAAGTACCGCGCAAGCGAGGAGAGTCACGAACCCCAGCAGCTTCACTCGACCAATCATGGATGCCCCCTCGGATTGACTGCGACTCTCGATCAAGGAACGAACACGATGCGATCACGAACCTCGCGTTCGCCTGCGCGGAAGACGACCGCGTACCAGCCCGCTGGAACTCGCCGCCCATGGGCGTCACGCCCGTCCCACGCGACCGTTCGCTCACCGGGCGGGACGTCGAGCGCCGCGAAGACGCGCACGACCCGGCTGCGCGCGTCACGGATGGTGATGCGTTGTGGACCGAGGACGTCGGACACCAGGCGCAGCATGGTCCCCCCGGCGCGCGTCGGATTCGGGAACGCGCGCAGCGAGAGACCCGGCTCCGGCGTCGCCGGAGTGACATCGGTCAGGTCGCCGACCTGGACCCGCGCGTCGGCCGTCTCCACGGGAAACACGAACAGACCGGCGTTGTAGAACCGCACGCGCGGCCCACGCAGGCGCACGAACGTCTCGCCCAGCGTGGCGCCGGCGCGGAAGCGCAGGCGGTAGAGGGGACCCGGTCCCGTCAGCGACTGCCCCGCGCACAGCAGGACGCTGGTGCAGGTGACCGAGTCCCCCGCGCTGGCGAACAGGTGAAACGTGTTCCCGCACGCGCCGACCATCAGCGGGCCCTGTTGCTGCGACGACGGGACCGTCGGCAGGAACGTGAGCATGGCGGGGTCGTACTCGACGACCGCGTCGAACCCGTTGAACGCGGCGTCGGCGGCGACGATCGCGAAGTCGATCGTGAACTCATCGTTCGGCTGCACCGTCGAGTCCGCCGGCGTGAGCTCCGCGTGAATTCCCGCGGCCCGCGCGGCAGGCGCCCCCGCCACGGCAAGGGCGCACACCAGCGCCACGGCGCACGCCGTGGAGAGGACTCGTGTCGACCATCTCGTCATCAGACCGACTCCCTCCCCATGACGCCGGGGGGTGAACGGAAAGTGGGCACGGGACGGGGGCTCGCGCCCCCGCCCCTCCCGCCGGAACTGCGACTAGCGGCCGAGCAACGTCAACGTGCGGCTCTGCCGCACGCCGTCGGCCGTGATCATCCGGGCGAAGTAGACGCCCGCCGGAACGCGGCGACCGTCATCGGCCGCGCCGTCCCACGCCACGTTGTGGAACCCGACCTCGCGCGACTCGGCCAGCACGGTGCGCACACGGCGACCGTCGACCGAGTAGATCGCCAGGTCCACGCGACCGGGCTTCGCCAGGCTGAACGACAGAAGCGACGAGGACGTCGTCGGATTTGGCGCCGGCGCGAGCAACCGCGTCGACGTGGGCACCGCGCCCTCGACCGCGATCGGCTCGCCCAGCGACACCGGCTGGTTGCGGGCGTCTCGCGCGATCACCTCGCCGAGTTCGATCGAAGGATCGCCCTCGCCGATGACGCGGAAGCGCACCGTCGCCAGTTCGCCTTCGCCCTCGAAGCCTGCATCGCGAACGCCCAGAAGTGCGGCATCGATCATTCCCGCCGACGGCGAGAACACGACACCATTTGCCGACGTGACGAAGTCCCCGGCCTCGAAGCCGACCGGCTCGACCGCACGCGGATTCCACGACAACGCAGCCGACAGGCCCTGGATGCGGCCGGTGCCCGACAGGCGCAGCCGAGCGGTGATCGTGCCGCCAAGCGCCACTTCGCCCTCGGTCGTCACGGTGAGCGCATCGACGCCGGTAAAGCTGCGATCGGCGATCACCCCCGGCGCTGACACGGTGGAGTAGTTGATCGCGAACATGATCAGGTCCTCGAAGCCGATGCGGTTGTCCGTCGTCGGACGCGCGTTGACCGAGAAATCGGTCGTCGGGCCGACGTCGAGGTAGTTCACCGGGTTGACGGCGACGCCGATCAGGCCGTAGTTGGCGCCCAAGAGCGACATGTCGACCGTGCCGACGAGGTTGTCGCCGACGCCCGCCGTGAAGCCGTTCGACACGTCACCCAGGTGGTAGTTGAGCGTGCCGGTCGTCTTGTTGGAGACCGCGGAGACGTTGCCGCAGGCATCCTTGACGAATGCGACGTAGTACCAGAAGTCGCGCGCCGGCCAGGCCACCTCGTCATCGCCACCGGAGGTAGTCACCGCCGTCAACGCCCACGGACCGCCCGGCGGATACGCCGGCGTGGCGGGCACGGATCCCGGGGGCGGATCGTCGTACTCGGGATAGTTGCCGAAGCCCGCGCGGTAGACCTCGACCGTCGCGCCCGCCTCGACGGCCGGCCACGCCAGGTCGATCTTCGTCGTGCCGTCGCCGTCGTTGCCGATCTTCACCTGGCTCGCGGCGAGCGCGCCGATCGCCACGGGGGCGGTCTGGTCGATCGTCACGTTGAGCGGGGCCCCGGCCGAAGCTGCGATCGGCCCGTTGTTGCAATCGCGCAGCGTCACTGCCGCGACGGTGATGGTGCCCGTCGCATCGCCGGGCCCGGCGGCCTTCACCGCCAGGTTGAAGATGACGCCGCCCGAGCCGGTCGCCCCGCAGGGCAAGCCGAGGATCGCTTCGTCGACGGTGTACGAGCCGCCGCCGTTGCTCACCACCTGAAAGACCGTGCCGTTGCCGCCCGCACCCGTCACCAGGTAGGGGCCGACCGTGATGCTCGCGGCCGGCGTGGAGCACAGGATCAACTCCGGCGAGAGCTGGATGTCCACGCTGTAGCCGCGCAGGTTCGCCGAGTCGGTGCGGTTGAGCACGATCGGGATCGTGATGCACGGATTGCCGAGCGAGATGCAGCTCGGCGCCGGGCCGGGCATGACCTCGTTGTTCGAAGCCGGCTGGAAGCCGCAGGACGGGCTCAGGTCGACGCCGCTGACACGCCACGGCGCGAAGTCGACGCCGGTGCCGAGGACCGCGTCCCCGCTCCCCGGTCCGACGCCCGAGGGGCCGGTCATCGCGCCCCACCAGTTGCGCTCGGCATCCTGCCCGGGCCCGCCGGTCGTGTTGTCGAGGCCGGCCGACAGGTTGCCCGTGATCGCGTTGTCGTTGGCAACGAGGCTGACGGCCGAGCCGCCGATGTAGATCCCCTGGTCCCAACCCGACAGCGTGGAGTTGATGATGTTGACGGTGAGCGGGCCGCCGTCGGAATACAGGCCCATGCCCTGCGACAACGCGGCCCCGGAGCCGTTGAAGCATGCGCCGGTGATCCCCATCGTCATCGACAGGTTCAGGTTCGCGGTGCCCTTGCGCAGGCTCGCGGAACCGTCCTCGTCGAGCGGCGAGGCGATCGGAGCGCTGGAGCGGGAGTCGAGGCCCGGCGTCTTCACCGCCGACAGCGACGAGTTGTAGACGAAGATTCCGCCCTGATCCGAGCTCGAGGCACCGACCTCGGCGCCATTGACGCTGCCGCTGGCGTCGATGAAGTACATCGGAACCTGCACTCCGGCGAAGGCATTCGCGCCCACCAGGTTCGAGGCGGCGACGCTGCCCGGCCCGAACACCAGCAGACCGACCGACACGACCGAGGCCGGCGTGTAGCGCAGACCCGAGATCGCACAGCCGTTGACCGACCCGCCCGCGCCACCCGAGATCTGGATCCCGTTCTGGGCGATCAGGGCGGTGTTGCCATGCCCGGTCACCGAACCGCCGAGGACGTTGGCCGTCAGGCCAGTGCCCCTGAGCGTGATGCCATTCTTCTGGAAGTCGGAGACGTCCACGTTGGTGAGCGCCAGCGTGTACGGCCCGCCCGTGTTGTTCCCGGATTCGACCCCGGAACCGGCCTGAACGCCGTCCAGCGGGTTGTTGCGCACGCGCACGATGTCGACATCCTCGATCGCGCCGCCGGCGTTCCAGAAGCCGATTCCGACAAGGCGGTTGTTCGCATTGCCGTTGCCCATGCCATCGACCGCGAGATCCTCGATGCGGACATTCGACGCACCCGACGCGGTGAGCACGGGTTTGATCGGGTTCCCCGACAGCGTGAACTGCGTCACCAGCGACGCCGGCGCCTGCAGCGTCGTCGACCCTGCGCCCGCGCCACGCACCGTGAGGTTCTTGCCGCTGACCAGCACCTGCTCAGTGTACGCGCCTGCCGCCACGTGCACGATGCCGCCCGGCAGCGTTCCGTCCACGCCGGCCTGGACCGACGTGTGGGCCAATGCCAGGCTGCCCTGCAGGCTGGGACCGGGTGCCGGGGCCGCGATGTCGACGTAGCCGTCGGCGCGACCGCTCGCGGCGCCGGGGAACTGGCCGGAGATGTAGGCATTCCCGTTGGCGGCCGAGAGAGCCAGCAGGTTGGGGTAATCGAGCGGATTGCAGGTGGAAAGGAGCGCGATGTCGGCGCCCTGATTCTGCGGCGGGCCCCACGTGTTGCCGCTGAACACGACGGTCGCGCCGGCGACCACCCAGCCACGAGTGCCGGAGACCGTATTGCCCGTGACGGTGGCGGTGCCCGCATCGATGTACGCCGGCTGGCGCACGCGACGAATCACGTTGTTCTGCACGACCGTGCCGGTCACCCCGGGGCTGACCACCATGGCACGGATGACGATCCCGTTCACGCTCCACGCGGTGATCGGATCGGCCCCGTAGACCTCGTTGTCCTCCACCGTGCAGCCGTTCGCCTGGATCCCCACGATGTTCTGGTCGACGAGATCCGTCTTCTCGATCGTGAAGTCGCTCAGGGTGAAGTTCGCTCCGGTGACGAGGATCATGCTGGCCGCGCCTGAAGTCTGGAGCTTCGTCGCGGCGATGCTTGTTCCCCGCAGGGTCACGTTCGACGTCGAGGCGGCGAGCGTGCCGCCGATCACGTACGTGCCCGGGGCGACGAGAATGTCATCGAACGGGTTGGCCACGGCGAGGGCCGCGGCGATCGTCGGCTGGTCGCCGGGGACGTTGATCAGGGCGGCGTCGGCCGGACGAACGAGCAGGGGTCCGAGGACGACCGCGCCGATGGCCAGGGACAGCCGGAACAATCTCGATCCCGAACGGGGCGAGCGTGAGCAAGGGGTGATGGCACCGGACATGGAACTTCCTCCCAGAGAGACGGGTCGAGGTCGCCGCGGGGGGAAAACCGGATGTGGGTGCTGCACACGATGAAGGCGACGAATCACGACGCCTTCGGGGGAGGCGTCGGCCAGCAGGCACGACAGGGGGTTTGAAACCGGGGGGACCACGAACCGTGAGGAGCGCGGCGACGAAGAGCATACGGGCCGTGCCGACGCGCCGCAATCTTGAATTCCTCGAACCCTCTTTTAATAAGGAGGGCGAAGATCACCTAGGGAGGCGGGAGATCGTCGTCGGCCGGGGATGCCACCGGGATCGGATCCCTGGTGTGGATCGCGGGCCGCGCCATCCGCGTCAGCGTCGCGCCCACCGCGATGCCGTTCACGAGATCGATGGCGACGTGCAGCGCCTGCCCCGGCAGCAGGCTGCCTGTCCACGCCGCGGTCGCGCCGAGCGCGAGCCCGAGCATCCCCGTGAGTACGACTCCATTGCGGCCCTGGTACAGGTGGCCCAGGCCGAAGATCACGGCGGCCGCGACGAACCCGAGCCATGCCGATCCCACCCAACCGCCGAGCGCCCACGGCAACCATCCGCGGTAGAGCAGCTCCTCGCACACGCCGGCGGTGATCGCGACCGGAACGAAGCCCGCAACCTCGACCCCGTCCCGCGGCAGGATGCGCCCCGCGCGTCGCACGTGCGGCGGCAGGTCGTCCGGCCCCGCCGCCGCCAGCGACCGCGTCGTGACGAATGACAGGAGCGCAAACCCGATCAAGAGTCCAGCCGCGACGAGCGCGGTGCGCATCACGTCGCTCCCCGGCCCCTGTCCCACGTCGGCGAGCGAGCGGCCCGCCGCGGCCAGCACGAGCGCGGCGCCGGCAACGAGCGACCACTGCGACACGACGATGCTGGCGTAGAGCGCCAGTTTCTCGCGCCGCGGCAGCGGATCGGGGCGCTGCTCGAGCCGACGGAAGCGGAACCAGCCGATGAGCGGATAGACCAGTCCGATCGCGAGCGTGAGCGCGATGCCGGCGGGCGTGCGGGCGATGGCGCTCCAGTCCTCGAGGGTCAACACTCCACCCACACGAGCGCGACGCCGTCGTGCACGGTCACCGTCGCCAGGCCTGCGGTGATCTCGTTGCTCACGCCGCGACCGCCGAGCACCAGCCGCTCATGATCGAGCGGGTAGCGCACCCCGGACTCGCTCACCGTGATGCCATGCAGCGACCACGGCAGGATCGACAGGCGCCGTCCGGCCAGCTCGCGGGCCTGGAGCCGACCGTGGCGCAGGGCGAACAACCGGCCCTCCCCGTCGAGCATCGAGATCCTGCCGTGCGGCTCGCGAAGGAGCGGACCCAGGTTCGCCAGCGCGTGATCGATCCGACCGCCGTCGACGCCGCCTCCCGCGGCGAGCGTGACCTCGGCGGTCGGTCCGAAGCGCTTCGCCACCCAGGCCAGCGCCTTCTCCAGATCATTGGAATCGGGATCGTTGGAGGGATGGAGGCGATCGGGCGGAAACGTGGCCAGCGCGGCGCTGGGGATCGAGTCAAAGTCCCCGACGACGGCGATGGGCTCGAGGTTCGCGGCCCGACACAGGAGCGCGCCGGCGTCGGCGGCGACGACCCCGGTGGCGCGGGCCGCCTCGGCGCGCAGCCGCGCGTGGTCGAACCCGGCCCCCGCGAGGACGACCAGCACGTGAGAGCCGATCGCGGGATCGGCCGCGTCGTCGAGCAGCGTCCACGCACCGCGGTCCTGGTCATCGATCCGGAGAAGCGGCGGCATTGGAACTCCCGTGCTAGGTTCGGGGCATGCTCCGGCTCGAACAATGGCTCGCGGGACGGGACTTCGCCCAGGACGACCCGACCGCCGCGCAGATGATCAACTTCGTGTACCTCGTCGCCGACGATACGACGCGGACGGCCGTGCTCGTCGACCCCGCGTGGGACGTGGACGGGCTGGTCGCGAAGGTCGCGCGCGAAGGCTACACGCTCGTCGGCGCGCTCGCCACCCACTATCACCCCGATCATGTCGGCGGCGACCTGTGGGGCCTCGAGGTCGCCGGGATCGCCCGCCTGGCCGCCATCGCCCCCGACGCCCGCGTGCACGCCCACGCCGACGACGCGCCGTGGATCGAACGCGTCACCGGCGTGCCGGCACGCGACCTCGCATTGCATGCCGGCGGCGACACCCTCATGCTCGGCCCCGTTCGCATCGAGTTCGTGCACACGCCGGGACACACGCCGGGCAGTACGTGCTTCCTCGTCAGCGACCCGACGACACCGGCCGCCAAAGCGGGAAGCGTCGCATCACCCGCGCTGGTGGCGGGCGATACGCTGTTCGTGCAGGGCTGCGGTCGCGTCGACCTGCCGGGCTCGGACTCCGACGAGATGTATCGCACGCTCACGCAGCGACTCGCCCGACTCGCGCCGACGACCATCCTGTTTCCCGGTCACGACTACGGACCCGCACCGACGTCGACGCTCGCACGCGAGCGCGCGACGAACCCGAGCCTGCGTCTCGAGTCGCTCGAAGCATGGCGTCGGGTGATGGGTTCGTAGGCGAAAGTTTTCCCGCAAGAACTTTCTTGAGTTGTTGCACCGGGAATCTGCTTGCTAGGATGCCGGCAGTCACGCCGGGTGATTGGTCATCTGAACCACACCCCAACCCACGCAAGGAGAACTCACGGTGGCAACCAGGAAGAAGGCCGTCAGACGCAAGGCTGCGAAGAAGGCCGTCAAGCGCAAGGTTGCGAAGAAGGCCGTCAGACGCAAGGTTGCGAAAAAGGCTGTCAAGCGCCGCATCGTGAAGAAGGCCGTGCGCAAGGCCGTTCGTCGCAAGGTCGCGAAGAAGGCCGTCAAGCGTCGCGTCGTCAAGAAGGCCGTGCGTCGCAAGGTCGCCAAGAAGGCCGTCAAGCGCCGCGCCGTCAAGAAGGCGATCATGAACATGCTCGAAGGTGGGATGTAGCATCCCGCACGAAGGCGCCCTCGCGCAGGGCGCGTGTCGAGAACAGCGAACACGGGGCCGGGGACTTCTCCCGGCCCCTCGTCATTTCCGGAGATTGTGCTACGATTCGTCCATCCGTCAGGGGTGGCCCGCTGCCGGGTCGCGCATCGCGCGATCCAGCAACCAACGAGGGCCTGAGATCATACCCTAGGAACCTGATCCGGCTCGCACCGGCGTAGGGAGGCGGGCCTCGTCGCAACTCGCGCTGGCCATGCCCGGTTCCTCGGGGGCATGGTCGTTTCCGTGGCCGAACGGCTCGCCGCGACCTGACCGCGCGGCACCCCCCGAGCGCCGTGCGCGCGAGAGCAGGAAGAACCATGCACATCCATCCCGTTCGCCGGGTTGGCGCGCTCGTGCTCGCCGCCATCGTCATCGCTTCGATTCCGCTGCTCGTTCACTCCTCTCCCGCCCTGGCTCAAGCGGCCGCCCCTTCGCGCCTCCATGGCCAGGTCGTCGACACGACCACCGGAATCCCGCTCTCCGGCGCTTCCGTCCGCCTCGTCGGCACGCGCCGCGGCGCGGTCACCGACGCTCGCGGCTTCTTCGCCCTGCCTCCCGAACCCGGCGCCACCCGCGGCCGCGTGCGGGTCGACATGGTCGGCTACGACGCCGTCGAGCTGGAGATGGTCGCCGGCGCGCCCGACGCGATCACGCGAATCCCCCTCTCCGCCGTCGCCATCCCGATCGAGGGGGCCGAGGTCCGGAGCATCATCGCGGCCACCGGCACCGCGCCGGGCGCCTTCAGCGATGTCGATCGCGCGACGATCGTGCGTGATCATCGCGGCCAGGACCTGCCCATGCTGCTGGGCGCCAACGTGCCGGGGACGTACGCCTACTCCGACGCGGGCAACGGAATCGGCTACTCGTACCTGAAGATCCGTGGGTTCGGACAGCGCCGCATCGGCGTCACCATCAACGGCATCCCGCTCAACGACCCGCAGTCGCGCGAGGTCTACTGGATCGACCACCCGGACCTGGCGATGAGCGCGCAGTCGATCCAGGTCCAGCGCGGCGTCGGCTCGTCGGTCTACGGCACGACGGCTCTCGGCGGGTCGGTCGACGTCGAGACGATCCCCTTCAGGAACGACCCCGAGCTGGTGCTCGAGGCCGGCGGCGGCTCGTTCGGCACGCAGCGCTTCTCGATCCAGGCGGCAAGCGGGCTGCTCGACGAGGCGTGGTCGGTGAACACGCGCCTGTCGCGCATCCGCACCGACGGCTACCGCGAGAGCTCGTGGTCCGACCTGTGGTCGTACTTCCTCGGCGTGGCGCACGTCGGCACGAGCGCCGTCACGCGCCTGAACCTGTACGGCGGCCCGGAGCGCACGCACCTGTCGTACCTCGGAGTGCCGCGCCCGTACCTCGACGGCGCCGTGACCGGCGACGCGGACCGGGACCGGCGCTTCAACCCGTTGACCTACGACGGCGAGCGCGACGAGTTCTTCGAGCCGCACTACGAGCTGCTGCACGACTGGAAGGTCTCGCCGACCGTGTCGCTGTCGAACGCACTGTTCTATTTTCAAGGCACCGGCTTCTACGACGAGTTCCGCACGGGGCGCGATCTGCGCGACTACGGCTACCCCGATTCGATCGTCACCGACATCGTGCGCCGGCGAAACGCGAAGAACCTGCAGGTGGGCTGGGTGCCGCGGGCGCGCTGGGCGCCCGGCGGCGCGTGGTCGTTCGAGACCGGGCTCGACCTGCGCTATCACGAGGGCGAGCGTTGGGGAGAACTACAGTGGGCCGCGACCCAGCCGCCGAACCCGACGCCGGATCACGTCTACTACGCGTACGTCGGCAAGGTGACGAATACCTCGGGCTTCGTGCGGGCGGCGTGGCAGGCGCGCCCCGACGTCGTCGTGCGCGGCGACCTGGCGCTCCACCGGCAGGAGTACCGGCTGACCGACGACGCGTTCAGGGGCTACAACTTCGACGAGGACTACGTGTTCCTCATGCCGCGCGTGGGCGCGACGTGGAAGCCCCGTGCGGACACCGAGCTGTACGCCTCGTGGTCGCGCGGCGAGGCCGAGCCGATCTTCCGCGAGCTCTACGATCCCGAGAACGCAGGCACGCCCCCGGGCTTCGCGGCGCTCGATCCGGCGACCGGAACGCTGTCGGATCCGCTGATCGACCCCGAACGCGTGGACGACCTGGAGCTGGGCGTGCGGGTCGCCAACCCGCGCGGCGAGGCGACGCTGGGCCTGTACTGGATGAAGTTCGTGGACGAGATCGTCTACAACGGCCGGATCGACGACAACGGCAACCCGATCACCGGCAACGCCGCGCGCTCGCGCCATGCGGGGATCGAAGGCTCCTTCACGCTGCGTCCGGCGCGGCGCCTCGAGCTGGGCGGGAACTTCCACGTGGCGGACGACCGCTTCGACGAATACCTCGAGTACTTCGACGCGACGACGACCACCGACTACTCGGGCAACCGCATTGCCGGCTTCCCGGAGTGGGCGGCCCGCGGCCGGGCGCAGCTCGGCGTCGGCGCCGGCTCGCTCGACGTGGCCATCGACCACGCCGGCCGGCAGTCCCTGGACAACACCGAGAACGAGCGGAAGAACCCCGCGCTGCGCGACGACCCGACGTGGGAGGACCGCACGATCGAACCGTGGACGGCGGTGAGCATCGGGGGGCGCTGGACGTTTCCGGGGGCGCTGGGCGGGCGGGCGCTGGAGCTCGACGTGCGGGTCCACAACGTGTTCGACGAGCGCTACGAGACCGCGGGCTACGTCGACTATCCGGCCCCGGCCTTCACGCCGACGCCGGTGTGGATCCCGGCGGCGACGCGCAACGTGTACGCGGGGGTGAAGGCGAAGTTCTAGGCGAGACGCGGCGGGCGGGGTCTAGCGTCCGTCGCGATTGCCGCCCTTCTCGACGGCGTAGCTGTCGGGGAGGGCGGCGAACAGCGCCTGGCTGGCGGGATCGGGGAAGTAGAACGTCGTCCCGTTGTACGCCAGTTTGAGCGACTTCGTCGTCGGCTTGAAGCGCGCGTGGGTCACCGGATCCGACAGCGCCGCCACGTAGAACAGCGGGTTGGCGTCGAACTTCTGCTTCGCCATCGAGCTCGAGAAGAAGAACCAGTCCTTCCCGATCCGCGAACGGAGCGACACCTTGAACACGGCGGGTTTCGTCGGCTCGACCACGCACTTCAACGTCACCCCCTTGTCCTTCAGCCACGCCTCGGGGTCGCGGACGAACACGCGCGGGCACGCCGAGCAGCAGTAGCCGATCGGCTTGCCGTTGACGTAGGTGGGGCGGATCATCGTCGACAGCGCGGTGCCTGCCACGATGCACCGGTCGTTCACCGACACGAGCGAATCCGGATACTTGATCTTCGGATGCACGGGGTCGGCGGTCTTCACGTAGCGAAACGCGTCGCTGGCGCCGGGCGCGAGCGCGGCGACCATGGCGAGCCCGAGGATCGACGCCGGCAGGAGCAGCCGCATCAGGCGCCCTTCCGGTAGGCGTAGTCGATCGGCACCGCCTGGAACTTCGTGCGCGTCGAGTCGCTGGTGAAGAAGTACGTCCGTCCGGCGTGGACGACACGCGGCGAGGTCGACCGCGGCCGGAAGCGCACGCCGTTGACCGGGTCGGTCAGAAGGCCGCAGTAGTTGATCGGGCGCTTGCGGAACTCGTCCATGCTGGCGCGATCCGAGAAGAAGAACACTTCCCAGTTCACGTGGTAGCGCAGCGGCGCCTGGATCTTCGCGGGCCGCTTCGGGTGCACGGGGTCGGTGAACGATGCCTTCATGCGCTGCAGGTAGGGCTCGGGGCCCTGGATGAAGATCGCGGGGCACGTCGTGCAGCAGAAGCCCACCGGCTTCGCGTTCACGTAGATGGGGCGGATCGACGGGGAGAGCTCGCTCTCCTTCACCGCGCAGCGATCGTTGATCGAGATCAGCGAGTCCCCGTACTGGAGGCGCGGATGCGCCTTGTCGGCGGTCGGCACCCAGCGCGGAAGATGCTGCCCGGCGCCCGAGGCATCGAACGCCGCGACCAGCGCGGCGACGAGGGCCACGGCGGCCGGCCCGACGCGGCGAAGCGCAGTGCGGCCGATCAAGGCAGCACCACCACGCGTCGCGTCTGCGGCGCGAAGGTCGCCCCCGCGACCGCGGCCATGCGCAGGAAGTAGATTCCCGGAGCCATCGTCGTTCCTCCCTCGTCCCTCGTCCACAGCGGCAGCGCGTGCGCGCCGGCGGCGAATCGTTCGTCGGCGACGGCGCGCACGTGCGCGCCGCGTACATCGTACAGGTCAAACTTCAGGTGCGTCGACTGCGGCAGCGCGAACCGCACGATCCCCCGCACCCCGGCCGCGAGCGGCTGCGGCGTGACGCCGATGAAAGCGAGCGCCGACGCTGCGACAACCGGCGCTTCGCCGGCGCGGACGAGAGGCGCCGGCCGCACGAGCTCGCCGTCAACCGTCACCTCGATGCGGTACAGCCCGCGCGGCACGCTCTCGAAGCGCACAGTGGTCGCACCGTC
>JBKJNH010000026.1:0-23494 GCA_046596055.1 Candidatus Eiseniibacteriota bacterium
GTCACCTCGCCGACCGAGCCGGGCGGCGAGGCGACGTTGACGATGACCGGATTGCTCGCGTTGGTGTCGGTGACCTGCAGCTCGATCGTGCTCGACGATCCGTACTCGGTGCGATCGAGCGCCAGCGCGCCGGCGGTCTGGCCGACGCCGCCGGTGACGCACAGGCCGAACGGCTGCGGCCCGATCGGGACGGTGGGGGCGGTGACGCGCACCGTCCACACGCCGACGGCCGGGGTGGCGACCAGCACGTTCTCCTCGACGTTGAGCACGTCGGTCGCGCCGCCGGTCGTCGAGACGCCGGCCGAGAAGACGTTGCCCTTGTAGGTGACGACGCCGTTGGTGACGGTCAGGTCCAGGTTGTTGACCAGCTGGAGCCCGTTCGCGGGGTTGCCCGGCGAGTCGCTCCACACCAGCGAGACCTCGAGCGGCTGCGTGCTCTCGGTCACGTTCACCTGGTACTCGATGAACTGGGCCTGTCCCAGGCCGGCGGTCTGGTCGACGAGCAGCGTCTTGCGCAGGTCACCGGCGAAGAACAGGACATTGTCGGCCTTCACGCGACCGTAGCCGATGTTCTGATCGGGGGCGGTGAAGCCGGTGATCGGGCCCTCGGCCGAGTTGATCGCCATGGCCTTGAGCAGCGCGGCCGACGGCGTGAAGCCGTTTGCCGGGACCGCCGCACCCGTCGGGTACCAGCCATCCGTCAGGTACTGTCGCATGAGCGTGACGGCGCCGGTGCCGGTGGGGGCGGCCATCGAGGTTCCCGACAGGCTGACGTAGGTGCTCGGCGCGACGTTCGCCGAGACGACGGACTGGCCGGGCGAGCAGAACAGCGGCTTGCGGCGGCCATCGGTCGTCGGACCGCGGCTGGTCGAGGCGTAGATGCTGTTCGCCAGCGTGCTGTTGCGGGTGCCGCCCATGCCGGACAGGTTCTTCGCGGTGGCGGGGCTGCCGACCGAGCCGGCCGTGCCCGAGTTGCCGTTGGAGAACGCGATGTACATGTCGGGGTGCGTCCACACGAACTGGTCGACGGCCATCGCATCGAGCGTGTACTGGCCGCTGACCGGCGAGCCCCACGAGTTGGACGAGATGCGCGCGGCGCCGGCGCCGTTGCCGAGGTACGGCGGCGTGAACAGGTCGTTGAGGTCATCGAAGGGGAACACGCGGTCGGCCAGGGCGGGTCCCGAGATGTCCATGAAGTAGATCCGCGCATCCTTGGCGATGCCGTCGTTCGCGTTCGCGGCGATGACGTCGTCCGAGCCGACCATCGAGCCGGCGGTGTGCGAACCGTGGTAGCTGGCGCCCGCGTGGTCGCCGAAGGTGACGTCGGGGCTCGACGAGCCCTTCTGGTAGGCGATGATCTTGCGGTGCGTCGGCGAGTCGCCGAACGCCGTGAGCGGCAGCGCGGGATCGCGGAACTGATCGTGCAGCACGTCGATGCCCGAGTCCGAGGTCATGACGATCTGGCCCTGGCCGCGGATGCCCTGTGTCCACACCTTCCGGTCGGCGTTGACGAACGTCTGGACGACCCACTGCGCGTTTCCGTTGTCCATCGTCTTCGCGACGACGGGCTCGACCCAGGCCACGGCCGAGAGGCCCGCGATCCGTGCCTTCGCGTCGTCGGCCGAGACGCCGGCCGGCAGGCGAACGCGCAGCATCTTGTTCACGCCGTTGTCGGAACGGTTCTCGATGGTGAAGCCGCGCGTCGCCAGCTCGGCGGCGGCGTCGCCGACGGACGCGTCGGGAAACAGCAGCGCCATCCAGCGATCGCCCTGCGGCACGGACGCATCGGCGAACACGGGCGAGATCTTGTAGGCCGGCTCGTAGTTGCCGATCCACGAGGCTTCGCCCTCGAGCGCGAGGCGGGTTCGGGCCTCGCGCGTCATCCGCACGAGGAACGCCTGGTCGGGCACGTAGGTGAAGACCGCGCCACCGGCGCGCGCGATCATGTCGCGCTGGGCGTCGGACGGCGGGGCGTCGAACTGGACGAGGTACGAGCCCAGCGCGGCCGGGTCGGCATCCTCGATCGTCATCGTGCGCGCAGTCGACAGCGCCATCGGCAACGACGGCTCGCCCTCGACGGTCGGCGCGAACGAGAAACCGGCGGCGAGGCGGATGCGCGGCGCGTCGGCATTCAGGACGCCGGCGAGCGTGCCCGTGCGCTTGACGGCCGCGTCGAACGGCGTCAGGGCTTCGCGGCGCTCGCGCGCGGCGGCCGCGATCTCGTCGGCGCCGAGCACTCCGCGGCGGGACTCGACGAGGAACGGGGAGGCGAGGACGCGGTTGGCGAAGCGCGGGGTCACGATGACCGAGCGAACGTCGGCGGCGCGCAGCGTGCCGCTCTTGCGATCGGCCGAGGCCACCGTCCAGTAGAGCGTGGTCTCGCCGCTCAGCGTGACGCCGAGATCGGCGAGCGACGTCGGACGCGGGTTTGCATCGACGACCACCAGCCCGTCACCCGAAGGCACGCCGCGCCACGTCGATGCATCGATCGGCGAGCGCGAAACGACGAGCCACGAATGGGCGGCGTCGGACGGCAGCTCGTAGGCGAAGCGCAGGGCGGACTCCGCGGCCCGCTCCCCGTCGGCGGGGGCGATCGGTCGGGCGCGGCCGAATTCGGCGACATCCTCGACGCGCATGGCGGCGAATGCGGGGGCGATCCCCGCGAGCGGCTGCAGGACGAGCGAGGCCAGCATCGGCCAGGCAAGCGGACGCAAGAAGTGGCGGCGTGATGTCGGGCGCATTGGGATCCTCCCGTTGGAATCTCGGCTGCGAATCTTGATGAAATCGCGGTCCATTGCAGGCTGGCCGCGTCGCCGGATTGGGGGCGGAGCGCCACGGCCACGACGCGAAAAGAATAGCACGGACGGGGTTGCGAGCGAGGGGGAACCTCGACTAACCGACGGGGGTATCAACGTTCAGCATCGAAACAAACAGGTCGAAAACTCCGGGATGGCCATGACCCCACTTCTGCGGACCTTGCTCCTCGCCTCGTTCCTCCTCGCGTTCGCCCGCCCGGCCGCGGCAGGGGAGCCGCGCTCGGACATGAAGGTGCAGGCCGCCGCCACGGAGACGGACACCCTCGCCGTATCGTGGCGTCAGGTCTACCGCGTTGCCATGATCGAGCTGGAGAAGAACGAGTGGACCATCCAGCGCGTCGACTCGGTGAACGGGCGCTTCATCACGCACTGGAAGAAGTTCGATCATCCGCTGGCCAGGCTCGCGTTCGGCGAGCTCTATGCGCGATGTGTCGTCGACGTGAAGCCGCTGTCGGATACGACGACCGAGCTCAGCTTCCGCGGCGGACTGGCCGGTCCCCCGGATCTGGACCGCAATCCCATGTTCCCGACGGCGCTGACCGCATACAAGAAGGCCGCCGGGCGCTGGGTCGCGCGGGTTCGCACCTCGCTCGCGGCGACGGCTATGGCCGACCCGGCGGCCCCGCCGCCGACCGTGCGCTGATCCCCTCCACGAACTCCCGCAGCACCGCGAACCAGCGATCGGCTTCCTCGAGCTCGGGGCGGTGGCCGCTGCGTTCGAACACGACGAGGCGCGCGTCGGGCAGCGCGCCGGCGATGCGCGCTGCCGCCACCGGCGGGCAGATGCGGTCGTAGCGCCCGGCGATCACCAGCGTCGGTGCCCGGATCGCCCCCAGGCGCGGTCCGAACTCGACCCCCGCCAGTGTCCCGTCGATGCTCCACTCCGGATCGCGTCCCACCATCATGCGGTAGACGTCGGGCGAGGAGGCCGGGATGCCGGGCTCGCGGACGTCGCGCTGACGATATCGGTAGGTCGAGTCGTTCGCCAGGTCGTAGGCGTGGAGTTCGTTGATCGGCGTGAACAGCCGCGACAGCGTGTCCTGCGAGGTGACGAACCCCGCCGCGTGCAGCTCCTCGATGCGCCGCCAACGCTCCGGAAACTGCCGGGCGAAAAACGCATGAGTGGCGGCCAGGTACTCCTCCTGCCAGGCCCGGGCGCCGTCGAGCGTGTTGCTCAGGATCAGCCCGTGCACGCGCTCGGGGTGGGCCAGCGCATAGGCCTGCGCGACCATGCCGCCGTACGAGCGGCCGTAGACGATCAGCGACTCCACGCCGAGCGCGCGTCGCACGGCCTCGACGTCCTCGACGTCGTGCTCGATCGTGTAGGGCGTGGCGCCGGTGCCCGGGCGGGAGCGCCCGCGCCCACGGTTGTCGAGATACACCACCCGCGCCAGCTCGCGCAGCCGACCGTGCGTCACGTGAAAGCCGTTGTGCGGCGAGCCGGGTCCGCCCGCGATGCACACGATCGGTGGCCCGGACCGGTCGCCCTCGACCTCGTACCAGATGCGGATCCCGTCGGCGGTCGTCGCGTAGCGACCCCTGACGCCTCCCGCGTGCGGCGCGAGGTAGGTCGTGGTGTCGGGGGGCGCAAGCGCGGCGGCGGAATGGCCGGGCGTGGAGGGGAGCGAGGCCGCGAGTGCGATCGCGACCGCCAGCGACCAGGCGGCTCGGGACGTGGCGGCGCTCGCGCGGAATCGGGTTGGAGTCATGGCCGGAGTCTAATAAACGGAGCGGCTCGCCGGTATTTCCGTGGGATCGCACTTGCGTCCGGCGGACCGTTTGCTGCTCAATGCGTCCGCGAGCACCGTGCTTTGGTTCGCGAGTCCGCCGTTCCCCGCTCCATCCACCCGGAGAACCCCGCCATGATCCGCCCGCAGACCATCCTCAACGTCACCCTCGTGATCGCCTCGTTGGCCGGGGCCGTGCTCGCCGTGTCGTGCAATCCGACCGGTGGCTCGACCGCGAAGGACGCCACGCCGGCCGTGGCCGCGGAGTGGACACTTGAGGAGAAACTGGCCGAAGGGAAGCGCCTGGTGGCGATCACCGGATGCAATGACTGCCACACGCCCGGCGCTCTTTACGGTGCGCCCGACATGGCCCGTGAACTCGCCGGCAGCGAGGTCGGATGGGTCACGCCGGCCGGCACCGCGTACGCCTCGAATCTCACGCCCGACGTCGAGACGGGAGCCGGCCGCTGGAGCGAGGAGGAACTCGCCACGATCCTGCGCACGGGCCACCGCCCGGATGGGACCCCGCTCCTGCCCCCGATGCCGTGGCAGAACACGACGCACCTGACGGATCGCGAGATGAGGGCGCTCGTCGCGTATCTCAAGAGCCTGCCGCCGGTGAAGCACAAGGTCCCCGCGGCCCTGCCGCCGGGAGTGGCGGCGACCTCGGGTCCATCCATCGTCATCCCGGCGCCAGGTGCCTGGGATGCGCCCACAGGTGCGGTGGCCGCCCCCGGCAACCAGTAGTCACAACCCCGTAACATCGCCGTCAACCGGCGGCAACCGATCGACTCCACGTTGGGGTGACGTCGTTCGGGGCGCCTGCGGGCGCCCCGCTCACCCCCGCCCTGGAGGAAAGCGTGCTCCCACTGCTGCTCGCCGCCTGCCTGCTCGTCGCGATCGCCCCGTGCTACGCGCTCGCCCAGAAAGCGCCGGCCCCGGCGGATTCGACCGTCGAGGCCGAGCTCGAGGACTCCGACCTCGTCGACGAGCCGGTCCCCGCCGAGGACGAGGTCGATGTCGTCGGCCTGAACGAGCAGGTGCAGGTCCTGCAGGGCGAGGTCGACCGTCTGCGGAAGGTGAAGTTCAGCGGCTACCTCCAGGTGCGCTACGAGATCGCCGAGGCCGACGCCGACACCGTGCGCGTGGCCGGCAATCCGTCGACGTTCACGCCCGCGAATCTCGAGCGCTTCTACCTGCGCCGGGCGCGCTTCAAGCTCACCTACGATCACGCGCCGTGGAGCCAGCTTGTCCTGACCGTCGACGCGGGAGCCGATCGCGCCGTGCGCATGCTCGATGGCTACCTGGCGCTGACCGAGCCCCGCACTCCTGAGCCCCGCCACCAGTTGTGGATCGGCCAGTTCAACGTGCCGTTCGGCTACGAGATCGAGCGCTCGTCCTCGCTCCGCGAACTGCCCGAGCGCTCGCGCATGGAGAACGTGCTGTTTCCCGGTGAGCGCGATCGCGGCATCAAGGCGCAGAGCCTGTGGGCCTCGCGTTTCGAGACGGTCGTGGCCGTGATCAACGGTGGCGGGATCGGCAGCGTCGAGTTTCCGACAACCGATCCGACGCGGGGCAAGGACGTGCTGGGGCGCGTTCGCGCGCTGTTCGGCACGCTCGACGTCGGCGTGTCGGCCTACGGCGGCAAGGCGCTGGTGCCGCTCACCGGGCCCGACGTCGAGCTCGACCGCACGCGCTTCGGCGCCGAGGCGCAGGGTTACTACGCGCTGCCTCGGTTGGGCGGCGGCTCCGTGCGCGGCGAGTACTGGACCGGGCACTCGGTCAATGCCGACTCCGTGAACGCCAACGTCGTCCGCCCGACGAGTGCGAACCCCGTGCTGCTGCTGCGCCCGGGGGCGAACCCGAACACGCTGGCGACCGACTTCGCCGGTTACTACCTGATGTGGGTGCAGAACGTGGGCGAAAAGTTCCAGGTCGCGGCGCGCTACGACCGCTACGACCCGAACATCGACGTCGAGCACGATCAATACGCGCGCTGGAACGCCGCAGCCCACTGGTTCTACCAGGGGCTCACGCGGTTCTCCGTCGCCTACGAGATTCCCCGCACCGATCGCGCGGACGGCTCCGGCGGCTACGTCGATCCCTCCGACAACCTCTGGACCTTCCAGTTCCAGCACACGTTCTGACCGTGTCGCCCACCCGTCGCGAAGGAGTTCCGACCATGCGCCAAGGCGTTTCACTCCACCGGCTCCGCCCGCTGCTCCTCGCCCTCGCGGTGGTCGGTGCGTCTGCCGTCCTCGGCCCCGCGCCCGCGCACGCCGCGCGCGGGATCACGATCAAGGGCTCCGATACCATGGTGATCCTCGCCCAGCGCTGGGCAGAGACGTACATGAAGTCGCACCGCGGGAAGATCGTGCAGGTCACCGGCGGCGGCTCGGGAACGGGAATCGCTGCCCTGATCAACGGCACGACCGACATCTGCATGGCGTCGCGCGAGATGAAGCAGGCCGAGAAGACGAAGCTGCGGGATCGCTTCCAGACGATGGGCATCGAGATCCCGGTGGCCAAGGACGGGCTCGCCATCTACGTGCATGCGACGAATCCCGTGCAGTCGATCGACCTCGGCCAGCTGCGCCGCATCTATCGCGGCGAGATCACGAACTGGAAGGACGTGGGCGGCTCGGACGAGCTGATCACGCTCTACAGTCGTGAGAACAGCTCGGGCACATACGTCTACTTCAAGGACAACGTGCTCAAGGGGAAGGACTTCTCGCCGCGCGCTCAGACCCTGCCGGGCACCGCCGCCGTGGTCAACGCCGTCGCGAAGGACCCGAACGGAATCGGCTTCGGCGGCGCGGCGTACGCCAGGGGTGTGCGCGACCTGGCGCTGTCGTTCGGCGCGGGCAAGCCCGCCATCCTGCCCACGGCGGCGACGGTCCGGGACGGATCGTATCCGCTGTCGCGCCACCTGTTCTTCTACGTGCGGAGCTCCCCGGCAGGAGACCTCAAGCAGTTCACTGACTGGGTGCTGTCGGCCGAGGGCCAGACGCTGGCGACCAAGGTGGGCTACTTCCCGTTGAAGTAGGCGACGGTCGGCCTGTAGCGGCGCCGGGTCGACGGTGCAGAGCAGCGAGTCGGAAATTCGTGTAGCCTGCGCGGTCATGCGCCGCTCCGCCTCCGTCCTCGCCGCTTACTCCGAATGCGCCCATCTCGCGTGGCTCGATCGCCGTGCCGCGCTGGGGCTCGAGCCGCGCCCGACCGCGCCCGATGCGGCCGCCGAACTGCTCTTCGCGCACGGGCAGGAGCACGAGCGCCGCCGCCTGGATCGGTATCGCGCGGAGGGCGCCGACGTCGTCGCGATCGAGAACTCCTATCGCCAGCCGGAGGATGCCGCCGCCGCGACGCTTGTCGCGATGCGCACAGGTGCTGCGGTCGTCTACCAGGGTGTCCTGCTCGACGAGGGATGGTGGGGGATCCCCGACTTCCTCGAGCGGATCGAGCGGCCCTCGGCGCTCGGCGCGTGGAGCTACGAGGTCGTCGACGCCAAGCTGGCGAAGCGCTCGAAGCCCACGTTCCTGCTGCAGCTCGGCCTGTACAGCGCGCTCCTTGCCGCCGCGCAGGGCATGGAGCCCGAGCGGCTGCACGTCGAACTCGGCAGCGGCCGGCGCGAGAGCCTGCGCGTCGCCGACTTCGCGGCGTACTTCCGCCGGCTGCGAGCCCGCGCCCTCCTTGCCACCGCCGCGGAGACCGAGCCGTCCTACCCCGGCCCGGTCGAGTTCTGTGGCGTCTGCGCGTGGAGCGCGCGGTGTGAGAGCCGACGCGAGCAGGACGACCACCTGTCGCGCGTCGCCAACATCCGGGGAACGCAGATCCGGCGACTCGCCGCCGCGGGGATCGATACCCTGACGGCGCTCGCTGCGCTGCCCGAGGAAGCCCGCGTGCTGCGCATGGCCCCGGCGACGCTCGGTGTGCTGCGCCGACAGGCCCGCCTGCAGCACGCCCAGGCGACGACCGGCACGCCCTCGTACGAGTTTCTGGCGCCCGAACCCGGTCGCGGCTTCGCGCTCCTGCCCGAGCCTTCGCCGGGGGACGTGTTCTTCGACATGGAAGGCGATCCCTACGTCGAGGGCGGGCTCGAGTACCTGTTTGGCGCCACGGCCGCCGACGAAGATGGGGTCCCGCGCTATCGCGCCTGGTGGGGACACGATCGCACGGAAGAGCGCCGCGCATTCGAGGACTTCATCGACTTCGTGGTCGCGCGGCGGGCGATCGATCCGGCGATGCGGGTCTATCACTACGCGGCGTACGAGCCCACGGCGCTCAAGCGCCTTGCCGGGTTCCACGGGACGCGCGAGACCGAGCTCGACGACCTGCTGCGCGGCGGCGTGCTCGTCGACCTGTATCGCGTCGTGCGCCAGGGCCTGTGCATCTCGCAGCCGAGCTACTCGATCAAGAAGCTCGAGGTGTTCTACGCCGGGAAGCGCGAAGGCGGCGTGACCGATGCCGGCCAGTCGATCGTCGCCTACGAGCGCTGGATGGATGACCAGGACGCGTCGATCCTGAACGAGATCGAGCGCTACAACGAGGACGACTGCGACTCGACCCTGAAGCTGCGCGACTGGTTGCTGGCGCGGCGTGCCGAGGCGCCGGTGGCCGAGGCCGCGCCCGCCGCGGACCCGCCGGCCGTGGGCGTCGGCGTCGAGCCGCCCGTCGAGTCCCCGCGCGCCGCAACGGCACGCCTGCGCAACGAGGAGAAGAAGCGCGGCGGCGAGGAGGCCGTGGCCATCGCGGCGCGGCTGCTGGCCGGGCTCGATCCCGATCCGGCGGCGCTCGGGGCCACGGACCGCGCGCGCCGACTCCTGGCGTTCCTGCTCGAGTACCACGCCCGGGAGGCGCGTCCTGCCTGGTGGGCGCACTTCGCGCGTCGCGAGATGACCGACGAGGAGCTGATCGAGGATCCCGAATCGATCGGCGGGCTGACGCCGGATCCGGAACACCCGCCGCGACCCGAGAAGATGAGCACGGTGTACACGTTCCGTTTTCCAGCGCAGGAGTCAAAGCTCTCGACCGGCGATTGCACCGATCCGGCGACCGGGCGCTCGGCCGGGACGGTGCTCGCGATCGAGGCCGCGGAGCGCCGCCTGCGTCTCAAGCGCGGGAAGACGTTCAACGCCGTTCCGTTGCCGCGTGCGATCGGGCCGACGCTGCCGATCGACGACGAGGAGAAGCGGGAGGCCCTTCGCCGATTCGGGCGGGACGTCGAGGCACGCGGCATCGAGGCGACGGGTCGATACCGGGCCTTGCGCGACCTCCTCATGCGGACGGCGCCGCGCGTCCAGGGCGTCTTGCCCGGCGCACCGCTCTTCGCGGGCGATGTGACCGAAGCCTCGGCCGCCGCGGTTGTCGCCGGGCTCGACGATAGCCCGCTCTTTGTCCAGGGGCCGCCGGGTTCGGGCAAGACGTGGCTGGGCGCCCGACTGATCGTCGGCCTGCTTGCTGCGGGCAAGCGGGTGGGCGTGGCCGCGCACACGCACCGTGCGATCCACAATCTCCTGACCGCCGTCGAGGCCGTGGCCGAGGAGCGTGGCGTCTCGTTCACCGGACTGAAGAAGAGCTCGGGGGGCAACGAGGAGTCGATCTTCCGCTCGGCGCTGGCGAGTCCGCGCATCACCAGCCGCGACGTCGAGAAGGGCGACTCGCTCGACGGCTACGCCCTGATCGCCGGCACGGGCTGGTTCTTCTCGCGGCCGGAACTCGACTCCACGCTCGACGTGCTGTTCGTCGACGAAGCCGGACAGGTCGCGCTGGCCGATGCGATCGCCGTGGGCACGGCGGCGCGCAATCTCGTGTTTCTCGGCGATCCGCTCCAGCTCGCACAGGTCGCACAGGGCACGCACCCGGACGGCGCGGGCGTGTCCGTGCTGCAGCACCTGCTGGGCGCGGATGCGACGGTGCCGCCGGATCGTGGGTTGTTCCTCGGCACGTCGTGGCGCATGCACCCCGACGTGTGCGCCTTCATTTCCGAGTCGTTCTACGACGGGCGCCTGCACGCCGCGCCGCTGTGCGAGCGCCAGCGCATCGACGCGTCCGGTGCGCTGGCAGGCTCCGGCGTGCGCTTCGTCCCCGTCGAGCACGCTGGAAACGCGCAGCGCGCGCCCGAGGAGGCCCAGCGGATCGCCGCGCTCATCGCCGACCTCGTGCAGGGTTCGTGGACGGACGTGGATGGCGCGACCCATCCGCTGACGCTCGCCGACATCAAGGTGGTGACGCCCTACAACGCGCAGGCCCAGGAGCTGCGCGAGCGACTGCCGGCGGGCGTGGCCGTGGGCACCGTGGACAAGTTCCAGGGGCAGGAGGCGCCGGTCGTGTTCTTCTCGATGGCCACGTCCAGCGGCGACGACCTGCCGCGCAACCTCGAGTTCCTGTTCAGCCGCCACCGCCTGAACGTGGCGATCTCGCGCGCCCGCGCGCTCGCGGTGCTGGTGGCGAGCCCGCGCCTGCTCGACGTCGCGTGTCGCACGGTCGAGCAGATGCGGATGGTCAACGCGCTGTGCCGGTTCGTCGAGCGCGCCTGAGGCCGCCTGGACGGTCTGCCGCAGGCCCGCGAAGGTGACCACTTCTTGGCTTGCCTGCGCGCCGGCCCTCCAGCAACATTCCCCCGCACCGGGCGTGCATCCCACCACCCAACTGTCCCCCGTCAAGGAGTCGACCGTGGTTCGCTTCATTCAACGTGTATCGTTCGTGGCCGTCGTCCTGCTCGCGCTGCTCGGGCTGGCCGGAGCCGCCGGCGCACAGGCTCTTTCGCAGCCGCCAAGCGGCGACAACCAGAAGTCCTCGGTCTCGCAGGGCATCGGGCTCGTCACCGTCCGCGTCGATTACTCGAGCCCGGACGTCCATGCCTCCGACGGCACGGATCGCAAGGGGCACATCTGGGGCGAGCTGGTGCCGTACGGCATGCATGACCTCGCGTTCAACGGCTGCACCTCGTGTCCATGGCGCGCCGGCGCGAACGAGAACACGGCCTTCACCGTGTCGCACGACGTGCTGGTCGAGGGCCAGCCGTTGCCGGCAGGCTCGTACGGGCTGCACATGATCGCCGACCCGAAGGAGTGGACGGTCATCTTCTCGAAGAACTCCACGTCGTGGGGCAGCTACTGGTACAAGCCGGAGGAAGACCAGTTGCGCGTCAAGGTGACCGCGATTCCGTGCGAGTACCGCGAGTGGCTCACCTATGAATTCACGGAGCGCAAGCCCGACGCGGCGACGGTCGCGCTGCAGTGGGAAAACCTGCAGGTCCCGATCCGCATCACCGTGCCGAACACAACCGACCTGTACGTCGCGAAGATGCGGGACGAGCTGCGTGGTCCGCAGAGCTTCACGTGGACCAACTGGAACGCGGCGGCGCAGTACTGCCTGAACCAGAAGACGAACCTGGTCGAGGCCGAGTCGTGGGCGAAGCATTCGGTCGAGGACGGATTCTCGGGAAACGTGAACCTGACGACGCTCGGGACGCTGGCGCAGCTCCAGCTCGCCAACGGGAAGGGCGCCGAGGCCGCGAAGACCATCGACCGGGCGATCGGGCTGCCGGCCGAGAGCCCGATCCCCCTTCACCAGCTCGGCCGCCAGCTGCAGATCATGGGCGAGAACGAGCAGGGCATGCGCGTGTTCCAGGCGAACGCAAGGCGCTTCCCGAACAAGTGGCCGACGACGCTGGGCCTGGCCCGCGGCTCTGCCGGACTCGGAAACACAAGGACCGCGCTCGCGCAGGCGAGGAAGGCCGTCGCCCAGGCGCCCGACGAGCCGAATCGCAAGAACGTCGAGCGCTTCGTGAAGCAGCTCGAGACGCAGCTCGCCGGCGGCGGCGGCAAGTGATGCGTGGCCTCGTGCTCGGCGCGGCGGTGTTGCTCGCCGTCGCGTCGGGCGGCGACGCGCTCGCCAGGGGCGGGCGGGACACCACCGCGACGGTCGTGATCCTGGTGCGCCACGCCGAGAAGAACGAGCACAAGCCGGGCGGGGACTCGGGCCTCGATCCGAAGGGGATCGTGCGTGCGCAGGAGCTCAAGCGCGCGCTGGCCGACGCCGGCGTGAGGGCGGTGTACTCCAGCCAGTTCCCGCGGTCGCGGCTCACCGCCGAACCGCTGGCCCAGGCGCTGGGCGACTCGGTCCGCACCTACGACGCCAACCGCAACGACCTGCTCGCCGCGCGCATTCATCGCGAGCATCGCGGGCAGACCGTCGTCGTCGTCGGCCACACCGACAGCATGGGCGAGTTCTTCGAGTCGCTGACCGGCGCCAGGCTCAACGAGGGCTCGGCGATCGCCTACGATCGCCTGTTCGTGATCGCCTTGCTCGCCGACGGGCGCCACACGATCACGCGCCTGCGTTACGGCGCGCATTCGGGGAATTAGTTGGAAAAGTCGCCCCTCCGAGGGAGGGATGGAGCCACCCGCCCCGCCCGCCGATACCTCCGGGGACAAACGCCGGGCCCCGCGCCCGGCCGAACCCACGGAGGGCGGCGATGACCACGACCAAGGCTCGGACTCTCCCGCGATCGGCGACGCCCGACCGCGGTGTGCTTGCGATGTATGTCGCGCTCCTTCTTGCCCTGGCGGTCGCCGCCGGTTGCGCCAGCTCCGGCAAGCTGGCGCAGAAGAGCGGCCAGCAGCTCGCCGAAGGCGACGTGCGGAAGGCGTGGGCCACGGCGCTCCGGGCCGTCGAGAAGGATCCGTACAACACGCAGGCGGTGGGAGCGCTGTCGGCCGCGGGCCAGGCGCTGCTCAATCACGAGGCCCGGCGCTTCCGCGGCCTCGCCCCGATGGACACGCTCGCCGCGGCAGACGTGTCCCTGGGTATGGACGACCTGCGCCGCCGAGTGGCGGATCACGGCGCGCTGCTGGTCAGCGACGCCGCCCTGGTCGCCGACGAGAAGCGCGTGCGCTCGCGCGTGTGCGCATGGAACGCGACCGAGGCCGAGGCGCAGCTCAAGGCTGGCGACGCGAAGGCCGCCTACTTTTCGTTCGAGCGGGCGCGCCACTACGACGACTCGAATCCGAAGCTCGCCGTCCGCATGCAGAAGGCGCACGATGCCGCGGTCGACCACGTGCTCGTGATGCCGTATGCGATCGACACGCGTGCGCGCATCGACGACGCGGCTCTGTCCGCCGACATGCTCGCCGCGATCCGGAAGTACGCGACGGACGACCTGACGTTCACGACGCTCGCGGAGCCGGCCGCGGCGACAGGACGGTCGCAGCGCGGGACGCGCAATGCGCGTAACGCGCGCACGGAAGGGTCGATCGAGGCGGCGTACGCCATGGCCGAGGATCGCTCTGCGACGCGCGTGGCGTGGTCGCGCATCCACGGCGACCGGATCGAGTCGCACAGCGAGACGTTCATCGACGTCGTCTACCACCGCGTCGTCCGCCGCCATGCCGACGGCACGACGAGCGAGACGTGGATCGAAGTCCCCCTCCTCGTGCGCATCGAGGACCGCTGGGTCTCCGTCGAGGTCGAGTGCGAAGTCCACGACCTGACCGACGAGCGCGTGGTCGCGCGTCGCGCGACGGATCACGGCGCCGGGCTGCGTATCGTCCACACGCTGACGCCGTTTCCCGGGAGTGCCGCCGACTACGCGCTGTATTCGCCGGCGATGTGGGCCGCCGATCGCGACGGTTGCCGCCGGCGCGCCAGCGCATGGGAGGACCGCTTCGGCACGCTCACCGTCGAGGGGCTGGTGGGCTACGCCCGGAAGAGCTCGAAGGTCAGCGTCAGCAGGTCCAGCCCGCGCCACGGGTACGCCGTGCGCACCGGCCGCAACTTCGGCGTGAGTTATGGCATCCTCCCCGGCGAGGCGGCGCTGCTCGAGAGCGCGCTCGTCGACGCGTGGAAGGAGATCGCCACGGCGCTCGAGGAGGCGGACAAGAGCTGATGTTCAGAGGAACTTGATGACGATGACCGTGTTCCGGATGATGGCGACGGCATCGAACAAGCCTGCGACGCCGGCGCCGGTCGTGGCGAGCGCGGGGGCGAATGGCCTCGCGGAAGGGGCGAACGGGCCCGGCAGCGAACGGGCCCCGCTTGACGTGGCACGCGGGCAGGTCTAGCTTTAAGGGGTCATGAACGTGTTCCGACTCGACCATCCCTGCGCCTGTTGTTGTCGCGCCCCCCGGGGGAGCGCGCGAGGCGGACGCTTGCGGTGAGTTCGTAGCCCGGCCCAGACGCCGGACGGAATCCCCGAAGTCCAAGACGCCGCGGCTCCTCGCACCTGGAGCCGCGGCGTCTTCGCTTGTCCCGAACCACGAGGAAAGCATCCATGTCGAGTTCGCCTGCCGAGTCCTTCATCCCCGGGCCCGATCGCGTCCCCCCCGCGGGCCTGCGGCGCGCCGGCGCCGAGCTGCTCGCGCGCATCGGCGGCACGCCCCTGTTCCGGCTCGGACGCGTCGCGCGCCGACTGGGCGGGCTGCCGGCGGGCGTCGAGGTGTGGGCGAAGGGCGAGCACCTCAACCCCGGCGGTTCGGTCAAGGATCGAGCCGCGCGCGCGATCATCCTCGACGCCGAGCGGCGCGGCGCCCTGGGCCCCGGGCGCACGATCCTCGATGCGACCAGCGGCAACACCGGCATCGCCTACGCAATGATCGGCGCCGCACTCGGCTATCCGGTCACCGTGTGCCTGCCGCGGAACGCGGGGCTCGAGCGCAAGCTCCTGCTCGCGGCGTACGGCGCGCACGTCGTCGAGACCGATCCGCTCACCGGCACGGATGGCGCGCAGGAAACCGCGCGCGCGATGGCGGCCGCGTCGCCCGCCCTGTACTTCTACGCGAACCAATACGACAATCCGGCCAACTGGCAGGCGCACTACGAGACCACGGGGCCCGAGATCCGGGAACAGACCGCCGGCCGCGTCACGCACTTCGTCGCGGGGCTCGGCACCGCGGGCACGTTCGTCGGCACGGCGCGCCGGCTCGCGGAGTTCGATCCCGGCGTGCGTCGCATCGCCGTGCAGCCCGACGGGCCGTTGCACGGACTCGAGGGGATGAAGCACATGCCGACCGCCCGCGTGCCGGCGATCTGGGACCCGACCGTCGCGGACGAGGAGCTCACGGTGTCGACCGGCGACGCGCAGGCGATGACCCGGTCGCTGGCCCGCGACGAGGGCCTGCTCGTCGGCGTCAGCTCCGGCGCCAACGTGCATGCCGCGCTCGAGCTCGCGCGCACGCTGCCCGCGGGCTCGGTCGTCGTGACGATCCTGTGCGACAGCGGCGCGCGCTCGCTGTCCGAGCCGTTCTGGCAGGAGGTCGACGCGTGATCCGTTTCAACGCCGAGGCGTTCGCCGCCATGCTCACCCATGGTGAGGCCGACTTTCCGCACGAGGCGTGCGGCCTGCTCGTCGGCGTCGACGAGGCCGACGGCACGCGGCGCGTGGCCGTGGCGCGGGGGCTTCCCAACGTGCGCGAACCCGAGGTGAAGCATCACCGCTTCCTGATCGCGCCCGAGGACCTGCTGCGCGAGGAGCGCCGGGTCCGCGGCGAGGGCCGCGAGATCGTCGGCTTCTATCATTCGCACCCGGATCATCCTGCGGTGCCGTCGCGCTACGACCTGGAGCACGCCTGGCCGTTCTATTCGTACGTCGTGGTCGCCGTGCACGCGGGGAGGGCCGTTGAAGCGCTCTCGTGGCGCATGGGCGACGATCGTTCGCGCTTCGAGCCCGAAGCGCTGGTGAAGGGAGATTGAGCATGTCCGTGTCCATCCTGATTCCCGGCGCCCTGCGCGGCTTCATCGGCGGGCGCGCCGAGGTGCGTGTCGAGGCGACGACCGCGGGCGAAGCGCTCGCGGCGCTGACCGCGGAACATGCGTCGCTCAAGCCACACCTGTTCGACGACACGGGCGCGCTGCGCAGTTTCGTCAACGTCTACGTCGGCGACGCCGACATCCGAACGCTCGCGGGAATGGCCACCGCCGTGCCCGACGGCGGAGAGCTGATGATCGTGCCCTCGATCGCCGGCGGTGCGTCGTCGCCCGGGCTCACCCCCGAGGAAATCGGCCGCTACAGCCGCCACCTGATCCTGCCCGAGGTGGGGATGGAGGGTCAGCAGAAGCTCAAGGACGCGCGCGTGCTGCTGGTCGGCACCGGCGGCCTGGGCGCGCCGCTCGGCATGTACCTGGCCGCGGCGGGGGTGGGGACCATCGGGCTGGTCGACTTCGACCTCGTCGATGCGTCGAACCTGCAGCGCCAGATCATTCACGGAACGAAGGATGTCGGCCGGCCGAAGATCGCCTCGGCGCGCGATCGGCTCGCCGACATCAATCCGAACGTGAACGTCGAGACATTCGAGACGCGGCTGACCAGCGCCAACGCCCTCGCGATCCTGCGCGACTTCGACATCGTCGTCGACGGCACCGACAACTTCCCGACGCGTTACCTGGTGAACGATGCCAGCGTCCTCCTGGGCAAGCCGAACGTGTACGGATCGATCTTCCGCTTCGAGGGCCAGGCGAGCGTGTTCGGCATGCCCGACGGCCCGTGCTATCGCTGCCTGTATCCCGAGCCGCCGCCGCCGGGGCTCGTGCCGTCGTGCGCCGAGGGCGGCGTGCTGGGCGTGCTCCCCGGCATCGTCGGCACGATCCAGGCGACCGAGACGATCAAGCTGATCCTCGGTGGTGGCTCCCCGCTGGTCGGGCGCCTGCTGCTGTTCGATGCCTGGACGATGAAGTTCCGCGAGCTCAAACTGCAAAAGGACCCGGCGTGCCTGCTGTGCGGCACGCACCGGACGATCGATGCGCTGATCGACTACGAAGTGTTCTGTGGCATCGGACCGGAAGCCATCGCCGCCGCGGCACCCTCCGCGATCACGGCGACCGAGCTCAAGCAGCGCATCGACGCCGGCCAGGCGGTGCAGCTCATCGACGTGCGCGAGCCCCACGAGTCGGCGATCGCGCGCATCCCGGGCGCGCGCAACATCCCGCTCGGCGACGTCGTGGCGCGCGTGGCCGAGCTCGACCCCACCCGCGAGGCGGTGCTGCACTGCAAGGGCGGGACGCGCAGCGCGAAGGCGATCGCGGCCCTGCGGGAGGGCGGCTACACGGGGCCTTTGGTGAACCTGACGGGGGGCATCGGGGCCTGGTCGCGCGAGGTGGACTCGAGCGTTCCGACGTACTAGACTCGGTGCCCGGTCCCGACTGGGAGGCATTCATGAGTGCAACCATTCTCCGCTTCGCCCGAGATGTCGCCCTCGCGGCACTTCTCGCGCTCGCTCTTCCGGCGCCGGCGAAGGCTTGCAGTTGTGGCCCCTGGCCCTCGGTCGAGGACTCGAAGGCGGCCAGCCAGTCGGTCTTCACCGGCATCCCGATCTCCATCGTGGACCTCGAGAGCCCCGGCGACACCCGGCGGATCACCTTCCAGGTGGCCGCGGTCTGGAAGGGCGCCGTCACCCCGCAGTACTCCGTCTTGAGCGGCGACCCCGCCATGTGCGGAGTGACCTTCACCCTCGGCGAGGAGTGGTTGGTCTACGCGTTCCCGTTCGATGCTTCCGAGGTCTACGCGCACATCTGCTCGCGCACGGCCCGGGCGGCGGGCAATCCCGACATCGCGGCGCTTGGCCCGCCGCTGTCGACGCCCGCGCTCGCGCGCAGCTGGGGACGCGTCAAGTCGCTCTACCGCTGACACCCCGCTGGACATCTCCATTCCCGGTATGCATACGTAGTATCTAACCGGGAGGGTTGCATGTCCGTTCGCCACAGCCTGCTCGCGTTCCTCGCCGAGGAGCCCGCCCACGGGTACGGCCTCAAGTCGAGCTTCGAGAGGAGCACCGCCGGCGCCTGGCCGCTGAACGTGGGCCAGGTCTATACCACGCTCGCCCGCCTCGAGCGCGACGGGCTGGTCGAGAGCGAGTCGGGGGGCGACGAGGAGCGCAGCACCTGGCGCCTCACGCGTGCGGGACGCACCGAACTCGCCGCGTGGTACGCCGCGCCGGTCGATGACGCCCCGGCGCGCGACGAGCTGGCGATCAAGGTACTCGTCGCGCTCGCTGCCGGTTCGGTCGACGTCACCCGCATCCTCCAGGCCCAGCGCAAGTCCACGCTCGAGCGGCTGCAGGAGTGGACGAAGTCCAAGCGCCGGGCCGATCCCGAGGCCGATCTCGCGTGGCTGCTGCTGCTCGATGCGCTCATTCTCAAGGCCGAGGCCGAGGTGAAGTGGCTCGACCTGTGCGAAGAACGATTGAGCCGCCGTCGCGGGCGGGGCCGGTCATGAGCGCCGTCGCCGTGCGCACGCGCGATGCGCTGCGCTTCGCTGCCGTCACGAAAATCCATGGGACCGGTTCGACGGCCGTGCGCGCGCTCGGCCCGGTGAGCTTCACGGTCGAGGCGGGGGAGTTCGTCGCGATCATGGGTCCGTCGGGCTCGGGCAAGTCGACGCTCCTGTCGCTGGCCGGCGCGCTCGACGTGCCGACCGGTGGGCGCGTGTCGATCGACGGGCGCGATCTCGCGGGCCTCGATGCCGGGGCGCTCGCGGCGCTGCGGCGGCGCACGATCGGTTACGTGTTTCAGGACCTGAACCTGCTGCCGGGGCTCACCGCGTGCGAGAACGTGGCGCTGCCCCTCGAGCTCGACGGCGTGCCGCTGGCCGCGGCGCGGGCGGAGGCCGAAGCGGCGCTCGTGGCCGTCGAGATGGGCGCCCTGGCCAGGCGCTTCCCCGACGACCTCTCGGGTGGCGAGCGGCAACGGGTGGCGATCGCGCGTGCCTTTGTCGGACCGCGCAGCCTGACGCTGGCCGACGAGCCCACGGGCGCACTCGACACGGTTACCGGCGAACGCGTGCTCCACCTGCTCCGCTCCCAGTGCGAGCGCGGCCGCACCGCCGTGCTGGTCACGCACGATGCGTCGCACGCGGCGTGGGCCGATCGCATCCTGTTCCTTCGCGACGGCGAGATCGTCGACGAGACGCGGCCGCGCGGATGATGCCAGGAGCGATGCGCGCGCTGCTGCGCGCCGAGTTGCGTCAGTTCGCGCGTCACCCGGCGCGCGCGTGGCTCCTGGTCGCGCTCGTGGCGGTTCCGGTCGCCGCCGTCGCGGGCGGCGGCACGATCCTGCGGGGCATGGCCCCGACCGCCGAGGAGCAACGCGCCGAGGCGATGGGGCGTGCCGACCTCGTCGTCGATGCGCCGCGCGGCTGGGAGGACGTCGAGCGCGCGATGGCGCTGCTACCGGCCGGAGCGCGCACCGAGCGCGTGATCACGGGCATGGAGGAAGTGCGCGTGCCCGGCCGCGTCCTGCGGGCGAGCCTGGTCGCGGTCGATTCGGCGGCCCTGGGTGCGGAGGGTCTCGCGCGGGGATTCGTGGCGGTGACGTCCGGAGTTCCGCGACCTGCTCCAAGCCTTCCTGCGCGGCGAGCCGGTGGCCGACACCACGATCGACCTGCCGTTCCGCTTCGACGCGATCTCCCGCGAGTGACGGACCTGCCGCCGGGTGCTAGTCTGCGCCCGTGGCTCAGCCCTCCGAAGGCGTCATCAAGTTCCAGCGCACGCACGACCCGCGACCGCTCGAGGAGCGGACGTACGGCGACGTCGCACGCAACCTCGCCGGTTGGCGAGCCGTGCTCCGTCGCCTGGGCGGCATCGGCCAGGATCCTGCGCGTTACGACGGCGCAGGCTACGGCAACCTGAGCCTGCGCGTGCCACCGTACGGCGCCGAAGGGATGGGAAGGCGACGCTTCCTCGTCACCGGCACGCAGACCGGCGGCAAGCGTGCGATCGCCCTCGCCGACTGCTGCCTCGTCGAGAGCTACGACCTGTCACGGAATCAGGTCGCCAGCCGGGGTGTCGCGGAGCCGTCCTCCGAGTCGCTGACCCACGGCGCGATCTACGACGCCGCGCCCTCGACTCGGGCGGTCTTCCACGTGCACGCACCGGAGTTGTGGCGCGGCGCCCGCGCGCTCGGGATTCCCACCACCGCCCCCGACGTGCCGTACGGGACTCCCGAGATGGCGCACGAAGTCGCGCGCTTGTTTCGCAGCGCCGCGCTGGCCGAGCACGGCATCCTCGCCATGCTCGGCCACGAGGACGGCGTGATCGCGTTCGGGGCCGGCGCCGAGACGGTCGGGGCGATCCTCACGCGCCACTACGCGCGCGCGCTGGCCTCGCCCCCGCAATGAAAGTCCGTGGTCGCGACCTGCGCGCGGTGTGGCCCGAGGCCGACGGCGTTGCCTACATCGACCAGCGCCGCCTGCCGCATGCGCTCGAGTTCGGCCTGGCCCGCACCGTCGACGAGTCCGCACACGCCATCGTCGACATGGGCGTGCGCGGCGCGCCGGCGATCGGCGTGTTCGCGGCCTATGCCCTGGCGCACGCTGCGGATCAAGACGCGACGCCCTCGGGGCTCGACCATGCGCATGCGGTGCTGCTGGCCACGCGCCCGACCGCCGTCAACCTGCGTCACGGACTCGACGCGGTCCGTGCCGCAGCCCCGGATCCGGCCGCAATGCTCGCGGCCGCGCGGGCGTTCGACGAGGCCGAGGTCGCCGCCGCCGAGGCGATCGGCACGCACGGTCTCGCGCTGCTGATGCCCGGCGCGCGCGTGCTGACGCACTGCAATGCGGGTTGGCTCGCCGTGCAGGACTGGGGATCCGCGCTTGCGCCGGTGTACAAGGCGGCGCGCGCCGGGCTCGATCCGTTCGTGTGGGTGAGCGAGACGCGACCGCGCCTGCAGGGCGCCCGGCTGACCGCGTGGGAGCTGGCCGAGGAAGGGGTTCGTCACGCGATCGTCCCGGACGGGGCGTGCGCCGACCTGATGCGCCGCGGCGAAGTCGACGTGATCCTCACCGGCGCCGACCGCATCGCCGCCAACGGCGACGTCGCGAACAAGATCGGCACGTACGACAAGGCGTGCGCCGCGCGCGTGCACGGCGTCCCGCTGTACGTCGCCGCGCCGCGCACGACGATCGACCGTGCGACGCCGAACGGTGACGCGATCCCGATCGAGCAGCGCGACCCTGACGAAGTGCTGTGGATCGAGGGGAGGACGGCGGCGGGGGACACCGTGCGCGTGCGCGTGGCGCCCGACGGTGCGGCCGCACGGAACCCGGCATTCGACGTCACGCCGGCCGGGTTCGTGACCGGCATCATTACCGAGGCGGGCATCGTGCCGGCCTCGTCCGCCGGGATCGCGGAGGCGTTTCGGCGTGAGGCCTGACGGCCGCCCGCGCGCCCGCGAGCGCCCTTCCCGCAGGGGCCGCGGAGGGCTAGGATCCGGCAGACGGATCCCACCACTCGAGATGCGGTCCCCGGCAATCCATGCAAGGAGGTTCATCATGTCCACGCACACCGGATACCAGCCCCTGTTGATCGGGAGCATCGCGCCCGACTTCGAGGCGGAGACCACCGAAGGGCGCATCCGCTTCCACGACTGGATGGGCGACGGCTGGGCGATCATCTTCTCGCACCCGAAGGACTTCACCCCGGTGTGCACGACCGAGCTCGGCTACATGGCGCGCCTCAAGCCCGAGTTCGACAAGCGCAACGTGAAGATCATCGGCCTGAGCGTCGATCCCGTCGCCAACCACGCGAAGTGGGCCGACGACATCCAGGAGACGCAGGGCTTCGCGGTGAACTACCCGATGATCGGCGACACCGACCTCGCCGTCGCCAAGGTGTACGGCATGCTGCCTGCCGATCTTGAAGGCTCCTGTGACGGCCGCACCGCCGCCGACAACATGACGGTGCGCACCGTGTACGTGGTCGGTCCGGACAAGAAGATCAAGCTCATGATCTCCTACCCGATGACGACCGGCCGCAACTTCGACGAAGTGCTGCGCGTGATCGATTCGCTGCAGCTGACGGCGAAGCACCGCGTGGCGACGCCGGTCAACTGGAAGCAGGGCGAGGACGTCATCATCGCGGGCTCGGTCTCCGACGACGAGGCGAAGACGATCTACCCCGACGGCTGGAAGGCCCCGCGTCCGTACCTGCGGATCGTGCCGCAGCCGAAGGCGTAGCCGGAACAGATCCGCGTCGAACGAACGCCCTCCCGAGCGACACTTCGGGGGGCGTTCGTGCTTCGCGCTCGACCGCGCGCCTTCTGCCCACTTAATTGTGGGTCGACCGATTTCGGAGCATGCGCCGTTGCAGGACAACGGGTTACCGGGCCCGATCCGGTCGGAACGGCCCTCGAGGACCCGACCCACAATCAAGAGGGCACAAGCAAGTGGCCCACAGGAGTGGGTAATGTCGGGGGAGGGGAGGATCCCCTGCAGTTTGGATTTTGATCGCAGTGGAGGTACGCAATGACCAGACCCATTCGATGGGCGGCGCTGCTGTCGCTCGCCCTCGCCGTCCCCGCCGCCGCACAGGACTCCGGGCGCGATCGCTCGGCCGACATCCTCTCGGCGATTCTCCTGCCGGGCGTCACCCGGGAGGCTCGCGCGCTCGGCGTTCCGGATCAGGACGTGAAGAGCATTCTCGCGATGGCGCGTGATCGGCGCGTGCGAGCCGGAGACCTGACCGACGTGTTCTCCCACGAGAACGACGCCATCCGAAAGCACGGGCCGATCGACAATTTCGGTTCGTTCGTCCAGGGTAAGCTGGACTCCGGGCTGCGCGGGCGGGATCTTGCCGCCGCGATCCATGCCGAGCATGGCGCGCGAGGGATGGGCAAGGGCGCCGCGATGGGTGCCGGGAAGTCGAACGATTCCCATGGCAAGTCCGGCGACGCAGGCAAGCCCCACGACGGTCCAGGCAAGTCCGGCGAGGCTGGCAAGAAGGGTGGCCCCAAATGATGCCGCGCAATCGGAACCCACGAACGGGATCGGTTCTCGCTTTCGGGCTTGCCGTCTTCGCGCTCGGCTGTGCGCCGAAGGCTCCCGAGCAGACGGCGGCCGCCCCGACACCGATCGCTTCGGCGCACGTGGAAGCGACGCCGACGGTGGAGCGCGCGCGCGAGGTGGCGGCGATCTCGCTCGAGATCGAGCGCGAGCCCGGCCGGGCGACCGCGATCCTCGAG
>JBKJNH010000066.1:0-3793 GCA_046596055.1 Candidatus Eiseniibacteriota bacterium
GCCGCCGGCCGAGCGTCCGGACCGCGAAGTGCGTCCCGAGCGCGACCGCCCGGAGCGCCTGGATCGGGGCCGTGATCGCGGACCGCGTGCGGAGCGTGAGCCGCGTCCGGAGCGTGAAGCCCGTCCCGAGCGCGAACCACGCGAAGAGCGTGCACCGCGCGAAGAGCGGCCAATGCGTGAGCCCCGCGAGGAGCGTGCGCCCCGTCCGGAGCGCGAACCGCGGCCGGCCGTCGAGCGTCCGGCGTTCGGTTCGGCGCCGCGGCGAAACGACGAAGCCCCGGCGAAGCCGCTGCCGGCGGCTGCGTCGATCGACCTTACGGGCGCGAGCCTGCAGTGGGAGACCGAGCCCACGCGGCCGGCAGCGCGTGAGAGCATGAGCTTCGGCCGGAGTGCGGCGGTGAAGTCGCGCACCGGAGGAGTCGCTCCGCCGACGAGCGATCCGTCGCGCCAGAGAAGCGTCAGCGAGTCGCCGGCGTCCGCGCCCGTCGCCCCGTCGGCGGCGACGGTGTTCACGTCGACGACTTCGACGGCGACCTACAAGGTCGACGCGCAGGTGCGCGAGGTGAAGGGCCCGCTGCCGGGTGTCGATGCGTCGCGCTATCGCGCGGCCGAGGCGCCGGCGTCGGCCTTCTCGAGCGACACGCCGACCGCGTGGGACGAAGAGCCGAAGGAGCACGAATGATCCGCGCCCGGCAGTCGCGTTCGCCGTGGCTCGCCGCCCTGCTGCTCGTCGCTCTGCCGGCCCTGTCCGGCTGCGCGAAGAAGCCGGCGGCCACGGGTGGAAGCGGTGGGTCGGGCACGCCCGTCGCGGGCGGTGAGCTGGTGTACGGGCGAGGCCACGATTCCGTGCGCCTCGACCCCGGACACGAGACCGACGGCGAGTCGTTCAAGGTGATCGACAACCTCTACGAGAACCTGGTCACCTACGCCGACACCACGACCGAGATCGTCCCCGAACTCGCCACGCGCTGGGAGATCTCGGAGGACGGCCTCACGTACACGTTCCACCTGCGCCCCGGCGTCCAGTTCCATGACGGCACGCCGCTGAACGCCGACGCCGTTCTGTTCTCGCTGGATCGCCAGCGCTCCGACCTGACGCCGCCGCACCCGTTCCACTCGGTCGGCGGGCCGTACACGTACTGGCAGAGCATGGGCATGGACGACATCCTCGCCGACCTGAAGGCGGTCGACGAATCGACGGTCGTCTTCACGCTGGCCAACCGCAATGCGCCGTTCCTGGCCAACCTGGCGATGGGCTTCGCGGCCATCGTGAGCCCGACGGCGGCACGGAAGCACGGCGAGGACTTCTTCAAGTTCCCGACGGGCACCGGGCCGTTCCGCTTCGTCGAATGGGTGAAGGACGATCGCATCGTGCTCGAGAGGAACCCCGACTACTGGGGCGCCAAACCGTACCTCGATCGCGTCGTCTTCCGATCGATCCCCGAAAACACGGTGCGCCTGCTCGCGCTCGAGACCGGCGAGATCGCCGGCATGGACGGCATCAACGCCGAGCTGGCCAAGCGCCTCGAGACCAATGCCGGCTTCACGCTGCTGAAGCAGCCGGGGATGAACGTCGGCTACCTGGCGATGAACATGGACAAGCCGCCGTTCGACAAGCTCGAGGTGCGCCAGGCGATCAACCACGCCGTGCAGCGCGAGGCGATCGTCACCGGCCTCTACGGCGGCTTTGGAACGCCGGCCGTCAACCCGATGCCGCCGACACTGTGGGGCTACAACCACTCGGTCGTCGGCTACGCGTATGACGTTCCGAAGGCGAAGGAACTGCTCGCCGCGGCCGGCTTCCCGAACGGCTTCAAGACCGAGCTGTACGCCATGACCGGGCCGCGCCCGTACATGCCCGATCCGCTCAAGGTGGCCGAGGCGATCCAGTCGGACCTCAAGGCCATCGGTGTCGATGCGACGCTGAAGACGCTCGAGTGGGGGACGTACCTCGACCAGGTGCAGCACGGCAAGCACGCGATGTGCCTGCTCGGCTGGACCGGCGACAACGGCGATCCCGACAACTTCCTCTACGTGCTGCTGGGCAAGGCTTCGACGCGCCTCCCGGCGCAGAACGTTGCCTTCTACCGCAGCGACGAAGTCGATGCGCTGCTGCTGAAGGCGCAGCAGGAATCGGATGTCGCGCAGCGCACCGCGCTCTACGAACAGGCGCAGGCGCTCATCCACCGCGACGCCCCCTGGCTGCCCATCGCCCACATGACGCAGCTCGTCGGCTTCCGCCGGAACGTGCACGGCTACCCCATGCACCCGACCGGCAAGGTCCGCTTCCGCACCGTCTGGATCGAGCCGGGCGCCTAGGCGCCCGGCTTTCCCTCCGTGTTCGTCTACGTCCTGCGGCGTCTCGCCCTGCTCATCCCGACGCTGCTCGGGCTGTCCATCCTCACGTTCTCGCTCGTTCACTTCGTGCCCGGCGATCCTGCCGCGGTCATGCTGGGCGAGCGCGCGACGCCCGAGGCGCTGACCGCGCTGCGCGCCGAGCTGGGCCTCGATCGACCACTGCACGAGCAGTACGGGCGCTTTCTCTCCGGGCTGCTGTCGGGGGACCTGGGCCGCTCCCTGAAGACGCGCGAGAAGGTGGCCGTCGAGATCGGCAATCGCTTTCCCGCGACGTTCGAGCTGGCGCTCGCCGCGATCGTCTTCGCCGCGACCCTGGGCGTGGCCGCCGGCATCCTGGCGGCGCGCAAGCGGCGCTCGTTCTTCGACGCGGCGGTGATGGCGGGTTCGCTCGCCGGCGTGTCGATGCCGATCTTCTGGCTGGGGCTCCTGGCGATCCTCCTGTTCTCGGTGCAACTGGGCTGGCTGCCGCTGGCGGGGCGCATCGATCCCTCGCTGGCGGTGCCGCGCGCGACGGGGTTCCTGCTGATCGACACTTTGCTCGCCGGTCGTCTCGACTCGTTCGTCGACGTGGCGCGGCATCTCGTGCTCCCCGCGTGCGTGCTGGGCACGATCCCGCTGGCGGTGATCGCGCGCATGACCCGCGCGGCCATGCTCGACGTGATGACGCAGGACTACGTGCGCACCGCGTGGGCCAAGGGCCTGTCCGAGCGGCGCGTGCTGCTCGTTCACGTGTTCAAGAACGCGCTCATTCCCACCATCACCGTGATCGGCCTGCAGTTCGGCTACCTGCTGGGCGGGGCGATCATCACCGAGACGATCTTCGCCTGGCCGGGCGTGGGGCGCTGGCTGGTGCTCGCCGTTTCGGCGCGGGACTTCCGCGCGGTGCAGGGCGGCGTGTTGTTGCTGGCGACCGTGTTCGTGCTCGTCAATCTGGTCGTCGACCTGCTCTATGCGGTGGCCGATCCGCGCGTGCGGCTGGCCGGAGGCGAGGAGTGAGCGAGACCCGCCGCGCGCTCCGCCTGTTCCTGCGGCACCGCGGGGCCGTGATCGGCGCCGTGCTCGTGCTGCTCTTCGCCGTCATGGCGGTGAGCGCCGACTGGATTGCGCCGTACGACCCGCTGGCGCAGGACCTGACGCATCGCCTCGAGGCGCCGTCGGCGGCCCATTGGCTGGGCACCGACGACTTCGGCCGCGACGTGCTGTCCCGCGTGCTCCACGGCTCGCGCGTGTCGCTGCGGCTGGGGCTCGTGGCGGTGACGGTCGCGCTCCTGTTCGGCGGCACGCTGGGCCTGCTGACCGGGTACTACGGGGGCTGGTTCGACCTGATCGTCATGCGCGTCATGGACCTCATGCTCGCGTTCCCCTCGATCCTGATGGCGATCGTCGTCGTGGCGATCCTCGGGCCTTCCCTGAACAACGCGATGATCGCCGTCGG
>JBKJNH010000094.1:0-4925 GCA_046596055.1 Candidatus Eiseniibacteriota bacterium
GACTGCTCGGGATGGATGAAGGCCGCCGGGTTCAAGACGACGCGCGTGGAGCACCTGGTCGGTCCCGACTCGATGGTGGTCGGGATCAAGTGACAAGCGCCGCGTCCGCGCCCTTCACGATCCGAATCGACGACCTGCGCGGCCCCGAGGTCGCCGTGCTGCTCGAGGAACACCTGGCCGAGATGCGACGCTTCTCGCCGCCGGGCAGCGTGCACGCGCTCGACCTCGATGCGTTGCGCGCGCCGGCGATCACGTTCTGGACGGTCTGGCGCGGCGACGACCTCGCGGGTTGCGGTGCGCTCAAGGAGCTCGATGCGACCCATGGCGAGATCAAGTCGATGCGGACCGCCGCGGGTTCGCAACGGCAGGGTGTTGCCTCGATGTTGGTCGAACACATTCTCGCCGTCGCAAAGTCCCGTGGCTATCGCCGCGTCTCGCTCGAGACCGGCTCGGGGCCGCCCTTCGCGGCGGCGCACGCGCTGTATGCTCGCCACGGCTTCGTGCGCTGCCCGCCGTTCGCGCAGTACGTGCCCGACTCGTTCAGCACTTGCATGACGCTGGAACTGGAGTAGCCTCCTCTCCGCAACGATTCCAGCCGTCCCCTGATCCGGAGGTCGATCATGCTCCGACCGCTGACCCGACGCCTGATGACGCTCATGTTCCCGTTGCTGCTCGCGTCCTGCACACCGGCGAGTCCGCCCGCGGAGAACACTTCCTCCGCGAAGCCTTCCATCCCGCCCGAGCCGACCGTGACCCACACCGAGGCGGACGGGGCCCCCGGGCAGACGGTCGCCCACGGCGAGCTGATCCTGGGCATCGACGAAGCGCGGAAGGCGCTGCACGCCCAGCATCATCCGCACGCGGTCCTCGAGACGCGGCGGATCCCCGGCTCCTTTGATGCTCCGACGATGACCGTGGTGAAGGACTTCGCCCTCTCCAAGGACGACCTCGACGTCATCCATCCTGGCCCCGGCGAATTCGTCCACGTCATGGAAGGGCAGCGGCACGGCTATCGAAACCTGACCGTCGGCATCACCTACACGGCGCCGGGCGGCGCGCCGCCCATGCACACGCACATGGGCGAGGAATCGCACGTCCTGCTCGACGGGAAGGTCATGTACGCGCTGGGCGACTCGATCTTCACCATGGAGGGGCCGTACATCGTCAACATCCCGCCGATGGTGCCGCACTCGTTCACCAACCTGGGCGATGGCCTGGCCGAACTCGTCGTGATCTTCCCGACGAACGTCTGGGAGTACGACGTGCTCGACTACTTCCCGTTCGCCACCGATCGCGCGAAGCAGGTGGCGCGGGATGCGAAGTGGCGCGACACGACGACGAAGTGACGGCCCGCGGTGCCCCTCGCACTGTCCGGCTCGCGGCGGGAGCCTGATCCCGCGGCCCTGGCGGCAGCCCGGGAGCTGATCGCGAAGTTCGCCTCGTGGCAATCGATCCTCGAGCGCAAACTCTTCGCGCACTACGAGCCGTACGCCGGAGGGCTTGCCGCGGGGGGCTTCGAGGCGGGCGATCGCTTATTCGCGCCGCTCGGGACGCCGGCCGAGGTCTGGCCTCACGTCACGCTCCAGCAGGTGTCCGTCACGCCGCTGGACGGCGTCCTCACGACCGAACTCGACTACACGGTCGACTGGGACGAGGAGCACACGCTGGGCGCGCGGTTTCGGGCGGGCACGTTCGTCGAGCTCAATGGCAGCGTCCTGCTGCCGTAGAGAGTCTTATTGGTGAGGTATTGACCTAAGTATTGGCGCCGCGTACGGTCAGGCACATGCCGAACCCGTCGTCGCGCCTCGACCACGTCTTCCAGGCCCTGTCCGATCCCACCCGTCGGGCGGTGCTCGAGCGGCTCACGCGCGGTCCCGCGGCGACGCTGGAGCTGGCCGCGCCGTTCGACATGGCCCTGCCGTCGTTCACCCAGCACCTGGGCGTCCTCGAGCGCTCGGGCCTGGTGCGCTCGCGCAAGTGCGGCCGGGTGCGCACCTACGAACTCACGCCGAAGTCGCTCACGAGCGCCGAGCAATGGCTTGCCACTCGCCGGGCCCGTTGGGAACGGCGTCTCGACCAGCTCGACGACTACCTCGCCACGCTCAAGGAGAACGCGAAATGAGCCGACCGATCGTGATCACGCCCGACCCGATGCTTGACCTCGTCCTCGAACGGGTGGTCGACTTGCCCCGCGAACTCGTGTGGAAGGCGTGGACCACACCCGAGCACATCAAGGGCTGGTTCACTCCCGCGCCGTGGACTACCGTCGACTGCGAGATCGACCTGCGCCCGGGCGGCATGTTCCGCACCACGATGCGCTCGCCGGAAGGGGAGGAGTTCCCGGGTGCGGGCTGCTACCTCGAGATCGTGCCGAACGAACGGCTGGTGTGGACCGACGCGCTGGAGCCCGGGTATCGCCCGAGCAAGCACAAGCCCACGCACGAGGTGACGGGGGAGCTGAACGGCTTCACCGCGGCGATCCTGCTCGCCGACGAGGGCGCGGGCACGCGCTACACGGCGATCGCGCTGCACCGTGACGGGGGCGCACGCAAGGCGCACGAGGACATGGGCTTCCACCACGGCTGGGGCGCCGCACTCGACCAGCTCGTCGCGCTGATGAAGTCGGAGTAGGGGCGGCGGCCGGAGGTGGCGAATCGACTCCCTACGGAAGGAGTCCATTGGCCACACTTCCAGACTGACCAATTCACCTCGCCTGAGATAGGTGAATTGGTCAATTCTCTCAGATCGATACGCGGAGGACCCCTCCATGTGCCGCAACATCCGCACGTTGTTCAATTTCGAACCGCCTGCGACCGATGAGGAGATTCGAGCGGCCTCGCTCCAGTTCGTGCGCAAGCTCGCCGGGTTCGCGCGGCCGTCGAAGGCGAACGAGCCGGCGTTCGAGCGCGCCGTCGACGAGACGGCGGCGGTTGCACGCGCGTTTCTGGACTCCCTGGTGACCGCGGCGGCCCCCCGCGATCGCGAAGTCGAAGCCGCCCGCGCGCGTGCCCGAACCGCCGCGCGCTTCGGTACGGAAGCGGCTGGGACCGGCGGCGAGTAGGGGCGTCAGGCAGGAACGAGTCAGGCAGGAACGAGTCAGGCAGGAACGAGTTGCCTGGGGAAGCGCCGTAGGTCATCCTCGTGGCCGCATTGCTCTCCTTTGATCCGCCTGAAAGGTGGCCCCGCATGAATGCCCGCTTTGCAGTCGGCTACGCTCTGCTCGTCGCACTCGTCGCGCCGTCGGCCGCGTCGGCGTATCCCATCTTCGACGTGACCGCGAGCGAGGTCCTGAGCGTCGATCCGTCGCGAGTGAAGACCACCTTCACGATCGTCGAGACGGGCTATGTGCCCGATGGGTGGTGCCCCTGGTCCTGGTTCGACGTGACGCCGCTGAGTCCGGACGCGCCCGATGCGGTGCAGATCTTCGCCTGCGAAGCTCCCACGGGGGGGCAGTGCGATCTCGTCGACTTCGGCGGCGTGCACACGGCGACCTACTCGCCCACTCACGGCGACACGGGAACGCTGCCGGCGAACACCTACACGATCATCACCGACCGCGTCGCGCCGTGCGTCCAAGTCTACTTTTACTGCATCACGCTCATGGGCGCGGTGCCGGCTCTCGAGACCTGCCTCCTGGTCGACATGCCCGTGCCGACCAATCCGACGAGCTGGGGAGCGTTGAAGTCCATCTACCGCTAGGCTCGCCCCCTGAATGAACGCCGACTCGCCGACTCATCCGATCGCGCCGCCGGACGATCCCCTCGCCGCCCGCCTGCGCGGGTTCGGCCCGACGGGGCTGGTGGCGATCGCCGTCGTGCTCGCCGGAAACTTCCTCTTCGCGCCGCTCAGTGCGCTGCTCGCCCTCGCGTGGGCACGGCGATCGCGCACGCCGTTCGCCGTGCTCGGCTTCGCCGCGCTGCGCCATCCCGTCGCGACGATCCTCGTCGCGATCGTGCTTGGCGGCGCCTTCAAGCTGGTCATGAAGGCCCTCGTGATGCCGCTGCTGGGCGCGCCCCCCGTCAATGCGGCGTATCACTTCCTCGCCGGAAACTCCGCGGCACTGCCGGGAATGATCTTCACGATCGTGGTGGCCGCAGGCTTCGGCGAGGAAGTGGTCTTTCGCGGGTACTTCTTCGAGCGGCTGGGCGCGCTGCTCGGGCGCAGTTCCTTGGCACAAGCGGCGATGGTCGTGCTCACGGCCGCGCTGTTCGGCGTCGCGCACGCTCCGGAACAGGGACTCCCGGGCGTACAGCAGGCAACCGTGGTCGGACTGGTCTTCGGCGCGATCTACGCGCGGACGCGACGCGTTGTGCCGCTCATGGTCGCTCACACGGCGTTCGACCTCGTGGCGGTGTCGCTCATCTACTTCGAGTGGGAGGAGGCCGTCGCCCGCGCGTTGTTCCGCTGACGCATCGCGTCCACGCTCCACGGCCCGGCGCCCGCCGCCGAGAGCCACAGGAAGATGAACGAATAGAGCGCGGCGCTCACGCCGCCGTTGACCGTCGGCCAGAACGACCCGGGCGCGTGGAACTGGAAGTAGGCGACCGCCATCTCGCCGGCGAGCAAAAACGCGACCGGTCGCGTCCACAGGCCCAGCATCACCAGTGCTCCGCCGAACGCCTCGAGTACGCCGCCGATCCAGACCTGCGTCCCGAACTCGGCGGTGCTGTTGTCCGGCGGCATGCCGACGGGAAAGGCGAACAGCTTCGACGTGCCCGCGAGAATGAACATGAATCCCGCGACGATGCGCAACAGGGCGTGGAAGTGAGGGGCCAGGGAAGTCCAACGGGCGAAGGGGCTGGAGGCGGACATGGGGATACCTCTCGGTGGGGGTGCGCGTTCAGCCGCCGGCGATCGCGCCGATGACGAGGTACGGCTCGCGCCCCTCGGCCACTGCAGCCGGGAGCGGATCATCGGGATCGGCG
>JBKJNH010000170.1:0-4953 GCA_046596055.1 Candidatus Eiseniibacteriota bacterium
CGATGTACCGGAACACGTCCGGTACATCGCTTCCTGTCAGGAGGCGGCGGCATCGTTCGACGGTGCGGGCCGTGATGTCTTCGGCCAACTCGATCCGCACAGCTGAGTCGGCAACGAGGCAGGTCTGCGCGAGCAAGACCTCGGTCTTCCCGCGGACGTCGGCCTCGTTCCAGGCCGACGCCTTCGTGCCGAGCATGGACACGATCAAGTCAGCGGCGGCATCGCGGTCAATCCAACCGGGCTGGGTGCGCGTGAGGGCGACGGCCTTGCCCGGATCGCGATAGCCGAGGTCCCGCAGCTCCTGATTCCAGCGCTCGACGAGTTCCCGCCCATTGCGCGGAACAACCTTGTCGGGCCGAGCCTCAGCCCAGGCCCGCCGGTCCCACGCTCCTCGCAGTCGCGGCCCGGGCTCCTCGCCGGGATGCTCGCTGCGCCATTCGGCCTCGTACCGGTCGACGTTGCGCCGGATCTGAGCAGTCCTCGCACTGAACGCACCGGCGTACTGGGCGAGCTCACGGATCTCGCTCGTCTCGGGGTCGAGGGTGAACCCTCGTGCAGCGAGCGCGGCCCGGAACTTCGCGTCGGTCGCGACGGCAGCGTGGCCAATGCCGTTGATCGCCTCGATCGAGTCCCGGAAGCCGACCGAGTGGATGCCGCGCCAAGCGCCAGCGGCGTACACGCGGGCGTTGATCTGGAGGTGGAGATGGCGGTGAGGGTCGCCGGCTCGGGACGTGTAGTGCCGGATGACCGCGGCTTCGATCTTCTCGACCGGTACTTGCACCTGACGCCCGCGCGGCCCGACGCGCGTGGTTGCGTGCGACGCGACCCAACCGACGATTTCGCTGGCCGCCTTATCCTGTGCCGCGTCCAACGCGGCCGAGATCTCGGGGTGCAGAGCTGCCGCGAGTGACCAGGTCTTGGGGCCGTTGATGGTGACCTCGACGAACCGCAGCGCGTGCTCGTCCTTGAGGACGCGCCCCTTCTTGCTCCCCGTGTCGATGTCGATCCCGGCGACCCAGCGCTCGTAGGTGTCGCCGTTCATCGAGCCCCCGTGCTCTACGCCCTCGGGTGTGGCGGTCAAGGGCTCGGCGACGCCGGTGCCCTCGCCGAGGTAGTAGTCATCGGCCCGGGATCGATCACGCTCGACGTAGGCGCGGGCTGCCTTCGCTGCGCCGCGATAGAACTTCACCCCGCCGTGCACTCGGATCACCCCGATCAAGCGTCCGTCAACTACCGTCACTAGCCACATAGCCGCAGGTCAGAGGCGCTTTTCGCGCCTTAGTCCCACGATCCTTCGTAGCATGCGTGCCGACTGAAATGGAGTGGTGAAGCGGAGGCAGAGGACGGTGATTGGGAGGAGATTCTGGGAGCCGTGAAGAGTCAATGGTGATCAATGGTTGAGGCCCAGAAAGGTAAGGGAGGGATGATCGGAAATCGATAGGGACGGGAAGCGGGTTTGAGCGAGAATGCGCGCATGGAGACGGTCACCCTCTGGCGCCCGACAGGCCCCGAAGAGCTCGCGCTCGTTGAGGCCTCGGGCTGGCGCGAATGGCCGCCGCGACTCCCGGACCAGCCGATCTTCTACCCGGTACTGAACGAGGACTACGCCATCCGGATCGCCCGCGACTGGAACGTCAAGGCGAGCGGCATTGGCTACGTGACGCGCTTCGACGTCGAAAAGGACTACCTCGACCAGTACGACGTCCAACGCGCTGGCGGCGAGACGATCCTGGAGTACTGGATCCCGGCCGAGGACCTCGATGAGTTCAACCGACACATCGTTGGCCTGATCGAAGTCGTTCGCGAGTTCCGATGAGCGACTATGACGTCACGCCCGAGCAGGCCTCTCATGGTCGGGTCATACCGGATCGGGACCTGCCGATGCTCGCGGCGCAGTGGTTGGTCGACGGCTACGACTCCCCGCTTCTGCGAGATCTGGCGTCGCTGACTTCGAGGCAGGCACTTGAAGGAGAGGTGCCCCTCGCCGACGTTCTGGCCGAGCTCGGCCATCCGATCCGGCAGGTCGATTCCCCCTACGAACAACTCCCATGGCGTGGCCAGTGGGAAGGCATCTGGTGGGCGGTCGACCGCATGGACGGAACGCACCGGCCCTACGCATCTGCTCAGTGCGTCCTCGAGATCATCGGTGACTACGAGGATCTCTGGGAGCCTGGCGGTGGGGAAGCCCTGATGTCACTGCTGAAGACCTGGGACGATCACCCAGATCAGCGTCCAGCGATCGATGACCAGATCCGCAGCCATCTCCGAGGACTTCAGGAAGACGACGTGCTTCCCCTGATGGCGAACGCGCCCCGGGGGGATGGAAAGTCATGACCCAGCCGAATCGCGCGGAGGTCGAGAGGCTCTGGGCGCAGCACCTTGCTCGACCCTTTCCGCCGGACCTGCGGGGAGTCGCGTTCGGCGACGTCGAATGTGTGCTGCTCGACGCGGATATCGCGGGGTTCGTTTCGTCGTGGCTCTCGTCAGGACGACTCGACCGGGACCGGCAGCGGGTCCTTGCGCAATGCATGGACGAGGCGCGGCGGTTGACGACACTGCTCACGGATTCGACCGACGCCGCCTACTTTGCCGGTCTGCAGGGCCTCGCACGTGCTGTGCTTGACACGGACGACGCGCTGAGTGAGTTCCCGCCACCGCGGGCACACCTCGCGTGCCGTTGGACTCATTCGAACGCCGAAGACCCGGTGCTCATTCTCAGCGAGCTGGATGGGGCGCGATACGAGGTACGCAAGGTGCACGAGTTCGCCGACGGCAGGCTGGAGCGCGCGGACCGCATCACTGATGCGACCACCTCGCTGAGTTGGGTGACAACACCGAGCGAGGGGGAGATCGACGCCCAGGAGGAGTTCGAGGTTCGACCGCTGACCGCCGACGAGTTCGAGGACTACTGGCGGCGAGCGAGGCCGGTCGGACTGCCCGTCCTCACCATCGACGGCGGGCAGTTCGATGACTTCGATGGTTTCGTGGCCCGATTCTCTGGGCTCCTCGATGACTTCGATTGGCGCGGCAGTCTGGACGCGTTCAACGACATTCTCCGGGGTGGCTGCGGTACTCCGGACGGGGGTTTCGAGTTCCTGTGGTTGAACTCTCAGCGCTCACGGGAGGTACTCGGGTGGCCGGCCACGATCCGCTGGTTCGAGGACACCCTGGCTCGGTGTCATCCCTCGAATGTCCCGATGCTGACCGCCGAGCTGCAAGCCGCCAGACGAGGGGAAGGGACGATGCTCTTTGACTGGATCGTAGAGATCATCGAACGTCATGGCCTGGGCGGTTCGGAGGCTGAGGACAACGTGGTTCTTCGGCTGCTCTGAACAGCGCTTGTCGCCGGCCCGGCGTAGACTCAGCGCATGTCCGTGAGCGAGTCGGAGGCGTACGAGGCGGGGATGTCCCTGCCCGCGGATGCGCGCCGACGATTGGCGCTCCGGTTGCTCGAGTCGGTGGACCCTGACGAGGCTTTCGACCAGGCAGCGGAGGCATGGCTGCGCACGGAAGCGGCCGCGGCGTACGACGCCCTCAAGGCTGACCCGTCGCGCGCCATTCCAGTTGAGGATGTTCGGGCTCGCTTTGAGGCCAAGTGGGCCGCCCGTTCATGACGGACCGGATCAACCTCACTCCCGAAGCCGAACGGCAGCTCAACGAGATCGACGACTGGATCGCAGCGAACGCGACCGCAGACATCGCTCGTCGCTTTATCTCGGCCATCCTTGAGCACATCGACGGGATCCTCCTCTTCCCGCTCGCCGGCAGAAGTCGAGACGACATACGTCCAGGCATGCGGACGACCACCTATAAGAAGCGGACCCTCGTCGCCTACGAGGTCGACGAGCCGTCCGGTGAGCTCGTCGTGAACATCCTCGGTGTCTTCCATGGCGGCCAGGATTGGGAGACGGCGCTCCGCGACGACTGATGGCTCAAAGTCCGCCAGGGTAAGCCGACAGCCAGTCTGCATGCCGAGCCTTCAGCGCATCGCGTTCGGTAGTGCTGGGTAGGAGAACGTCGGCCCCGCCGTCGTACGGGCAATAGAGCCAATCGAGGTCGGGAGCACCGATGACGAAATGGCCTTGGTCGTCTGCTGCTGCGAGCAGAAGCGAATCGAGTTCGGGCTCGGACAGTCCCGACGTTGCCCAGAAGTAGTTGCGGCCAGCGGCTGGATCTTCGTCGGCTCGGCTGCTCCGCCACGGCCAAGCGCTAGGCAGTTGGCGCTTCGACCAGCCAGCAGACAAGTCCTGCCAGCCCCAATCCGCGGCGACCACATGCAAGTCGGCGGTGCTCCCCGAGCCCAGAAGCTCGTGCAGGACCGCGCGGTGGCGCAGGAGGATCTCGTCGTACTCCGCGGCGTTCTCGGCGTACCGGTTCGACTCGGGAAGGCTGTGGAACCGAACCCACTGATCGGCGTACTCGACCCGAAGCACGTTGCCGAGCGGGTCGGCTCCCGGCCACCTGCGCTCCCACCGGTCGGTCAGCTGCGCCGCGCGTGAGCTGACCTCACCGTGCTCGAACGCGCCATGGCGGCCGCGTACTCGCCGCCAACGGCTCTTGATTGCCCGGCGGGCCTGGGAAGACCCGCCGACCCACCCTTGGAGTGAGTCGAGGACTTTCGCGAGGCGCATGACGAAGAGCGTAATGACCCCCGAGCGGCCGCCCGCGTGCGTGGCAAAAACGTGGCAGGAGAGCCAGCGGCGACCGTTCGCGGTCAACGCCTTCCAACGCGTTTGCGCAGGTCAACCCCACAATGCCAACAATGACCGTCAACACCCGCTGAGCGTGCCGAGCTTCCCCTGGTACTACTGACCTGGCACGTTTACGCAGGTCAGCGGCCTGATAGACCTCGGTGTGTGGCAGCGATGTGGCAAGAACGTTGGTTGACTCTGCGGCTGAGGTCTTCGTCCGCTGCGTCGCGGTAGAACGTCACGCCACCATGCATCCAGACCA
>JBKJNH010000180.1:0-5566 GCA_046596055.1 Candidatus Eiseniibacteriota bacterium
AATTCATCGACGATTCGAAGTTGGTCTGTGACCCGTCGTAGTCGACGCCGAGGCCGCCGCCGACGTCGATGAACTTGAGCCCGGCGCCGGCAGCGGCGAGCTCGACGTAGAAGCGCATCGCCTCGCGCATCGACTCCTTGATCGCGTGGATGGCGCTGATCTGCGAGCCGATGTGGAAGTGCACCAGCTCGAGGCAGTCGAGCATGTCGGCGGCGCGGAGGCGATCGCACAGCGCGATCAGCTCGGTCGCGGTCAGCCCGAACTTCGAGCGATCCCCCGTCGACTCGGCCCACTTGCCGGCGCCGCGCGCCGACAGCTTGGCGCGCACGCCGATGTGCGGGCGGATCTTCAGACGCTCGGCCGCCTGCAGCACGAGCTCGAGTTCGCGGAAGCGGTCGATGACGATGATCGGGTAGCGGCCGAGGCGTTGCGCGAGGAGTGCGGTCTCGATGTACTCGTCGTCCTTGTAGCCATTGAGGATCAGCAGCGCATTCGGGTTGTCCTGCAAGGCGAGCGCGACCAGCAACTCGGGCTTCGAGCCCGCCTCGAGGCCGAGGTTGTAGGGGCGGCTGAAGCGCACCAGTTCCTCGACGACATGATGCTGCTGGTTGACCTTGATCGGATAGACGCCCTTGTACGCTCCCTTGAAGCCGTACTCCTGGATGGCTGCGGCGAAGCTCGAACAGATGGTGCGCACGCGCGAGTGCAGGATGTCGGAGAAGCGGACGAGGAGGGGGAGGCCGATGCCCCGGGCGCGCAGGTCGAGCACGAGATCGTGCAGGTCGACGCCGGGCCCGTCGGGCCCGTCGGGGGTCACCTGGATGTGGCCGGCTTCATTGACGTGGAAGTAGCCGGCGCCCCACTGCTGAACGTTGTAGGTCTCCGCGGCGTCGCGCCGGGTCCAGGATCGGATCTCGTTCACTCGGTTCTCCGGGGGGAAGGCAGGAGGGCGCAGGCGCGCCAGGGCGGGCGTCGCGAAGCGAACGCCGACCCACGCATCATCGAAAAATGCGGCCGAGTGTTGAAGGAAAAAATGCAGCTGGGCTGCGAAAAAGCTCAGGCCCGCGTATCACTCCCCATGCCGAGAGCGAACAGGAGTCGGTCGACGCTGACCGGGGGCGCGACGAAGGCCGGATCCAGGGGCAGGGCCGCCTCGAGGGTCGTCGACGTGGGCTGGGGGGCGAGAACCGCGATCGGGCGGTCGCCGACGATCTCCCGGGCATCACGGATGGCGTGAGACCAGTCTCGCGGGGCGCGCGGGCGGGTGAGGACCACCGCGACGATGGCATCGAGATCGGGGTCGTGGACCAGGTCGGAAAGGGCGTCCACGGTGCAGACCGTGGCTCCCAGGCGCTCCGAGGCAGCCGTGATGACCGAGGTGAGGCTGGGGTCGGGCGTGCCCTCGACGACGAGCAAGGGCGGGAGCGGGTCGCGCTTGGCGGCACGCCACGACCCGCCCCGGCGTCCGAAGAAGCCGGCAAGGGCAATGAGAGCCAGGCTGAGCTTGATCGCGGGCACTGGGGACTTCCTCGCGATGAGATCAGAGAACAGGCGGAGGAGCAGCGTCGCAGCCGGGGCGGTGACAACGACAGGAACGAGAATAGCACGGGTGGCAATCGTTTTCCCTGTGAAATTCCGCCGGGGCGCTCATCGACCGGCCCGCCAGGGCCCGGACGATGCAGCGATCCACCCACCGGAAGCGCTTGATTCATCATGGAATGCCCGAATCATCTCGCCGGGAACCTGAAGCCCCTCGCTACGCTCGGGAAGCTGGCACGAACTCCTCCAGAACGGCGCGGCGGAGAAGCGCCGGCGGGAGGACGCCCTGGGCGAGCACGAAGTCGTGGAAGCCCAGCCGCTCGAAGCGCGGGCCGAGGATTCGTTCGACCTCGTTCCGCAGGGCCATGAGTCGCTGGTAGCCGCAGAAGTACGAGGTGGCCTGGCCGGGAGCGCGGAAGGTGTAGCGCTCGATCTCCTGCAGGACCATGCCCTCCGAGAGCACGACGTCCTCCCGGAGGACGCGCGTCGCGGTCTCCGGGGTGATCGTCCCGGCCTGCAGGCCGGGGTCGAGGAACGCCCGCGCGGCCCGCATCAGTCGATGCTGCAGCGCGACGAGCTGTCCGTCGAGCGGCTCGTAGGGCTTCATCTCGGCCTCGACGTACAGGCCCCAGCCCTCGGCGTTGGTGCTGTTGAGAGCGAACAACTGGCGCGCCAGCGAGACTCCGACCTCGACCATTGCCGCGAACTGCAGCTCGTGCCCGGGCCGTGCCTCGTGGGCGGTCAGCGTCCACGACGCGGCCTCGAAGGTGAAGTCGTCGTAGGCCAGCGCGGCCTCGCCCGGGCGACCGGGCACCGTGAGCGGCAGCACGAAGACGCCGCGCTCCCCGGTGTTCCCGAGCATGCGGGGCATGTCCATGTGCGGCGCCGGGCTGGCCGCGCTCTCCGCGGGGCCGGCCAGGCGGATCGACGCGGCGCGCTCGGGCAGCGTGACGATCTTCTCACGGCGGATGATCGCCTCGAGGTCGGCGAGGCGCGCGATGTAGTGGGGGAGGATCGCCTCGCCGACGAACTGCTCCTGCTTGAGCGCCGCGAGAACGGCGCGGTAGTCGGTTGCGGCGAGGCCGCGCTCGCGCGCGACGAGCGGCGCAATCGCCTGCATCTCGTTCTGGATCTCGCGGAACGCAACCTCGGCGCGATCGGCCAGCTCGGCGGAGGGAAAGTCGACGCCGTAGTCGCGCAGCGCGAGCGCGTAGAGCTCGGGCGGCAGCCGGAATTCGGCTCGCGCGCGAGGCAGGACCTCGTCGCGCACGAACGTGTCGTACGCCGCGGCCTGCCGGGTCAGCGCGGCGTGCGCCTCCTGCCAGCCGTCGACGCCGGCCTCGACGAAGAGCGGGCCGATGCCGGCGAGCAGCTGCGGCGCGTTGGCGCGATCTTTCTCCACCTGGCCGCGGAACGGACCGAGCAACGCCGGGTCGGCGGCGCGCTCGCGATAGCGCGCGGCCGCGAGCTCGAGCAGCGGCGTCGACCGGGGCGAAAGTCCGGCGTAGAGCGCCAGCCGGCCAACTGCGAGGGAGCGGCGCGCGGGATCGTTGCGCTCGTCGAGCAGGATGCGCAGCCCCTCGAAGATCACGTTCATGCGATCGCCGTACGGGAGCAGGCGCTCCTTCTCGACGCGGCAGCGTTCGCTCGCCCGCTCGAGCGCGTCGATCATGAGTTCGAGATCCTGGCGCACGAACTTGTCGGTTTCGGCGGCGAGCAGCGTGCGCAGTGCAGCGACCCGCGAGCCGAACGCGGCGAGTGCGCGGTCCTCGAGATCGGGGCCGAGGTCGAAGGCGCGCTCGTCGCTGCCGGGGAGTCCGAACATGCTGCCGGACTCGGGATCGAAGCGGAGATAGGTCTCGAGGGTGGTGCGGGCGATCGCGTCGCTCCGCTCGATCCACGCGCGTGCCGCGACGTCGCTGGGGGTCACGAGGATTCTCCGAACATGGAAAGGAAGGGTGGTGCCGGAGGTCGGAATCGAACCGACACGGGGTTTGAGCCCCACCGGATTTTGAGTCCGGCGCGTCTGCCAGTTTCACCACTCCGGCGCGGCCGCAGCATAGCATGCGCCCGGTGGCTTGACGCTCGCGCATCGCTGCGGCTATCCTGCGGCCGTACGCAGGCGAGCACGGTGGGGCTGTAGCTCAGCTGGTAGAGCACAAGGCTGGCAGTCTTGGGGTCAGGGGTTCGAGCCCCCTCAGCTCCACCATTTTCAGCGCGACTTCGACAGGTTCAAGGCAGACTGAGAAAACGAGCGAGGGGTGCGTCCTTCAACGGGCGCACCCCTCGATTCTTTTCAACCCTTTGCGTCGGCTTCGCCGACGCAAGTGTTCACCAGAATTGCTCCTTCTTCACATGCTTCCGGTCCATGCCGAGACCGACCAGGATCTCGGTCACCTCCTTCAGCATTTCCTTCGAGCCGCACAGGTAGGCGGTGGCGCCGGCCGCCACTTCGGGCGCGAGCAGGCGCGGGATCACCGTCGTCACCCGACCGGTGTCCCCGGGCCAGTCGCCATCCTCGGGGCGCGACAGCGTCGGGATGTAGGTGAACGTGTCGGGGTACTTCGCGGCGAGCGCGAGGAACTCCCCGTGGTACATGAGGTCGTCGACGAAGCGCACGCCGAAGAACAACGTCATCCGCCTGTCGCCCTGTCCGCGCCGCTCAAGGTCGAGGATCATCGAGCGCAGCGGCGCGATGCCCGTGCCCGTGCCGACGAACACCAGGTGCGGCTGCGCGTCGTCGCGCACGACGAACGCGCCGTACGGACCCTGGAACTTGACGTCCTGCCCGGGCTGCAGCGCGGCGAAGAACCGCGATCCCGGCCCGCCGGGCTGGACGTCCACCGCGAGCTTCAGCCAGCGCGGGTCTTCGGGGGGCGACGCGATCGAGTAAGAGCGGAGCACGCCCTCGGCCACGGGGACGGTGACGAACTGGCCGGCCTTGAACGCGAATTGCGGGGGATCGACGAGTTCGAACAGCGTCTCGTGCACGCGTGGCGTCAACAGGACGTTCGCCGTGCAGCGCGCTGCGTAGGTTTCCTTGGCCATGCGCTCCTCGGAAAGGGAAAGGCGGCCCGGCGTGAGCCGTGGCCGCCGACGAGGCGCACGTTAACCGAGGGGGCGGGGGGGCGCAAGGGCCGCCCCACCGCACGGGTCTCAACGCACGGAGGTGTCGCTCAGGCCGGCTCCGCCGCCGGGCGCGCCGGGCAGCGTCGGCGTCCGGCCGGTGCTGACGACGGGGCCGGGCACGTGGCGATCGCCGAGCGCGCTCTCGCCGCCGAGCAGGCGCTCGGTGAACGATGCGCCGACGAGAGGCGCCGGCGCCTGTCCCGCGGCGGCGGCGGCGAGCGCGGCCGAGGCCGGTCCGTGCAGGCGCGGATCGACGTAGGCCGGACGACCCTGGTCACGCGAGGCGCGATTCGTCGTGCCGCAGAACGGGCAATAGCCCCAGTGCGTGTTCAGCTTGCGGTGGCACTGCACGCAGCTGTCGCCGACGAAGTGCCCGCACGACGGACAGTAGTCGAACTCGCCGGCGAGGACGCACGTGCAGTGCGGGCACAGGCGTCGATTCTCCTCGGCGAGGTAGACGACGCGATTCACCTCGTCGAGCGTGGTCACCCCGCTGAGCACCTTCTCGATGCCGTCTTCGGCCAGCGTGCGCATGCCCAGGTCGACGGCGGCGATCTTGATCGTCGAGTCGGGGGCGCCCTGGTTGATCAGCTCGCGGATCGAGTCGTTGACCTCGAGCACCTCGAACAGCCCCGTGCGTCCGTAGTAGCCGGAGCCGTGGCAGTGCGCACAGCCGACGCCGTGATAGACGACGACCGGATCGGTCCCCGTGACGTTAAGGCCGATGGCCCGCAGCTCCTCGGGATCCATCTGCTGTGCCTCGCGGCACTTGGGGCAGATCATGCGGACGAGGCGCATCGAGATCACGCACTGCAGCGAGGAGGCGACCATGAACGGCTGCAGCCCCATGTCGACGAGGCGCGTGATCGCCGACGGCGCGTCGTTGGTGTGCACCGTC
>JBKJNH010000229.1:0-15055 GCA_046596055.1 Candidatus Eiseniibacteriota bacterium
CCGCCGCGATGCCGATCCGGGTCGAGGTCCTGCGCGGCGGCACGCTCGAGTCCGAGCATGCGGTCGACGGCGTCGTCGTCGATGCTGCGGGGCGCGTGCTGGCCGCGACCGAGCGGCCCGATCGGGTCACGTTCTGGCGCTCCTCGGCCAAGCCGTTCCAGGCGCTGCCGTTCGTCGAGCGCGGACACTTCGATGCGCTGGGGCTCGGCGAGCGTCACATGGCCCTGATGTGCGCGAGCCATAACGGAGAGCCCGGGCACGTCGCGGCCGCGCGCGAGATCCTCGACACGGTCGGCGCGACGCCGGCCGACCTCGAGTGCGGCTTTCAGATGCCGGAACACCCCGACGCGGCCGAGCGCGTGCGCCAGGCCGATCCGGCCGAGCGCACCGGCCTCTACCACAACTGCTCCGGCAAGCACGCGGCGTTCGTCGCGTTGTGCACCCGCGAGGGCTGGCCGGTCGCCGGCTACACGCACCCCGATCACCCGCTGCAACGGCTCATGCGCCGGACGATGGCCGAGGCGTGTGGCGTCGACGACGCGATCACGCCCTACGCGGTCGACGGCTGCAGCGCATCGAACCCGGCGCTGCCGCTGCTCGCCATGGCGCGCGCCTACGCGGTGTTCGCCGCCGCACGGCCCGACGGCGCGACGCCGCGCGAGCGGGCGATGGCGCGCATCCGCACCGCGATGGTGAACCAACCGTTCATGGTCGCCGGCACGCGGCGCTTCTGCACCGACTTCATGCGCGCCACCGACGGTCGCCTCGTCACCAAGACCGGCGCCGAAGGGCTGCAGTGCATCGGCGTGCCCGCACGCGGCCTCGGCATCGTCCTCAAGGCCGTCGACGGCGCGCGGCGGGCCAGCGGCCCGGCGACCATCGGATGGCTCGCCGCGCTCGACCTGCTCACGCCTGCCGAAGTCAGCACACTCGCGGAACACGCTTCGCCCCCCGTGCTCAATCACCGAGGTGTCGTCGTGGGCGCACTCGCTGCCCGGTCTTTCCCGGAGTGGCGGGCCGCGGACCCGGCGGCGGCATCCGCCGTCCTCGAAGGAGCGCCACGCCGATGAATCGCATCCGAGGGATCGCCATCCTGTCCACGCTGGCCGCCGCGTTCGTCGTCGGCGCCCCTCCGGGCACTGCCGCCGGTGCCGCCATCGTCGCCGACGAAGTCGCCACGCTCGCCCGCACGCAGCCCGAGACACACGTCATCGCCTGGATCCGCTTCACCGATCGCGCGGGGGCCGAGCACTCGTCCGAGGCGATCGCCGCTGAGCGCGCCCGTCGTCCCGCGCGCTCACTCGAGCGCCGCGCCCTGCGGGGCGCCGACGCCGAGCGCGGAATCACGGCGGACGACCTGCCCGTCCACGCGCCGTACCTCCGCGCGGTCGAGGCGCGCGGGCTGCGCGTGCGCGGCGCGAGTCGCTGGAGGAACGCGGTCAGCGTCGAGGGCCCGGCGGCGGCCGTGGCCGATCTGGGCCGCCTGCCGTTCGTCGCCGCGATCGAGCCGGTCGCCCGCGCCCGCGGGATGCGCCCCGTGGAGGGGATCGAGGCGGCGCCGGCGATGAAGGCCGTCGCGCCCGCGACCGTTCTCGCGCCCGGCGACAGCTCGTTCTACGGCGCCACGTTCAAGCAGTTGTCGATGATGCTGGCGCCGCAGGCGCATGCGGCCGGCTGGAGTGGCAACGGCGTGCTGGTCTGCGTCCTCGACAGCGGCTTTCGCACCACGCACGCTGCGTTCAGCGGCCTGTCGATCGTCGCCACGCGTGATTTCGTGCACGGCGACGCGAACGTGGACGACGAGCCCGGCCAGGACAGCCCCGGCGCCGGCACGCACGGCACGATGACACTGGCCTGCATCGCGGGACTCAAGCCCGGCACGTACGTCGGCGGAGCGTTCGGCGCGGCGGTCGCGCTCGGCAAGACCGAAGACGTGGCGGACGAGACGCCGGTCGAGATGGATTACTGGCAGTTCGGCGCCGAGTGGGCCGACAGCCTGGGCGCCGACGTGATCTCCGCGAGTCTCGGCTACTTCGCGTTCGACAGCCCGTTCCCGTCGTACTCCCCTGCCGACATGGACGGAAGGACGACGACCGTCACGCGCGCCGCATCGATGGCCATGCGCCGCGGCATCGTGGTGGTCACGGCGATTGGCAACGAGCGCGGCTCGACGTGGAATTACCTCATCGCGCCCGCCGACGCCGACACCGTGATCTCGGCGGGAGCGGTGGATTCGTTCAACGTCCTCGCGCCGTTCTCGTCGCCGGGACCGACGGCCGACGGCCGGATCAAGCCCGACGTCACCGCGATGGGCCGCCGCGTCTACGTGCCCGTGTTCACTGACAACGTGACCTATGCGCGGGTCAGCGGCACCTCGTTCTCGACGCCGCTGACGGCCGCGATGGCCGCGCTCCTTCTCGAGGCGCACCCGACGTGGGATCCGTTCACCGTGCGCGAGGCGCTGCGCGAGACGGCGCTCGGCGCCGCCACGCCCGACCCGGACATCGGCTGGGGCCTGATCCAGATGACCGGCGCGCTGGCATGGACGCCGAGCACCACCGACGTCGCGCCGCCGCCGATCGCCGACCGTGATGCGCGCGGACTCGCACTTTCTGCCGGCCCGAATCCGTTCACGCGCGGCGGGGGCTCCGTCGTTCGTTTCGCCGCGCCGGGGCGCGCCACGCTCGATGCGTTCGATGCGCGCGGTCGGCACGTCACACGCCTGTTCGAGGGCGACGCCAGCGCCGGCGCAAGCGTCACGTGGCGCGGTGAAGGCGCCACGGCGCCCGTCGCGCCCGGCGTCTACTGGCTTCGTCTCGGCGCACCCGGGTCCGCCGCCGTCTCGCGCACGCTGCGCGTCGTGGTGACCCGATGATCCGACATCTGCCGCCCCCGTCCGGGATCCGCCGTTCGTTCGCTCATGGAGGTTCGAGGATGAGTCATCCAGGTGCGCCCGCCGCGCACGTCGTTTCCGTCGCAGCCCGCATGGTGTTCGTCACGATGCTTGCGGGGGGAATCTCCACCCCCGCGGCTTTCGCCGCGGAAGCTGTCGCCGCGCTGGTCACTCCGCAGGAGACGCGCCTGTCCAACGGGTTGCGCATCCTCTCGCTCACCGATCCCAAGGCGGCCGTCGCCACCTTCCAGGTCTGGTACGACACCGGCTCGCGCAACGAGCGTCCGGGAATCACGGGAATCTCCCACCTGTTCGAGCACCTGATGTTCAAGGGGACCAGGAAGGTGGCCGCCGAGGAGCATGCGCGCATGATCCAGGCCGTCGGCGGCGTGAACAACGCGTTCACCACGTGGGACGTGACCGCCTACTGGCAGGCACTCCCGCCGGACCAGCTCGAGCTGGCCGCGCGGCTCGAGGCCGATCGGATGGCGAACCTGAGCCTGACCGAGGAGCACCTCAAGTCCGAGCGCGAGGTGGTCAAGGAGGAGCGGCGCTTCCGGACCGACAACTCGCCGATCGGAAAGGGCGCCGAGCTCCTGTCGTCGGTGGCGTACGACAGCCATCCGTACGGCTGGCCGACCGTCGGCTGGATGCGCGACCTCGACGCGATCACGCTCGAGGACTGCAAGGACTATTACGCGATCCACTACGCGCCGGACAAGGCGACGGTCGTGATCGCCGGACCGACCAGCCACGAGGCGAACGTCAAGCTGGTGGAGAAGTACTTCAAGGGCCTGAAGCGCGGCGCACCCGCTCCGCGCGTGCACGTCGGCGAAGTGCCGCAGCGCGGCGAGCGCCGTGCCACGCTCGAGACCGAGGTGCAGGTGCCGTTCCTGCTCGGCGGGTTCAAGGTGCCGCCGGACTCGAGCGCGGATGCGCCGGTCATCGAGGTGATCACCAACATCCTCTCGAACGGCCAGTCCTCGCGCTTGTATCGCAAGCTCGTGTACGAGGACCAGTCGGCCCTGTTCGCGGCCGGTCTCGCCTTCCCGCGCAAGGACGTCTCTCTGTGCTATGCCTTCGCTGCCGTGAAGCCCGGTCGCGATCGCGATTCGCTCGAGACGACGTTTTTCGCCGAGTTCGATCGCATGGCGACCGAGGACGTGAGCGACGAGGAGCTGACCAAGGTGAAGAACCAGCTCGAGGCGCAGTTCGTCTTCGGGCTCGAGCAGATCCAGGACCGGGCGACCGCGGTGGGCAATGCCGCGCTCGTCACCGGCGACCCGGCCGCCGCGGCCCGGCGCACCACGCGCCTGCGCGCGGTGACCAAGGAGGATGTCCGTCGCGTGGCTGCGAAGTACCTCACGAAGGAGAACCGGACGGTCGTGTGGGTCGTGCCGCAGGCGCCGGCGCGGAGGCCGTCGTGAACGCCCGCCGCGCGCTGACCGCGCTCGCGCTCGCCGCGACGGTGCTCGCCGCCCCGCAGGTCGCCCCCGCGGCCCCGGCCGCAGCACCTGCGTACGTCGTTCCGAAACCGTTGGAGCGGCAGCTCAAGAACCAGCTCAAGGTGTACATCATCGAGGATCATCGCCTGCCGCTCGTCCATTACCGCTTCATGGTGCGAGCCGGTTCGGCGAACGAGCCCGCGGAGAAGGCGGGGCTCGCCAACCTCACGATGCAGACGCTGCGTCAGGGCGCGGCCGACATGGACGCAAAGGCGGTCTCCGCCGCTCTCGACGGCCTCGGGGCGAACTGGGGCGCGGCGTCGACGCGCGACTACTCGGTGGTCACGGCGCAGTTCCTCGCCCGTGACTGGCGCACCGGGCTCGATCTGCTGGCGAAGGTCGTGCTCAAGCCGACGTTCCCGGCCGAGGAGGTCGAGCGCCAGCGCGGCCAGATTCTCGGGGCGATCCAGCAATCGCGCGACCAGAACGCGGCGGTCGCGACCGAGCACGCCGCGGCGCTCGTCTACGGCGAGCATCCGTACGCGCGGCCGACGCTGGGCGACGCCGGCTCGGTGCAGGCGATCACGCGCGAGGACATGACCCGCTTCCACGACACGTACTTCCGCTCGAACCTGTGCCTGCTCGTGGTCGTCGGCGACGTCGATCCGACGCAAGTCATGGCCGACCTCGAAGCCCAGTTCCGCGACATGGACAAGGGCGAGCCGCCGTCGCGGCCCGGCCCGCCTCTGCCGGCGCTCACGGAGAATCGCATCCGCCTGCTCGACAAGCCCGGCGTCACGCAGGCCGAGTTGCGGGTCGGCTTCGAGGGCACGACCCGGCGCACGCCCGACTTCTACTCGCTGCAGGTGATGAACTACATCCTCGGCGGGGGCGGGTTCTCGTCGCGGCTGCAGCAGAACGCGCGGTCGAAGGGCGGGCTCACCTACTCGGCGAGCACCAGCTTCGACTTCGGCATGGACAAGGGCGCGTTCTACACCTCGACCTTCACCAAGAACGCCTCCGTCGGGCCGATGCTCGACGTGATCCAGGGAACGATCCGGGACTTCCGGGAGCAGGGCGCGACGGCGAAGGAGGTCGAGGACGCGAAGCGGTTCCTCGTCGATGCGCTGCCGTTCGGCACGCAGACCGCCGAGGGCCTGGCCGCGCAGTGGTCCGCGATCGACTTCTACGACCTCGGCACCGACTACTTCGACCGCTACGGTGAGCGCGTGGCCACGGTGACGGCGGCCTCGGTGAAGGACGTCGCCCAGAAGTACCTGCGCACGGATAACGTGTCGATCGTGGCGGTCAGCACGGCAGACTCCGTGCAGGCGCAACTCGAGCGCTTCGGCAAGGTCGAGGTCCTGGACTTCCGGTCGCCGACCGGAGCGATCCCGCAGAGCCGCCCGGCCGCGGCGGTCCCCACAGCGACACTGACGCCCGAGGCCGCCGCGCGCGCGAAGACGATCGTCGATCGCGCGGTCAAGGCCCACGGCGGCGCGGCGAAGCTGCGCGCGGTGAAGGACGTGTCGAGCCGTGCGACCATGACGGTAACGACGCCCAACGGCGCGGTCGAGGGCCAGATGGCGGTGACGGTGCGCCTGCCGAGCCAGAGTCGCATCGAGATGAACATGCTCGGCCAGAGCGGTGTGCAGGTCCTCAACGGCGACAAGGGCTGGGCGTCGAACGGCAACCAGATCCAGGAGCTCGACGCCGAGCAGACGCAGGCCATGCGCAGCGGCATGAAGACGCAGATCGTGCCGCTGCTGGTGCGGCTCGCCGGCGGCGACGTGCAGGTCGGCTGGGTGGGCGAGGACAAGGTCGGCGCCGAGGCGGTCGACGTCGTGCAGGTGGTCGACGCCGAGGCGATGGCGAAACTGTCGTTCGCGAAGGGCTCGGGCCTGCTGCTGCGGCTCGAGCAGGAGGAGCCGTCGATGTTCGGCGGGGGCAAGGTGCCGATGGCCCGCCTCTACTCGGACTTCCGCCCGCTGGACGGACTGACGGTGCCGTATCGCACCGAGCGCCAGGTGCGCGGACAGAAACTGATCGAGGACGCGGTGACGTCCATGTCGGTGAACAGGGGTGTCGCCGACTCACAGTTCCAGCGTCCGCCGCGCTGAGCGGAGGACCGGGGGAGGATCGATGACCCGTCGCGAGACGACGCCGACCACCGGATCGGCGTCGTCGTCCCGGTGGTTCTTTCACTTCGGCAACGGGTCGGCGGAGGGCGATGGAAGCCTCCGCGACCTCCTGGGCGGCAAGGGTCCCGGCCTCGCGGACATGTCGCGGGCCGGCATTCCCGTTCCTCCCGGATTCACCATCACGACCGAGGCGTCCCGCGCTTTCGGCGCCCGCGCGGGCGGGTTGCCCGAGGGCTTCGAGGACGGGATGCAAGCCGCGCTGGCGCGGCTCGAGGCGATGACCGGAAAGCGGCTGGGCGATCCGCGGGACCCGTTGCTCGTCGCCGTGCGCTCGGGCGCCGCGGTGTCCATGCCGGGGATGATGGACACGATCCTCAACCTCGGGCTCAACGATCGCGCGGTGCAGGGGCTGGCCGCGTGCACGGGCGATGCGCGCTTCGCCTTCGACTGCTATCGGCGCTTCCTCCACATGTTCGGCACGGTCGTGCTCGGCGTGCCTCACGAGGCGTTCGAAGAGCCGCTCACCGCGCTCAAGAAGAAGCGTCGCGTGGCCAGCGACGCCGACCTGGCCGCGACCGACCTGGCCGCGCTCGCCCAGGCGTACGCCGCGGCGGTGCGCCGTCACACCGGCCGGCCGTTCCCGCAGGATCCGCTCATCCAGCTCCGGCTCGCGCGGGACGCCGTGTTTCGTTCGTGGATGTGCGATCGCGCCATCACCTATCGCCGGCTCCATCGCATTCCCGATGACCCGGGCACCGCCGTCACCGTGCAGGCGATGGTGTTCGGCAACCGGGGGCCCACGTCGGCGACGGGTGTGGGCTTCACCCGCGATCCCGCGACCGGCGAGAACCGCTTTTATGGCGAGTACCTGGTGAACGCACAGGGCGAGGACGTCGTCGCCGGGATCCGCACGCCGCGTCCGATCGGCGAGCTCGAGCGCGAGATGCCCGGGGCGTTTCGCGAGCTGGTCGTCATCACGCAGCGTCTCGAGCGCACCTATCGCGACGTGCAGGACTTCGAGTTCACGATCCAGGAAGGGAAGCTCTATCTCCTGCAGACGCGGACGGGGAAGCGCACCGGGGCCGCTGCGGTGCGCATCGCCGTCGAGATGGTCGACGAGGGGCTGCTGACGCGCGACGAGGCGCTGCTGCGCGTTCCGGCCGATAGCCTCGAGCAACTGCTGCATCGCCGCGTGGACCCCGATGCCGCGCCCGACCCGCTGGCCGAGGGCCTGGCCGCCTCGCCGGGCGCCGCGGTGGGCCGAGCGGTGTTCACCGCCGACGACGCGGTCGAATGGACCGAGCGTGGGGAGCACGTGATCCTCGTGCGCCAGGAGACCGTGCCCGACGATATCCACGGGATGGCCGTGGCCGAGGGCATCCTGACGGCGACGGGGGGCATGACGTCGCATGCGGCCGTGGTTGCCCGCGGGATGGGCAAGTGCTGCGTCGCCGGCGCCTCGGCCATCGTGGTCGAGGAGCGGGCGAAGCGCTTCGTCACCGGCGCCCACGTGATCGCCGAGGGCGACGTGATCTCGCTCGACGGTGCGCGCGGCCTCGTGTACGAGGGCGCGGTGCCCACGATCGAGGCGGCGCTCACGCCCGAGTTCGCGCGCTTCCTGACGTGGGCCGACGAGGTGCGCCGCCTGCGCGTGCGCGCCAACGCCGACATCCCGCGCGACGCGAGGAAGGCGCGCTCGTTCGGCGCCGAGGGAATCGGCCTGTGCCGGACCGAGCACATGTTCTTCGCCGAAGAGCGGCTGCCGGTCGTGGTCGAGATGATCTTTGCCGCGGCCGAGGCGCGCGCGCTCGAGGGCCGCGTGCACGAAGCGGAACGCCAGGTCGAGCGCGCCGCCCGCGGCGCGGCCCGGCGCGAGCGGGCCGCCGCGCACCGCGCGCTCGAGCGCGCGCGCCGCGATGCCCGCAAGCGATACGAGCGCGCCCTGGCGACGCTCCTTCCCTTCCAGCGAGCCGATTTCCGGGGCCTGTTCGAGACGATGGACGGTTTCGGTGTGACCATCCGAACGCTCGATCCGCCGCTGCACGAGTTTCTGCCGCGGCGCGACAACTTGATCCGCGACGTGGCCGAGCTCGCCGGCCAGATCCACCTGCTCGAGCTCCAGCCACGGGCGCGCCGGCCCGGCGGAAAGCCCGACCGCCGCGCCGCGGGCAAGAAGCGCGTGCCCACGCTGGCCACGCTGCGGCGGCACCTCGCCGAGAAGCGCCGCATCCTCGCGCGCGTCGAGGAGATGCACGAGTTCAACCCGATGCTGGGCCATCGCGGCTGCCGCCTGGGCATCACGTATCCCGAGGTGACGGCGATGCAGGTGCGCGCCATCCTCGAGGCCGCCGTGGCGGTGGCGAAGAAGGGTCGCGTCGTGCTGCCCGAGATCATGATTCCGCTCGTGGGCCACGTGAACGAACTCGCGCGCCAGGCCGAGCTGGTGCACACGGTCGCGGCCGACGTGTTCGCGCGGGCCGGTGTCACCGTGCCCTACCAGGTGGGCACCATGATCGAGGTTCCGCGCGCGGCGCTGACGGCGGGGGAGATCGCGCGCGAGGCGCAGTTCTTCTCGTTCGGCACGAACGACCTGACGCAGATGACGTACGGCTACTCGCGCGACGACTCGGGTCGCTTCCTGCCCGAGTACCTGGCGCGCAAGATCCTGCCGGAGGATCCGTTCGTCGCGATCGACCGCGACGGCGTGGGCCGGCTGGTGCGCCTCGCGGTCGAGGAGGGCCGGCGCACGCGCCCCGAGCTCAAGATCGGCATTTGCGGCGAACACGGCGGCGAGCCGTCGTCGGTCGAGTTCTGCCACGCGGCGGGCCTCGACTACGTGTCGTGTTCCCCGTTTCGCGTGCCGATCGCGCGGGTCGCCGCGGCCCAGGCGGCGTTGCGCGAGCGCGCGGTCCCACGCGGGTGACGCCATCGTGACGCGGGAGTGAGAGTCGGCGTCATCATCCCGGCGCTCGACGAGGAGGCGGCGGTCGGTGCGGTCGTGCGCGGCCTGCGCGTGGCGCTCGAGGCGGCCCCCGGCGTGGCCGGCCACGAGATCGTCGTGTGCGACAACGGGTCGAGAGATCGCACTGCGACGGCGGCGATCGCCGCCGGAGCAACCGTCATTGCAGCAACGCGCCGCGGCTATGGCAGTGCCTGCCTCGCGGGTCTCGCCTACATGAGCACGCGTCCGTCCGGCCCTCCCGACGTCATCGTGTTTGCCGACGCCGACGGCTCCGACGATCCCTCCGAAGTGGCGAGCCTCCTCGCCCCGCTGGCGACGGGTTCAGCCGACCTCGTGATCGGTTCGCGCACGCTCGGAAGCGCCGAGCCCGGCGCGCTCACCCTGCCCCAGCGGTTCGGCAACCGGCTCGCGGCGTTCCTGCTGCGCGCGTGGTTCGGCGCGACGACGACCGACCTGGGTCCGTTTCGCGCGGTGCGCTGGACTGCGCTCGAACGGCTCGCGATGCGCGATCCCGACTACGGGTGGACCGTCGAGATGCAGGCGAAGGCGGCGAAGCGCGGGCTCGTCGTGGTCGAGGTCCCGGTGTCGTATCGCCGTCGGATCGGGCGGTCGAAGATCTCCGGAACGCTGCGGGGTGTCGTCGGCGCGGGCACGAAGATCCTATCGACGATCGTCCGGGAGCGTATGGTAGGCTGACGATCCCCGAAGTCGAGAGTCTCCCGCGAGGTCCGCCATGTTCGTCGAGCGCCATCTCATCGACCTTCGCCGCGACCGCTACACGCCGGGCGCGTGGGCCCGCTACGCGCGTGGCGCGATGGCCCATGCCCGCGAGCGGGGGATCGCCAACCCCGCCGCCGTGCGCTCGATCCTGTTCGTGGGTCTCGTGCTGTTCCTCGGTGCGCTGGCCTCGGCCGGCGCCCTCGCCATCCTCGTCGACGCCGACCTGGCGCGGCGCGCGTTCGGCTGGACCGTCGTCGGCCTCGTCCCGATGATCGGCCTGACGCTCTTGCACGTCGACCTGGTGCGCGATCGCGCCGGCACCGCGCTCGACGCGCTCGGCTGGCCTTCGGCGATCACCCTCCTGCGCGTCGCGCTGGTGCCCGCCTTCCTCGTGTTCACCATCGAGGGGCGCTTGCGCCTCGCCTTCGCCGTGTTCGTCGCGGCGATCCTCAGCGACGTCGTCGACGGCTGGGTCGCCCGGCACTTCCACCAGGAGACGTTGTTCGGCACCATCCTCGATCCGCTCGCCGACATCCTGTGCACGTTCTGGATGTTCATCGGGATGTGGCTGGGCGGGCTCGTCCCGCCCGTGATCTGCGCACTGGCGGCGCTGCGCATGATCATGCTGCTCGTCGGTGGCGCCTACCTGCACGTGACGCATGGACCGGTGCACATCCACTCGACGATCCCCGGCAAGATGACGGGCGTGCTGGTGACCGCGCTGGTCACCGCGCGGCTGGCGTTCGCCGCCTTCGACGCCGGCGCCATCGAGTTGCGGTTGCTGCCCCTCGTGTTCGACGCGCTCATCGTGCTTCTCGGGTTCACCGTGGCCAGTGGGTGGGTCGCCGGGTGGCTCAACCTGCGTCGACTGAAGAAGCGAGCTCGTCCCGGCGCGGTCGTCACCGACGTGCGCTTCGGACCGTGAGCGACGACGGGCTGCTGTTCACCGGTCCTCTCGGTCGCCTGGGCGTCGAGGACGTGTTGCAGTTCGTCGCCCAGGCCGGCGTGACCGCCCGCGTCTCCTTCGAGACCGCGGACCGCGCCCATGGCTGGCCGCGCGCCGTCGACCTCGCGGTGGCCGACGGGCGACTCGTGGGCATCGGCCCGCGCGGGACCGGTTTGCGCCTCGGCGACCTCGTCGTCGGCCGCCGCATCGCGACGCGGCGGTCCGTCGAGAGCATCGTCGCGGCGCGCCGCGACGCGCCTGCGTTGCCCGCCCGGCCCGAGCAGGACTCGCGTCTCGGGGCGCACCTCGTGGACGAGGGCGTGTGCGATCCGACGACTCTCGAGGACCTGCTGTGGGAGCGCCACGCGCGCGTCGTGTGGGGCCTCCTGACGTGGGATCGCGGCACGTTCACCGTGAACGGTCCCGCCGTGGGTGACGGCGAGGCGCGGATCGACGCGCCCGTCGTGGTGGACCCGCCGCTCCCCCTGGCGGCCCTCCTCCTCGACGGCCTGCAGCGCGCCGAGGCGGCGCTGGCGGGCGAAGTCGACCTCGCCGTAGCGCTCGCGATCGAATCGGACCCCGCATTGTCGTAGGCTCGTGAGGTCGAAGTCAGTTCGAGGTCAAGCGCGCCCCCGCGCTGGCGCCCCCGCGCAGGCCCCCGCTAGAATCGTGCGATCGTGCCGCATCCCGCGGCGCATCGTCGCCTCGCCCCCGTGGAGCGCCCTGCGTGAACTCGATCGGCCTCACGTTCACCTCGGGTGAATTGGGTCTCGCCGTGCTTGCGGCGATCGTCGGCGTGGCGATCGCGTGGTGGGCCTATCGCGCGATCGCCCCCCAGTTGCGCGCCTCGTTCCGGAACGGTCTCGCCGTGCTGCGCGCGCTGGCCCTGGTCGGCGTCGCATTCCTGCTGGCGCGACCGCTGCTCTCCCTCGCCGGTGATGCCGCGGGGCGCGGAACCGTCGTCGTGCTCACCGACCTCTCGCGTTCCATGGACCTGCCCGCCGACTCGCTCGCTGCCGGCGGCACGGCCGCGCGTGATCGCGCCGCCGTCGCGAACGAGTCGGCCGATCGCGCCGCCCGCGCCCTTGGCGGTCGCTTCAAGGTCGAGCGCCGAGCGTTCGCCGCGAGCGTGGCGCCGGGCGACTCGCTCCCGGGCGGCGCGCGCGAGGCCACCCAGCTCGGGGACGCGCTCGCCTCCGCGCTCGAGGGAGTAGATGCGCCGCGCGGCATCGTCGTCGTCAGTGACGGGGCCCAGACGGGCGGCCGCGATGCGGTGCGCGCCGCGCGCGAGCTGGGGCTGCCGGTGACGACCGTCGCGATCGGGCAGGCGCCCGCGCGCGACATCGCCGTGCTCGACGTCCTCGCCAATCCCACCGCCCGCGTCGGCCAGGAGACCCCGATCGAGGTGCGCCTCGCGGCGTACGGTCCGCCGCGCACCGTGCGCCTGTCGGTGCGGGACGGCGATCGTGTCCTCGCCGGCGAGGACGTCGCGCTGCCGGGAGGCGGCGCCGAGATCTCGCGACGGCTCACCTATCGTCCCTCGCGCGCCGGGCTCGCCGTGTTCGAGGTCCTCGCCCCGGCGACCGAAGGCGAAGCCGAGTGGAGCACGGTCAACAATCGTCGCGCCTACGCCCAGGAGGTGCTGCCCGATCGCGAGCGCGTGCTCATCCTCGCCGGCTCGTACCACTGGGACTGGACGTGGGCGCGCCGCGCCATCGACGCCGACTCGGCGTACGCCGCCGACCATCGCGTGTTCGCGGGTGGCGCGTTCCAGCGCGTGGGGAGGGGCGCTCCCGTGGCCGCTGCGGCCACGGCGACGGGGGAGCCTGCAGCGAGCGCAACGGGGCTGCCGGCCTCGGCCGCGGCGCTGCGGCCGTACGCCCTCGTGGCGCTCATCGGTGTCGAGGAGGGTCAACTTCCCGCCGCGACCGCGCAGGCGTTGTCCGGGTACATCACGGCGGGGGGCAGCGCGATCGTCCTCGGCGGCGCGGCGCGCAACGGCGTGCTGGCGCTGGCGAGCGGGCCGCTCGGCCCGGCGCTGGGCATCGTGCGCACCGCCGGCTCGACTTCGTTGCCCGAGGCCTCCGCGGCCCTGACCGAATCCGGTCGCGCCTCGGATCTCGTGCGGCTCGACGACGATCCGGCGGTGAACTTCGGACTGTGGGGCGCGCTGCCGCCGCTGCAGAACGTGCAGCCGCTCGCCGTTTCCGCCACCGATCGCGTCGACGTGGCCGATGCGGGCGGGCGCTTCGCGCTGATCGCCGAGCGTCGCGTCGGTCGGGGCAAGGTCGTGTTCGTCAACGGCGCGTCGACCTATCGCTGGGGATTCTCCGCCTCCGACGTCGAGTCGGGTCGCCGTTACGAGCGGCTGTGGGGAAACCTGCTGCGCGCGCTCAGCGAACCCGCGCAGAGCGAGGCATTGCGCCTGGTGCCCGAGCGCCCGCTGGTGTCGCGCGGCGAGGTCGTGCGGCTCGAGGCGGCGCTGCAGGACGCGCGATTCCAGCCCGTCGCCGGCGCGCGCGTGACGGCCCGGCTGTCGGGCCCGCAGACGCGGGACGTCGTGCTCGAGTCGCGCGGCGAAGGCGCCTACGGCGCGGCGCTGGCGGGCCTGCCGCCCGGCCGCTACACCGTGAACGCCAGCGCGCAGGTCGGCGGCCGCGCCGCCGGCAACGCGAACGCGACGTTCTGGGTCGACGCGCAGAGCGCCGAGTGGCAGGATGTCGCGCCGGATCCGGGGCTCCTTGCCGCGGTCGCCGCGGCCTCCGGCGGCGCCGCCGTGAAGCCCGGGGATGAGGGGGGGATTCCCGCCTCGCTGACCGCTTCGCGTCCGCGCGCCGGTCGCGAGCGCACGTTTCGCCTGTGGGAGAGCCCGATCGCGTTCGCGCTGATCGCCTCGCTGTTGAGTGCCGAGTGGTGGTTCCGCCGCCGGCGCGGCCTCGCCTGATTCCAGGAAGTCCCCGCAACATCCGCTGAGCCCCCGTCGTACCGCCCCCGCGGGACGCGTCCATGCTCGCGCTGCCGGTCGTGTTGAATGAAGTCTTCTACGATCCCGCCGGATTCGACGGCGGGTTCCAATTCGTGGAACTGCTCAATCGCAGCCCCCTCCCCGTGTCGCTCACCGGCTGGACGATCGCCACCGGGGACGGCGCCGGCCCCGACCGCTGGCGCACGTGGTGGACGGGCGCTGCCAACGACGTCCTGCTGCCCGGCGCGCGGTTCGTCGTGGGCGAGGGCCGCGTCGATCCCGTGCCGGATCGCATCGTGCCCATCGATCTCGAGAATGGTCCCGACGCGGTGCGCCTGGTCGCACCTGACGGCGGGGTCGACGTGGTGGGCTACGGCACGCTCAGCCACAAGCCGTACTTCGAGGGCCACCCGGCGGTCGACGTGCCGTCGGGGTTCTCGCTGGCGCGCGGCGCCGACGGCGTCGACACGGACGACAACGCCGCCGACTGGCGCGCGCTGTCGCCGCCGACACCGGGCGCGCCGAATCGTCCCGAGCGGGATCTCGCGGTCGTGCGGCTGGTCGCCGCGGCGGAGCGCGTCGAGCCCGGGGACGTCGTCACGATCGATGCGATCGTCGTCAATCGCGGCGTGCTGTCGCTCCCCGCGAACGAAGCCGAGGCGCGCCTGTGGGTCGCGCCGCTCGCCGAGTCGACCGCGCCCGGCGCGGGCGTCGGCGAGGATCCGTTCACGCCGCTGGCGGCCGAGTCGCTCGCCGTGCGTGCGCCGCTCGCCGAGCTCGAGCCCGGCGACTCGGTCGCAGTGCGGCTGGCGTTCGCGCCACCGGCCGCGGGCGCGTGGCGGCTCGTCGCCGCGGCGGCCGCCCCCCAGGACGGCGCGCCCGCGAACGATCGCCTGCCGACCGTCGTCCAGGTGGGGCCGGGAGTTCTCGTGATCTCGGAAGTGGCGGCCGCGCCGGACGACGGCCCGGAGTGGATCGAGGTG
>JBKJNH010000231.1:0-7834 GCA_046596055.1 Candidatus Eiseniibacteriota bacterium
TCGAGGATCGGGCGATCGCGGCGGCCGCCACGCGCGGCGGCGAGAGCCGGCTCGGGCGACTCGCCCTCGAGCAGGGCGGCGGCGAGGATCGCGCCGTCCATCCCGGACAGGCCGAGCATGCCGGGCACCGGTCCGTCGAACTCGTCGATCACCTGTGCGCGCTGCAATGCATGGGCGGGCTTGCCGTCGAGGTCGAGGAACGCGCGTTCCGACAGCGTGGAGGTGTAGGTCTGCGCGCCGGCGAAGATTGGAATCATGCCCGGGAAGAACGACCGGAAGAACGTGGTGTCGATCCACGTCGCCTGCGGGACAGGCGCGGGCGGCAGGTGCCGGATCGGCGGCTCCATGTACGACATGATCCCGTCGTTCTCCGACCCGTGCATCCGCAGCGCGCCGGCGGCGTCGACGGAGTAGAACTGGCGCAGCCCCTCGAGCGACTCGTCGACCGGGAGGCCGGGCACCGGGCTGTAGACCCACGGCGTGGCCATGCGGCCGAAGAACTCCTCGGGCTCGCCGAGCGTCGCGCGCACGTACGTGGGCTCGGGCGAGGGATAGCGCAGGATGCGGAAGTCCGTGTAGCGGCCCGGCGTCAGCGGGAACCACGGATGACCGACCCGGGCGCGCGATCCGCCGCCGGCCGCATCGAGGTCGCCCGGGCGCGCTTGGAACTTCGCGTCGATGGCGACGCCACCGGTGTCGACCGCCATCGTCCAGACGTCGGGGCTGCACGAGGTGAAACCGCTCAGCACGAGGGCGCTTGCGGCGATCACGAGGAATGCGGCACGAGGGCGCGGCTGCGAGGTCATGGGGTCTCCGATCAAGGGCGCGCTTCCCGCCGCCGAGCCGATCGCCCGGGTCGCGCAGGACCCCTCAAGCGTACAGGAGCCCCGCGCCCCCCGCTAGGCTCGGCTCGGGCGAACTCCGGCTACGCCCCCCGCCCGGCCGGGACGGCGGCCGGCACTTCCTCGAGCCGGGCCGTGAAATGGCGCAGGAACGGCGCGCCGTGCGTGATCCGGAAGCCCCGCAGCGCGTCGCGCTCGCGGTACACCTCGATCACGCTCTGAGCCACGTAGGCCAGCTGCGCCTTGGTGTAGACCCGCCGCGGGATCGCCAGGCGCACCAGCTCGAGGGCGGGCGCGACGGGCTTTCCGGTCGTCGGATCCTCGGTACCGAACATGAAGCTGCCGATTTCGACTCCGCGAATGCCGTAGTCGCGATACAGGGCGACGGCGATCGCCTGCCCCGGAAACTCGTGCGGCGGGATGTGCGGCGCGATCGCCTTCGCGTCGAGGTACACCGCGTGGCCGCCCGGCGGCTGGACGATCGGCACGCCCGCGTCGCTCACCGCCTCGCCGAGTTCGCGAACCTGGCCGATGCGGAACGCGAGATAGCTCTCGTCGAGGACCTCGCGCAGCCCCTGCGCCATCGCCTCGAGATCGCGACCGGCGAGGCCGCCATACGTCGGGAAGCCCTCGACCAGGATGAGGCGATGCTTCACCTGGTCGGACCACGCCTCGTCGTTGAGCGCGAGGAAGCCCCCGATGTTGACCAGCCCGTCCTTCTTCGCCGACATCGTGCAGCCGTCGCCGAGCGCGAACATGGCGCGCGCGATGTCACCCACGCTCGTGCTCGCAAACTCGGGCTCGCGCTGCTGGATGAACCACGCGTTCTCGGCGAAGCGGCAGGCGTCGAAGAACAGCGGCACGCCGTGGCGACGGCACACCTCGGCGGTCGCGCGCGCGTTCGCCATCGACACGGGCTGGCCGCCGCCCGAGTTGTTCGTGATCGTGAGCATGACCAGAGGGACGTGACCCTTGCGCTCGGTGAGCACGCGGTCGAGTCGCTCGGTGTCCATGTTTCCCTTGAACGGCCCGCGATGCGCGGGGTCGAGACCCTCGGGCACGACCAGGTCGAGCGGCACGCCCCCGGCCTGCTCGCAGTTGGCACGCGTGGTGTCGAAGTGGATGTTGTTCGGCACCGCGTCCCCCGCCTTGAGCACGGTCTGGAAGAGCAGGCTCTCGGCCATGCGTCCCTGGTGCGTCGGGATCACGTGCGCGTAGCCGGTCAGGCCGCGCACGGCGGCCTCGAAATGATAGAAGTTGCGGCTTCCCGCGTACGACTCGTCGCCCATCATGATCGCCGCCCACTGGCGGTCGCTCATCGCCGAGGTGCCGCTGTCGGTGAGCAGGTCGACGTAGATCGAGTCGGCCGGGACCTTGAACAGGTTGTTCCCCGCCTCCTCGAGCAGGCGCACCCGCTCCTCGCGCGTCGTGTACTTGAGCGGCTCGACCACCTTGATGCGGAACGGTTCGGCGGGAAATTGCATGGTTCCTCCGGTGGATGGATCAGGAGCGGGACCCGCCCGTCGCCTCAAGTGCACTCCGAACTGCGGCGTGCAACTCCTTGGCGGAGAACGGTTTTTGCAGGATGGGCGCGTCCGCCTCACCGCCCACCCGGGCAAGGACCTCGCCCGTGTGACCCGAGACGTAGAGGACGGCGGTGCCGGGCCGCATGCGGCGGGTCGATTCCACGACCTCGCGCCCGGTCATGCCGGGCATGAGGACGTCGGTGATCACCAGGTCGATCCGCCCCCGGTGGTCGCGCAGGATGGCGACGGCCGCCTCGCCATGCGGAGCCTCGAGCACGACGTGCCCGGCGATTTCGAGCAGGCGGCGCTCGATCGAGCGCACCGCCTCCTCGTCCTCGACCAACAGGATCGTGGCGGCAACCGGCGGCGGCGGAACCTCCGCCGGCAGCGGCGCGACGGGCGGCGCGGCGGTCTCGAACTCCCGCGGGAGGTAGATCTTGAACGTTGTCCCGCGGCCGGGCTCGCTGTAGACCCAGATGTGCCCGCCGAGCTGGCGCACGATGCCGTAGGCCGTTGACAGCCCGAGCCCGGTGCCACGCCCCGGCGGCTTGGTGCTGAAGAACGGTTCGAAGACGCGCGCCCGGATTCGCTGGTCCATGCCGATCCCCGTGTCGGACACCGAGAGCTGCACGTACGGCCCGGGCGCCAGCGGCCCGGGCGACCCTGGAGAGGTCGTGTCGATCTCGGTATTGCGCGTGGTGATCGAGAGCGTGCCGCCTTCGGTCATCGCGTCGCGCGCGTTGATCACCAGGTTGAGCAACACTTGTCCCAGCTGCGACGCATCGGCGCGCATGCGGCCGGTGTCGGGGTCGAGTGCGACGTGGATCCGCACGTCCTCGTCGAGTGTCCGCCTGATCAGCGGCATGAAATCGGAGACCACGCCGTTGAGCGACAGCAGCACCGGCTCCATGGGCCGCTGCTTGCCGAAGGCGAGCAGCTGCGCGGTGAGTTGGCCCGCGCGATCGACGGCCTTGGTCACCTGCTCGACGTCGCGACGCAGGGGATCCCCCGCCGGGATGCGGGCCAGCAGGATGTCGGCGTTTCCGCGGATCACCGTGAGCAGGTTGTTGAAGTCGTGGGCGAGGCCGCCGGCGAGGCGTCCGATCGCCTCCATCTTCTGGAACTGCTGCACCTCGCCCTGGCGTTCTCCCATCGCGTCCTGCGCGCGCATGGACTCGCTCACGTCGTACCCGACGACGACGAAGCCGTCGAGCTCCCCGTCGGTGCGGTGGCGCGCCGAGGCCGAGGCGAGAATGCGCATGTGCGATCCGTCCGGCCTGCGCACGCGGAACTCGCCGCGGAACTGCTTCCCGGCCAGGAGGTACGCGCGGATGCCGTCGACCTGCTCGCGGTCGGCGTCGTCGACCAGAACGTCGCGACTGCGGCGGCCCACCAGCTCGGCAGCGCTCCAGCCCAGCAGGCGCTCGGCGGCCTGATTCCAATAGACGACCACGCCCTCGGCGTCGAGCGCGAGGATCGCGAGTGGGACGGCATCGAGCACCTGGATCTGTAGCCGCGACTCCTCGGCGGCCAGGAAGTCGTCCGTGATGTCACTGAAGACCACGACTCCACCACGGAGTTCCCCCTCGGCGAGGACCCACGGACGCCCGGAAATGCGGATGAACCGACCTTCCGGAACCACCTCGTTGCGCAGGTACATGAGCACGCGATCGGTCGAATCGCCTCCCATGGCGCGGAACAACGGCAGCTCCTCGAGCGTGAACGGGGTGATGCGATCCGGCTTGAAGATCCCGTAGTTCTCGGTCCACTTCGCCGGATCGCTCTCGACGATGCCGACGCCGGCGATCTCGCGCGCCGCCCGATTGAACAGCGTGAATTTTCCGGTCGCATCGGCGACGACGATGCCGTCGGCGCTGCTCTCGAGCACGGCCTCGAGCAAGCGGTGCTTTTCGGCGTTGCTCGCCTCGGAGCGGTGCAACTCGCTCACGTCGCTGTGCGCGACCACCGCGCCGCCGGCGGCGCCGAGCAGCGGCGTGGCCGAAAGCTCGAACCACCGCGTCGCTCCCGCGACGTCCAGCGTGTACTCGATCTCGAAGCGCGCCCGGCTCCGGTCGATGACCTCCTGCAGGCCGACGAGAACCTCCGCCGCGCGCTGGCGCTCGAACGTCGTGCCGTCCTGGATCGCATCGAGATAGTTGTCGCCGAGCCCCGGCGCCTTTGGCAGGTCGGCCGCGACCTCCTGGACGAAGCGTTCCCACGCCTTGTTCACGGCGACGATGCGCCCGTCCTGCTCGATCACGGCGAGGTGCGAGGACAGCGAGTTGAGGATGGCGCGCGAGAACGTCTCGGCCTGGCGGCCACCGATCACGCCGGGATCGCGTGGCGGCGTCGCAGGGTCGCGACGCGGCCGCCCGCGGCCACGACGAGGGGGCGCATCGGTCGCCGCAGGATCGAGCGGATCAGGCGTCTCGGGTGTGTCGGGTGTGTCGGGGCTCATGGGGTCTCCGACCGGGGGATCGTCCCGCCCATCAAAGCACAGGCCGCCGCCCGAGTCACTGCGGAGTCACTGCGGAGTCACTGCGGAGTCACTTCGGGGTCACTCCCACGCGCGCGAGAGCATGGGCCGTGTGTAGGCGACCGTGAACCCGGCCGCCTCGAGGTTCCGGTGCGAGGCGCCGCCGGGCGCGGCCCCCGCCGTGGCCACCGTGGCGCCCGCTTGAACTCCCGCGACGAGACGGGCGGCGATCAGCGCTCGGTGCGCCCCTTGGCGCCGCGCCGCGGGCAGCGTGGCCCCGCCGAACAGCGCGCAGATGCCGTCGCCCACCGAGTGCGCCCCGGTCGCCGCCGGTGCCCCGTCGATGCGGGCCAGCCACGTGGTGGTGTCGATCATGTCGGAGCACATCGCGCCATAGCGAACCAGGTCGGGCGGCGGCACGGACGGCGCGAAGAACCCCTCCGCCGAGACGGCCGCCCAGGCCGCGCGCGCCTCCACGTCGGCGGGATCGACCGCCTCGATCTGTACGCCGGAGGCGAACGCCGTCGGTAGCTCCTGATCTTCCGGACCGATCGGGCGCACGAGCACCTGTTCAACTCCCGTCGTGCGGTAGCCACGGGCCTCGAGCCGCGCCGTGAGCGCTGCGCGGGCGAAGGGCGACAACTCGATCTTCACCATCCGATCGCCGCGCTCACGGTAGAAGGCCTCGATCAGGTCGAGGTCGGAATCGTCGGGCACGGCGGAGAGGCCGAGCCCGTGCACCTTCGAGAGGACCGAGTGCGGGGCAGCCCACGCGGCCACGGCGCCCGCGACGTTGATCGAGCCCGCAACAGGGACGCGCCCGGCCACGACATCCTCGGCCGCGAACGCCGCGGCGATCTGCGCGGCGAACCAGGCGTCGAGCATCTCGAGCCGGCGGGCCAGGGCTTCGTCGACGAACACGTGGCGGTTCTCCGGCGCTCAGCGGTTGGAGTGGAACTGCTCGAGCATCCAGTACGGATAGGCCGGCGCGGGCGGTGCGATCGCGTCGATCCCGGCGACCTCCGCGGGCGTCATCTCCCAGGTCAGCGCCTTCAGGTTCTCCTCGAGCTGCGCCGTGTCGCGCGCGCCGACGATGACCGAGGTGACGCCGGGCTTCGCCAGCAGCCAGTTGTGCACTGCCTGGATCACCGTGCCGCCGTGCGCCTTTGCCACGGCATCGAGCGCATCGACCAGGTCGAAGCCCTTCGCCTCGTCGAACTTGAGGTACGCCTTCTCGGGGTCGGTGCGCCGCGCGGCCGCCGGGCGCGGGGCCCCGCGGCGATAGCGCCCGGTGAGGAACCCGCCGGCGAGCGGGCTCCACGGCAGGATGCCGAGGCCCTGGTCCAGGCACAGCGGAACGAGTTCGCGCTCGAGGTCGCGCTGGAGCGGGTTGTACAGGGCCTGCAGGGTGACGTACCGCGCGATGCCGCGTGCCTCGCTCGTCGCGAGTGCCTTCATCAATTGCCAGCCGGCGTGGTTCGACGCGCCGACATACCGCACCTTGCCCGCCTGCACCATGGTGTCGAACGCGGCCAACGTCTCCTCGACGGGCGTCGCCGCGTCCCACGCGTGCGACTGGTACAGGTCGATGTGGTCGAGACCGAGTCGGCGCAGGCTCGCGTCAACCTGCTGCAGGATGTGATGGCGGGACAGCCCGACGTCGTTCGGTCCGGGACCCATCCGACCGCGCACCTTGGTCGCGACGATCACCGACTCCCGCGGGCGGCCCTTGAGCGCGCGCCCCAGTTGCTCCTCGCTCTCGCCGCCGGAGTAGACGTTCGCGGTGTCGAAGAAGTTCACGCCATGGTCGATCGCCATCGCCACCACGGCGTCGACGGTCTTCTGGTCGGACACGTTGATGTGTCCCCACTGTGTACCGAACGTCATCGTGCCCAGGCAAAGGGGCGAGACCTTGAGGCCGGTGGAGCCAAGGAAGCGCATCATGACGGGTCACCTCCGGGAATCGGTTCGGGAACGTCCCGCAGCATACCCGAGCCGCCGGCCGCCGGGGCCCGTTCCTGTGCTATCGTCCGGCGTGCTTCCGCGCATCGCGCGCGCCGTTTCACGTGTGATTGCGCCCCGAGTTTCCTCCCACCCGGTGGAGTTCCCCGATGCACGTCGGCATGGTTGGTCTGGGCAAGATGGGCGGCAACATGGCGGTGCGCCTGTTGCGCGGCGGGCATCACGTCGTGGGCTATGCGCACGATCCGGCAGCAGGTGCGGTGCTGGAGAAGGCCGGAGGCACCGCCACCGCCGACCTGAACGCGCTCGTCGCCACGCTCCCTTCCCCGCGCACGATCTGGGTCATGGTGCCCGCGGGTGAGGCGACCTCGCAGGTGCTCGCCGACCTCGCGGACCTGTGCGCGCCGGGCGACGTGCTGGTCGACGGCGGCAACTCGTTCTTCAAGGACTCGATCGACCGCGCGACGATGCTCGCGGGCAAGGGCCTTCGCTTCCTCGATTGCGGCACCTCCGGCGGAGTGTGGGGCCTGACCGAGGGCTACTGCCTGATGGTCGGCGGCCCGGCCGAGGCGTTCGCGCAGGCGCGCCCGGCGATGGACACGCTGGCCCCACCGGATGGCGTGCGCCACCTCGGCCCCGCCGGTGCGGGCCACTACGCGAAGATGGTCCACAACGCGATCGAATACGGAATGATGCAGGCCTACGCCGAGGGCTTCGAGCTGCTGCACGCCAGCGACTACGACTACGACCTCGCCGAGCTGTCGCAGCTGTGGATGCGCGGCAGCGTCGTGCGCTCGTGGCTGCTCGAGCTGGCCGGTCGCGCATTCGCGAAGGACGGCGACCTCGCGGGACTCAAGGGCGTGGTCGCCGACTCGGGTGAGGGACGCTGGACGCTCGTCGAGTCGATCGACCGCGCCGTGCCCATGCCCGTGCTCGCCGCGGCGTTGCAGGTGCGCTTCCGTTCGCGCCAGGAGGACACGTTCTCGGGCAAGGTGCTGGCCGCCCTGCGCAACGAGTTCGGCGGTCAC
>JBKJNH010000012.1:0-2680 GCA_046596055.1 Candidatus Eiseniibacteriota bacterium
GCCGGTGCGGACCATGTCGGCCGAGGCCCGACCGCCGCGGAGCAGGCCGACATGGTCCGCACCGGCGCCTCCGCCGCCATCGTCCAGGCCATCATCACCACCGCCACCGGGACCGACGTGATCATCCGGCGCGAGGTCTCGTCGGAGGGGCGCTCCCGCGCCTTCATCGACGACGTCCTGGTCACTGCCGGGACGATGAGGGAGCGGGTCGCGGCGGGGGTGGATCTGCACGGGCAGCACGAACACCAGACCCTCCAGCTGCCGGACACGCACCTCGACCTGCTCGACCGCGTGGCCGGCCTGACGCAGCTCCGGGGTGACGTCGGGGGGGCCTATGCCGGATGGGTCGCCGCCCGCGACGCCCTGGCGGCGACCCAGATGGACGCGCGTGAACGGGCGGCGCGCATCGAACTGCTCGCGTTCCAGCTCGGGGAGATCGACAAGGTGCAGCCCCTCGACGACGAGGACGAGCAGCTCGCTGCCACTCGACAGGTCCTGGCCAACGCCGACCGACTCCAGCGCCTCGGGCAGGAGGCCTACAATGCGCTGTACGAAGACGAGCACGCCGCGCTCCAGTCGTTGTCCGTGGTCTGGAAGCGGCTGGACGAGCTCGCGGCCGTCGATGCCTCGGTGCAGCCCTATGCCGCCCTGCGGGATGGACTGAAGGCGCAGCTCGACGACCTGGCGTTCTTCCTCCGCCAATACGTCTGCGACATCGAGGCGTCGCCCGAACGGCTGCAGGAAGTCGAGGACCGTCTCGCGCTGCTCGATCGGCTGAAGCGCAAGTACGGCCCCGGGTTCGCCGACGTCAGGGCCCATCAGCAGACGCTGTCGGATCAGTTGGCAGCGCTCCAGCAGCCCGAGGGGCAGCTCTCCGCGCTGCAGGCGGCGGCCGAGGCGGCGGCGGACGGCTATCTGCTCCGCGCGCGGTCGCTCTCCGTGTCGCGCCAGCGCGCCGCGGCCCCGTTCTCGGCACGGCTGCGCAGCGAGCTCTCCGACCTGTCGATGCCACACGCGGACGTCTCGTTCCGCTTTCAGGAGGCGGCCGGTGAGGGTGAGTGGGGCCCGTCCGGAATCGACCGGGCGGAACTGCTCCTCTCTGCCAATCCTGGCGAGGCGCCTCGGCCGCTTGCACGCGTCGCCTCTGGCGGCGAGCTGTCGCGGCTGATGCTCGCCGTGAAGGTGCTCGACGCGCCCGACGTCGTGAACCGGACGCTCATCTTCGACGAGGTCGACGCCGGCATCCGCGGGCGAGTGGCCGACTCGGTCGGCGCCCGGCTCCGGGTCCTGTCCGGACACGCGCAGGTGCTGTGTGTGACACACCTGCCGCAGGTCGCCGCGTACGCCGACGCGCACATCCACATCAGCAAACGGGTCGTCGCCGGGCGGACGCTGACCTCGGCGTCGCCGCTCCAGGCCGACGACCGGGTCACGGAGTTGGCACGCATGATGGCCGGGGACACCTCGTCTCCGATGCTCGAGGGTGCCCGCGCGCTTCTCAACTCGAAGCACGAGAAGTCCACCCACCAGGGCGCCTCCGTCCGCCGAGGACGCAGTCGCGGCGAAAGCGAAAGTGCAGTAGGCGAAAGCGAAGCAGCGGCAAAAGGCGAAAGCGAAAGTGCGGCTCGGGACGACAGCCGCAAGGGCAAGCGACGTGGCTCGAACGTATCTGGTTGAGGCCTACGGCTGTCAGATGAACATCCACGACGGCGAGCGGCTCGCCGGCCTCCTCGAATCCGCGGGATTCGAGGCCACGGCCGATCCCGCCGACGCCGACGTCATTGTCATCAACACCTGCAGCGTGCGGGAGCGCGCCGAGGAGAAACTGTTCACGCGGCTCGGCGAGTTCCGCGATGCGGCGCGGGCGGTGGGCCATACACCGGTCATTGCCGTCACCGGATGCGTCGCGCAGCAGGAAGGCGCCGCCCTGCTGAAACGGTCCAAGCTGATCGACGTGGTCGTCGGGACGCAGCGGGTCAAACAGCTCCCGATGCTGGTCTCCCGGGCGCTGGACGAGGACATCGGCCCACAAGTCGACATCAACCCGCACGAAGACGTGTCGTTCCCGCTCGGGATCGCCCGCCGGGGCGACACCGTCAAGGCGTACGTCACCATCATCGAGGGCTGCAACGAGTTCTGCGCCTTCTGCGTGGTGCCCTATACCCGCGGCCACGAGCGGATGCGCCCGGCGGCGGAAATCCTTGCCGAAGTTCGCGACGCCGCGGCCCGCGGCCATCGCGAGATTCAACTCCTCGGGCAGATCGTCAACCACTACCAGGCGCCAGACGATCGGGCGTGCGACTTTGCAGGGCTGCTCGAGCGTGTACACGAGGTGCCTGGCGTTGACCGGATCCGGTTCGCCAGTCCACACCCCCGCCACGTCACACCGCGCCTGCTCGAGGCCTATCGGTCTCTCCCGAAAGTCTGCCGACACCTCCACCTGCCGGTCCAGTCGGGCTCGACGCGGCTCCTCGCTGTGATGCGCCGCCGCTATTCACGTGAGCGCTACCTGGAAATCCTCGACGAGGTGCGAGCGGCCGTCCCCGACATCTGCCTGTCCACGGACATGATCGTGGGCTTCCCCGGCGAATCGGCCGCCGACTTCGAGGACACGCTGAGCCTGACCGCGGCGGCCCGCTACCACAGCATGTTCAGCTTCAAGTACTCGCCGCGGCCGAAG
>JBKJNH010000059.1:0-3486 GCA_046596055.1 Candidatus Eiseniibacteriota bacterium
GTGCTGAAGGATCCCGAGGGCACCGCACGGCTGCTCGCACGACCGGCCGAGCTGGCCCGCGACACGTGGAACGGGGACATCTTCCCGGTCGCGCTCAACCCGCGCAAACAGACGATCTACCTGCGCTGCGTGCGCGGGTCGAACATCGGGCGGGCCGACGACGGGGCGGTGGCGAAGACCCTCGCCGGCAACACGCTCGTCGACTACTCGCCCGGGGGCGGGCAGTCGCTGCACCGACTCAGGCTCGCGTGGCTCCGTTACACCACGATCATCGAGACGCAGGCCCTGGTCGCGCTCTCGGCGTCCGACGACACGATCCGAATCCCCATCTCCCACGCGAAGGACCTGCGCGCGCCGAGCGTCGCCGGTGCGGACGCGTACGCCCAGACCGACGTCGTGCGCGTCGCCGACGAGATCGAGCGCACCATCCGAACGATCACCGAGGACGCCGCCGCGGGCGTGGCGATCGTTCAGCTCTCGGCCACGCTGGGAAAGGCGTTCACCGTCGGGACCCGGATCATCATCCGCACGAGGGGCAACAACCGGTGGAGCGATCACCCCGACGGCGTCACGTGGCTCAACCAGGCGGCGTCGGCGGTCTCAGTCGGCACGGTCGAGACGTGGTCGGTGTTCTCGACGCAGGACCTTTCCGCCGGGCTCATCCTGCGCATCGAGCCGGCCCCGGGCACGAGCGGCCGCGACGTCGAGGAGGTGCGCGTCAAGCGCGTGCTGACCGCGACCACGATCGAGGTCTACCGCGGTGTCGGCGGGACGACCGCCGTCCATGGTGTGAACGATCGGCTGAAGGCGTATCTCGCTCCGATCGAGAACACGACGTGGCCCAAGGGGACTCTCTGGCAGGTCGGCGGCAGCGGCATCGCGCTCCGTTTCGAGATCCCCGCCTCCGGTGAGCAGCCGTTCATGGAGGGGGACACGATCGACGTGATCGCTCCGGGGCTCGTCCTCGAGGCGCAGGAGAACGCGAAGCAGGTCTCCTACAACCAGGCGTCGATCGACCGGCTCGGCGGCTCGCGCATCTCGTGGTCGCCGGCGCGTGCCTCGCGCTTCCTCGGCTACCGGCAGGCGTCGGAGACCTCGCGGCGCGTGGTGCGCGACTTCGGACCCTGCAAGTTCAAGGCGCGCATCGAGGGGCCGCTCGCGTTCATTCCGGCGCCGTGGCTGACCTGGCTGGTGATCGACCCTCAGCGGTTCCCACCCGTCGGCTCGGGCAGCCCGAACGGGGACGCCTCCCCGATCGCCCCCGACACGAATCGCGGCATCGGCATGGCCGTGCGCGAGTTCTCGTACAACCCGATGACCGACGCGCTGACCCTCGGGCTGCGCGCGGTGAACCCGCATCCCTGGTAGGGGGCACGATGACCGAAGACGACATCATCGACGCAATCCTCGCGCGCGAGGGCGGGGACAGGTACACCGATCTTCCGGCCGATATGGGCGGTCCCACGAAGTTCGGGGTCACCCGCGCCACGCTGAGCCAGTGGCGGGGGAAGCCATGCTGGGCCGAGGACGTCGCCGGCCTCACCGAGCTCGAGGCGCGCGCGATCTACCGGAACCTGTTCATCGTCCGCCCGCGGTTCGATCAGATCACAGACCCCCGGCTGCGCGTCCTGGTGATCGACACCGGGGTCAACAGCGGGCCGACCGCCGCGGTCTCGATGCTGCAGCGCGCGCTCGGGGTGGCTGACGACGGCATCTTCGGCCCGAAGACGTGGGCGGCGCTGGCCGCGGCGCCGGCTGGCCGGACGTTCGCGTGTATGTGCGCCGAGCGGGTCCGCTTCTACGGCCGGCTCGTCACCCGGCGACCCGGCCAGGCCGTCTTCGCCTCGGGCTGGGCGAACCGCGTCGCCGAGTTCATCGAGCAGCTGGGCTGACTTTCCTCTTGCACGCCGAGCGTCTTAACCGTCGCGTGGACCTACACCCTTCGACCAAGCGCGCCGCGGGGCGTGCCGCACCCCAGGGAGATCGCCCTTGAGCTCGATGACCGACCCCACTCGTTCACCCGGCAATGGATGGACGAGCAGCCTCGTTCGGCAGGTGGTATTCGGAGTCACCGTTGCAGCGGTCCTGTGGGTCTTCGCCGCGTTGGGCGACCACCGGGACCGAATCGTCCGCCTCGAGGAGCGTGATGCCGCCAACTCGGTCACCCTCCTCGAGGTGCGCGATGACGTGAAGATGCTCCTCGCCGGGGAAGCCCGGCGCATCGGGCGTGAGTCGTTTAGCGAAACGCACGCCGGGAGCAGTACCGAGGCGCGCTCCGGGAACAGTCGCTCGGCGCTGCAGTAACAGGAGGTCCCGTGCCCACCGACATTCTTCGCCCGGCCGCAGTCCTCTCGGCGCAGTTCACCCCGTCGACGCCGCTTGCCGACGCGGTCCTGAACCTCGTCGACACCGACGCGGCCACGTACAACGAGTCGAGCACGAACGGTCACAAGGACTCGTTCACGTGCCAGCGCCTGCCCGTCGACCGCTGGAAGGTCACGGCTGCGCCCGACATCGTCTGGCGCGCGCTCAACGCCGCCGGCGGCACCGCGCGCATGTGGTGGAAGCTCGGGGCGACGACGGTCAACGGGACGACCCGCACGCTCTCCGGAGCCGACACCGAGTTCACCGAGGCCGCGATCGCGCGCCCGGGCGGCGGCACGTGGAAGCCGGCCGACTTCGAGACGTTGGAGTGGGGCTACGAGGTCGTCGCTGGTGCGGCGGGCGCGACGCGCGTGAGCGACGTCAAGGCGTCGGTGCCGACGAGCGTTTACGCGGTCGAGACCGACTCGGTCCGCGCCATCGACGCCGTGGCCGAGGCGCCGCCGGAGCCGGTGCGCTTCACCGTCGCGTTCACCCTGCAGGACCCGGAAGACATCGACTACATCGACGCGAACACCGACACCCGCTGCACCGTCGGCTCGTTCGTCGTGCCGGGAACCCTGACCCGGGTGTTCCTGACGCTCTCGCGCAGCTCGCTCGAGAACCCGCGCAACTAGGAGGGGCCCGTGGCGTCACCTGGCAGTCCCGTCATCCTCCCCGTCGCGGGGTCCGCGGCGAACTACGAGGTCACGATCGAGCTGTCGCAGGCCGACCTCGCGGCGATCGAGGCGAGCGCGGACTGGCGCAAGGAAGTCGGGAGCGCGACGCCGGCGGGCTTCACGAACGCGGTCAAGTTCACACTGTCGCGCCGGCCGCAGGTGCCGCCGGCATGAGAAGCGAGGGCCTCGTCGCACTGATCGCGATGCTCGTCGCCGGACTCCTCATGGGCCTTATCGCGCTCGCGATCGTCGGCTGTGGCACGGCGCCGCTCGAGACATCCGGCGGGTTCGTGCTGGATCCGTTCGACGGCATGGACGTCGTCGAGTACGCCGGGAATACCGGCGAACCGCGCCTGACGATCGGCCGCGACGGCCAGGCCGTGCTCTCCGCGGTCGTCTACGGCAATGCCTGTCCGACCCGGGGCGACCCGGGCCCGAGTCGCCC
>JBKJNH010000149.1:0-5105 GCA_046596055.1 Candidatus Eiseniibacteriota bacterium
ACGACGGGTGCTCGCAGTGCTCGCGCACGATCACGCCCTCGGCGTGGAAGCGCGGCGACTCGAAGTCGGCGTCGGTCACGCCGTAGTTGCCGATCAACGGGTACGTCAGGCACACGATCTGCCCGGCGTACGACGGATCCGAGTAGATCTCCTGGTAGCCCGACATCGCGGTGTTGAACACCACTTCGCCTTCGCGCACGCCCTTCGCGCCGAACGAACGGCCATAGAACATCCGCCCGTCCTCGAGAGCCAGGCACGCGTCGGCGTTCGTCCACGGCTTCATCGGGCACCTCCGGTGGATACGGTCGGCGCGGGGGCCGACGCGGGAAGCTCGAACACGCGCCGTCCGCCCACCCACGTGCCGAGCGCGCGGCCCGTGAGCGCGTGACCGTGGAAGGGCGTGTTGCGTCCCTTGCTGCGGAACGCGTCGCGGTCGACGGTCCAGGCGCGCTCGGGATCGAGCAGCACGAGGTCGGCCTCGGCGCCGGGCAGAAGTGGATCGGGCAGCCCCAGCAGTGCGCGGGGTTCCGTCGTCCATGCGGCGAGCACGGCCAGCAGCGGCATGCGCCCCGTGTGCGCCAGGTGCGTGAGCGTGACGCCCAACGCGGTCTCGAGCCCGACGATCCCGAACGGTGCGGCGGCGAACTCGCGCTCCTTCTCCTGCGGCGTGTGCGGCGCATGATCGGTGGCGAGAATCCCGAGCGCGCCATCGGCCAGACCGACGATCACCGCGTCGCGGTCGGCGGCGCTGCGCAGCGGCGGGTTCATCTTCGCGTTGGTCTCGTAACCGTCGCACGCGACGTCCGTGAGCGCCACGTAGTGCGGCGCGGTCTCGCCCGTCACCGGCGCGCCCTGCGCGCGGGCGCGGCGCAACGCGTCGACGGCGCCCTTCGTGGAGACGTGCGCGACATGCAGGCGGCCGCCGGTCAGCGCCGCCAGTTCCAGGTCGCGGGCCACGGCCGTGACTTCGCATGCGTTCGGGATGCCGGGCAGGCCCAGGCGGCTGGCGACCGCGCCCTCGTTCATCACGCCGTCGCCGCGCAGCGACAGATCCTCGGCATGCGTGATCACGGGCACGCCGAGGTCGCGCGCGTACTCGAGCGCGTGGCGCATCAGGCCGCCGTGCATCACGGGGCGACCGTCGTCGGAGAACGCGATCGCCCCCGCCTCGACCAGCGCGGCCATGTCGCTCAGGCGTTCGCCGAGGAGACCAGGCGTGATCGCCGCGACCGGGTGGACGCGGGCGAGGCCCGCCTGCGCGGCGCGCTCGAGCACCCAGCGCAGGCGCCCCGGCTCGTCGAGCGTGGGCGTCGTGTTCGGCATGCAGGCCACGGCGGTGAACCCGCCGGCGACGGCCGCCGCGGTGCCGGTGGCGATCGTCTCCTTGTCCTCCTGCCCGGGCTCGCGCAGGTGGACGTGCACGTCGACCAATCCCGGCGCCAGAATGGCGCCGGCGCCGTCGATGGTCCGTGCTCCAGTCGCTCCGGCATGGCTGCTTGCGCCCGATCCCCGCGCGACAACGCGCCCATCGACGACGAGCACATCCTCGAATGCGAGCGTTCCCGCGGCCGGATCGGCCAGCCGCGCGTTGACGAACAACCAGGTGCGCCCGCTCATGACGCCGCTTCCACGGGGTCGAGCCCGCGACACCAGCACAGCACGGCCATGCGCACGGCGACGCCGTTGGCGACCTGGGCGCGGATCACCGAGCGCGGCGAGTCGGCGACGTGCGACGCGATCTCGACGCCGCGATTCATCGGGCCGGGATGCAGCACGAGCGAATCGGGCTTCGCCCCGGCCAGGCGCTTGCGCGTCAGCCGGTAGCGCCGCGTGAAGTCGGCGGCCGACGGCAGGTTCGACGCTTCCATGCGCTCGTTCTGGACGCGCAGCGCCATGACCGCGTCGGCGCCTTCGACGGCCTCGGCGAGCGAGGCGGTCACGCTCACGTTGCCGGCCGGATCGCCCAGCGCCTCGGCGGCGGCGGCGGGCAGGAGCGCGGTGGGCCCGCACAGGACGACGTGCGCGCCGAGCCGCGTGAACGCCCACGTCGCCGAGCGCGCGACCCGACTGTGCTTCACGTCGCCGACGATCGCGATCCTGCGGCCGGCGAGCGAGCCCCAGTGATCGAGCAGCGTGCGCGCATCGAGCAGGCCCTGCGTGGGGTGCTCGTGGGTGCCGTCGCCGGCGTTGACCACGTGCGCGGTCAGGTGGCGCGCCAGGAAGTGCGCCGCGCCCGACGAGCCGTGACGCAGCACGACCAGGTCGAGGCCCATCGACTCGAGCGTCCACACGGTGTCGAGCAGCGACTCGCCCTTCCCCACCGACGAGCCCGTGGCCGCGAACGAGACGGAGTCGGCGCCGACGCGGCGGGCCGCCCACTCGAACGACACGCGGGTGCGGGTCGACGACTCGTAGAACACGTTGGCGACCGCCGTACCCGCGAGCACCGGCTTCTTCCGGCCGGGTGCCGCGAGCACGCGCTGAAATGCGCGCGCGCCCTCGAGCAGGCGGTTCATCTCGGCGGTGGGCAGGGTCTCGAGGTCGAGGAGGTCGCGGCGGGGGGCGCTCAACTACTCCTCCATCTCCTTGATCACGACGCAGTCCTCGCCGTCGATCTCGCTCACGCGCACGCCGATGATCTCGCGCTTCGACGTGGGCACGTTCTTGCCCACGAAGTCGGCACGCACGGGCAGTTCGCGATGGCCGCGATCGACGATGACCGCGAGCTGGATGGTGCGCGGACGCCCGATGTCCATGATCGCGTCCATCGCGGCGCGCACAGTGCGACCGGTGTAGAGCACGTCGTCGACCAGGACGACGACCTTGCCGGCCAGCTCGACGGGCATCTCGGTGCCGCCACCCAGGACGGGCTGCGGTCCCACCGTCGACAGGTCGTCGCGGTAGAGCGTGATGTCGAGGCAGCCCTGCGGGACCGTCGCGTTCTCGAACTCGGCGATCTTTGCCGCGATGCGCTCGGCGAGCGGAACGCCGCGGCGGCGGACGCCGACGAGGATGAGGTCCTGCGTGCCCTTGTTGCGTTCGACGATCTCGTGGGCGATGCGCGTGATGATGCGGCGCAATCCCTCGGCGTCGATGATTTCGGCCTTCTCACGCACGGCCATGCTCACCTCCGGTTCCGGATATGAAAACAGCCCGCCGCGCTTGGGCGCGAGCAGGCTCGACAGGCGTGCGGCTGGGTCATTCCTGACCCCTTTCCGGCCTCGCGGTGCCGGATTAAAAGGAGGATGTCGTTGTGCGTTCGAAGGGCACGATAGCACGCCCCCCCGCCGGGCTCAACCCCGGATGCGAAGGACGCGGCGGGTCGCGGTCTCGCCGCCGGCGGCGAGCGACACGAAGTACACCCCGGGAGCGACCGAGCGCCCGGCGGAGTCGCGTCCATCCCAGGCGAGACGATGGGCGCCGGCCGAAAGCGGCGTCCCGGCCTCGATGCGCCGCACCACGCGGCCGCGGACGTCGTGGATCGCCAGGTCGACCGCACTGTCCCGCCCCAGGCGCAGGGTGAGATGGAGCAAGCCTGCGCTGGGATTCGGGGCGACGCCCAGGTCGAGCGTGAGCGGCACGACGGCGGCGGCCTCGTCCCCGACCGCCACCGTCCCCAGGTTCGAGATGCGGCGCAGGTCCGTCCCCTGCAGGTACCACAGCCCCCCATCCCGCCCGAACCGCATCCGCGGCACGAACCGGAACCCGGAGCCCCACGCGTGTGGTGCCGGCTGTCCCGCGACCTCGGGTGCGAGTTGCCAGTCCTCGTCCACCGACTCGATGCGCTGGAGAAATCCCTCCACGAAGTCGAGCAGGAACACGTCGCCCCAGTACTCGGGCGGAAAGCTCCGGGACACGGAATCCGCCGCGAACACGATTCCGCCGAGGATCACGGTGAACCCCGCGTCGGGGCCGAACCGATCATAGGCCCAGGCCGGCGCGGTGAGCCCCGTGAGGTCCGGGGACGGGCAGTCGGGATAGAACACGTCGGGTCCCTCGAAGAAGGGCCAACCGAAGTTGAGCCCTCCCCCGGTGATGATCTCGACTTCCTCCCACGACGCTTCGCCGACATCGGCGATCGCCATCACGCCGGTGCGCGGTTCGAAGTCGAAGGACCACGGGTTGCGCAGACCGCGATGCCACACGAGCCGGGCCCGGACGTCGGCGTCGGCGCGATACGGATTGTCGGCCGGAGCGAGAAGGGCGTAAGGCCAGACGGGCCCCGGCCCGTCGGGAATCCCGAACACGTCGAGGCGCAGGATCTTCCCGCGGAGCTGGTGGATGTCCTGCGCCATGCACGGCACGCCGTCGTCCCCCAGCGCGACATAGAGGTAATCGTCGGGCCCGAACTCGATCGTGCCCCCGTTGTGCAGCCCCTGGTCGTTCGGCAGGTCGACGAGCACGTCGCGCCGCGAGAGCGAGTCGAGGGTGAGGGACCCATCGCCGGTGAAGTCGAGATCCCCACTCACGTTGAAGCGCGCGACCTTGATGTTCGGCGTCGCGGCGCTCACGTGATGCACGTAGACATAGGGCTTCAGGGGCCAGCGCGGATCGATCGCGATGCCCAGCAGGCCGTCCTCGACGGAGAGGATACGGACATCCCCGACGGTTCCCATTGCCGGCGGCTGGAGCGCCGCGCCGGGCACGACGACACGGATGCGCGCCGTCTGCTGCTCGACCACGAGGATGCGACCGTCGGGCATGAAATCGAAGTTCACGGGCGCGTCGAGCTCGCCTGCGACGAGTTCGTCGACGAAGCCGTCGGGAATCATCACGGCTGTTGCGGGATGGGGAGAGAGGGTGAGCGTGGCGGCGAGTGTGTCGTCCGGCGCGGCGGCCGTGCGGGCGGGACAGGCGAGCGCCAGCGCGAACGCGAGCACGATGCGGAACGAATTCATGCGACAAGTGTACGCCGGGCCACGGCCGGCGACAACCGCGCACGATCACCGCGCACGATCAGCCCTCCACCACGACCTTCGACAGGTCCCAGCCGCGATCGAACAGCGCGCGCACCGCGGCCAGCAGGCCCAGCCGCCGGCGCCGGATGGCCACGTCCTCGACGTTGACCATGACGCCCTCGAAGAACGCGTCGATCGGTGCGCGCA
>JBKJNH010000150.1:0-13100 GCA_046596055.1 Candidatus Eiseniibacteriota bacterium
CGGCCAGGACGGCCTGCTTCACTTCCATCTTCTCGACGATGGCCTCGATCGCGATGTCGAGCCGAGCAAAGCCCGCGAAGTCGGTGGTGCCGGCGATGCGGCGCATGAGGCGGTCAAGCCCCGCCGGCGACAGCCGGCGGCGCTTCACACGACGATGGAACACCTCGTACGCGGCCCGCAGTCCCCGCCCCACCGCCGCGGGGTCCACATCCTTCAAGCGCACCTCGATCGCGGCATCGGCCAGCACCTGCGCGATGCCGCCGCCCATCGTGCCCGCGCCCAGAACGGCCGCCGCGTTCACCGGCACGGCAGCGGGCGTCGGCGGCTCCTTCTTCACGGCCTCGCCGAGGAAGAATAGTGCGGTCAGGTTCTTGTGCTCCGGGGTGACCAACAGCCGTCCGCAGGCCCGCGCCTCGGCCGCCAGCGCATCGGCGATGGGCCCGCGCATCGTCGTCGGCAGCAGTCCGAGGATCGCGAGCGGCGCGGGATAGTGACCCTTCGTTTCCTTGAGCACGCCCTTCTTCGCCTGTGCGAACACGAACGCGCGGCCGAGCGGGTTGCCCTCGAGCAGCCACGGCGGCAGCGGCGCAGTCGTCTTCTTGCGCGCGGCGGCGCGCGTCGCGAGCACGCGACCGTACGCGGCAGCGTCCAGGCGCGTGCCCAGCCACCCGATCGCGCGCGCCGTGAAGTCCTCCTTGGGAAGCAGGTCATCGACGAGACCGGCCTTCAAGGCGCGCTTCGCGTCGAGGGTCTTCCCCGTGAGGATCATGTCGAGCGCGGTCGTCAATCCAACCAGCCGCGGCAAGCGCGTCGACCCGCCGAAGCCCGGAAGGATGCCGAGGCGAACTTCGGGCAACCCGATCCCCGTCTTCTCGAAGTCCGACGCCACGCGAAAGCGACACGCCAGCGCCAGTTCGGTGCCGCCGCCCAGGCACGCGCCGTCGATGGCGGCGAGCGTGGGGAAGGGTAGTGTCGCGAGGCGCTGGAAGATCGCCTGCCCGCGAGTGGCGGCGGCTTCCCCCTGCTCGGGCGTGCGGATGTCCCAGATCTCGTGCACGTCGGCGCCGGCGACAAACGTGCGCGGCTTGCCGCTGGTGACGACGAGCCCGCGCAGGCCCACGTGCGGCAGCCGTTCCAGCAGGGCCGACAGTTCCTCGAGCACCGCGCCCGAGAGGATGTTGACGCGCGCGTCGGGCACGTCGAGCGTGAGGATGCCCACGCCGTCGACGCCGGGTGCCAGGTCCACGCGCCACGCGCGGCCCGGTTCGGGCAGCGTGTGTCGCGGGGTGGCCGTTGGCGCCGCGATCGTCACTTCATCACCTCGACCACGACCGCCGCGCCCTGGCCTCCGCCGACGCACAGCGTCGCGAGGCCAAGCCCGCCGCCGCGGCGCTCCAGCTCCTTCAGCAGCGTGAGCACGATGCGCGTTCCGCTCACGCCGACCGGATGTCCCAGCGCGATCGCGCCGCCGTTGACGTTGAGCTTCGAGGGGTCGATGGCGCCGACGGCCTGCGCCCGTCCCAGCTTCTCGCGCGCAAACGTGGCCGACTCGAATGCGAGGAGATTGGCCAACACCTGCGCGGCGAACGCTTCGTTCATCTCGATGAGCGCCATGTCGGCGAGCGTGAGCCCGGCCGCGTCGAGCGCCAGCGGCGTCGCGTAGACCGGGCCCAGTCCCATGCGCTCGGGTTCGAGCCCGGCGAACGACACCGCGCGCAGGCGCCCGAGCGGCACGTAGCCCTCGGCGGCCGCCGCTTCCTCGGACATGACGAGCATGGCCGCCGCACCGTCGGTGATCGGGCACGCGTTGCCGACCGTGACCGTGCCGTTGCGGCGGTCGAAGAACGGCTTCAGCTTCGCCAGTTGCTCGAGCGTCTGCTCGCGGCGCGGTCCGACGTCGGTCGTCACGGGCGAGAACGTCGGTGCGGGGTACACGGCCATCGTCTCGGCGGCCAGGCGACCTTCGTCGATCGCGGCGATCGTTTTCTGGTGCGAGGTGAGCGCGAACGCATCCTGTTGCTCGCGCGAGATCGCGAACTCGCGGGCGAGCAGCTCGGCCGTCTCGCCCATGTTGAGGCCGCTGACCGGGTCGGTGAGGCCCTCGGCGATCGCGACGCGTGGCGCGAGGTCCTGAGTGCGCAGGCGCGCGAACGGGGCAAGGCGGGCGAGCGGGTCGCGACCACGCGCCGACGCAGCGAACGCCTCGGTCACCCGCGGCCCCATCATCAAAGGATAGTTGGACATCGACTCGGTGCCGCCGGCCACCACGGCCGAGGCGCGACCGGCGGCGATCCGCGCGGCGGCCTCGGCGATCGATTCGATTCCCGAGGCACAGTTGCGATGCACGGTGAACGCGGGCACGTGCGGCGGGATGCCCGCCTCGAGCGCCGCGACCCGCGCGATGTTCGCCGCGTCGGCGGGAGTGCCGCAGTTGCCGAGGACGACCTCGTCCACGCGCGCGGGATCGAACCCGGTGCGCGCCAGCAGCTCGCCGATCGCGAGGCGACCGAGTTCGGCGGCCTGGACACCGGCAAAGGGACCGCCCGCCTTGACGAACGGCGTGCGCACGCCTTCGACGAGGACGATCCCGTCGTAGGCGAATGCGCTCACTTCGTCTTCGCCATCAATTGCTGCGCCGCGGCCTTGTACTCGGCGTCGAACGGTGTCCGCGCCGGGCATGCCAGCGCGCGCTCGAACTCGGCCCGCGCCTTGCCCTTCAAGCCCAGCTTGAGCAGCGTACGCCCGAGCTCGACGTGGTGGTTCGCGTAATCGGGGTTGAGCGCGATCGCTCGCTCGAAGTGCGTCACCGCCGCGTCGTACGACGCACCCTTCGGCAGCCCGCCGAAGATCGTGTTCGCCGCCGCCTTCTCGAAGACCGAGAGACCGGTGATCTTGTAGTTCCAGCGCCCGAGCACGTGCTCCGCGCGATCCTGCTTCGGGTCGATCGCGAGCGCGCGGTCGGCCTCGCTCTTGATCTCCTTCGCGGCCCGGAGTTTCTCCTTGCCGCTGCGGGACAACGACAGCCGACCCAGCGCGACCGCAAGCTCGAGATGTCCCTCGGGCTGCTCCGAGCCCAGGACAACGGCCTTGCGGCCTGCGGTGACGGCCTTCTCGAACGAGGCTTCGGCCTTCGCCTTGGCTCCGTCGTACTCCGCCCGCGCGCCGCGGTCGGTGAGGGAGCGGGCGAGGCGCCACCAGAGGTCGTAACTCGAGGAATCGGCGGCGAGCGCCTTCTGGGTGGTCACGAGGGCGCCCTCGAAGTCGAACTTTGCGTATTGCGCGTCGGCCTGGGCGATGGCCTGCGCGGGGTCGGCTGCGACAAGGTGCGCCGGTGCGATCGTGAGCAGCGCGGTGGCAAATGCAATCGTGGTCGTGAGGACGATGGTCGATCGGGTGTGGGTCACGGGGTCCCTCCGTCCAAGCACTGTCCGGCGGGGGGCGGGGGAAGTCAAGGCGTGGGGCGGAGCGGCGGTTCGTCGATGAATGTGCAAGTTCACATGCCGGGGGCATGTCGTTCTGCACATTCGGCAGCGTGCCGACTGAACCCGGCGAACGTGCCGCGGAGTCTTCCGGTCGCCGCTCGAGAGCTGACTTCGGGGACACGCGTACGGTTCGTACAAAGCGGACGCCGCCTCCCGGAGACGCGCGCGCCTCCGCCGAGAATCGCGCGCGGGAAGATGCCCTGGCGTCAGCCGGGGAGAGATCGCCTCTCCTTTCGTCGATCGCAGAAACGTAATCCATTCTAGAACAATGGTTTACAGGACTGCTGCGATGCGCTCGAGGTCATGACAATCGCGCGCCGCCATGGGTGTGCGGGTCCGCAAACCGATCGATCGCAAGGGCGCGTACGTCAGCCCCAACCATCGTCGCGGGGACGGAGACGGGGAACAAGCCGGTCGAGGACCCCTTCGAGGACCCGGCCCCGGGAGCGTGATATGTTCCCTCGCACGCCGGAACCCACGGGAGCCACCATGACCCTGGTCGACCTTTACCGCACGGCCTTCGCGCAGCACCCACGCCCGGATGCGTTCCGCAGCAAGCGCGACGGCGTGTGGCACGACGTCTCCTCCGCCGACGCCCGGGCGCAGATCGAACAGGTCGCGGCCGCGCTCGCGACGCTCGGCGTCGTGCGCGGCGATCGGGTTGCGATCCTCTCCGAGACGCGCCTCGAGTGGGCGCTCGCCGATTTCGCCGTTCTCACGCTGGGCGCCGCGGTCGTTCCCGTGTACCCGACGCTCACGCCCGACGGCACGCGCTACATCCTCGCCGACTCCGCGGCGAGGGTCGTGTTCGTCTCGACGGCCACGCAGCTCCAGAAGATCACGGCCCTCGCTCCCGAGTTGCCCGCCCTGACCGCCATCATCGTGTTCGATCCGCCGTCCACGCTGTCGCCGACCGCGCACGTCGCCGGTGGGGCGCAGGGCCGCGACGATGTCCCCGTGCGCCCGTGGACCGGGATGCTCGATGCCGGCGCTGCGGTGCTGATCGACCAGCCGGGCCTGGCCCGGACGGCCGGCGACGCCGTCGAGGCCGGCGACCTCGCGACCCTCATCTACACCTCGGGCACGACGGGCGTCCCCAAGGGCGTGGAGCTCACGCATGCGAACCTGTGCTCCAACGTGCACGACGCGCTGCTCGACTTCGCGATCGGGCCCACGGACTCGTGCCTCGCGGTACTGCCGCTGTCGCATATCTTCGAGCGCATGGCGGGGCACTTCACGATGGTCTCGCGCGGGGTTTCGATCGCCTACGCCGAGAGCATCGACGCGGTGTCGGCGAACCTGGGCGAGGTGAAGCCGACCATCCTGTTCGCGGTTCCACGGCTGTTCGAGAAGATCTACGGCCGCGTGCTCGACACCGCGAGCGCCGCGCCGCCGCTGCGCCGTGCGATCTTCTTCCGCGCGCGTGACGTTGCGTGGCGGTGGGCCCGACACCAGGCGGTGGGGGCGAAACCCGCGGGCGGGTTGCTGAACCTGCAGCACGCGCTGTACGACCGCCTGGTCTACGGCAAGCTGCGTGCGCGCGTCGGGGGGCGCATCCGGTTCTTCGTCTCGGGAGGCGCGCCGCTGGCGCGCGAGGTGGCCGAGTTCTTCATCGGTTGCGGCCTGCCCGTGCTCGAGGGCTACGGCCTCACCGAGACCTCGCCCGTGATCGCGGTCAACCGCCCCGACGCGAACAAGCCGGGCACGGTCGGTCGGCCGATCGCCGGCGTCATCGTGCGCATCGCACCGGACGGCGAGATCGAGGTGCAGAGCCCCGGGGTCATGCGCGGCTACTACCACCTCCCCGAGGAGACCGCGAAGGCGATCGTCGACGGTTGGTTCAAGACCGGCGACATCGGGCACCTCGACGGCGACGGGCACCTGGTGATCACCGATCGCAAGAAGGACTTGCTGGTCACCGCAGGCGGCAAGAACGTGGCGCCGCAGCCGATCGAGAACGCGATCAAGGCCGACAAGTACGTCACCGAGGCGGTCCTGATCGGGGATCGCCTGCCGTTCTGCACGGCCCTCATCGTTCCGCACTTCGAGCAGCTCGAGGCGTGGGCGAAGTACAAGGGCCTGGCGTTTGCCGATCGAGCCGGGCTGCTGGCGTTGCCTGAAGTGCGCGACCTGTACACTCGACGTATCGATGAAGCGACCAGCGGCTTCGCCCGCTATGAGCAGGTGAAGAAGTTCGCGCTCCTCGAGGACGAGTTCACCGTCGACGGCGGCGAGCTCACCCCCACGCTCAAGGTGCGCCGGAAGTTCGTCAACGAGCGCCACGCCGCGCGGATCGCGGCACTGTACGAGGGCCACCTGGGGGTGTCGTCATGAACACGAGCCGTCATCACGCCGCACTCGCGGCGTCCATCCTGGTCGTCGCGGCGGCCGCCGCGCCACCGGCCGCGCGGGCCGCGGGTTTCAGCCTGTACGAGCAGGGCGCGCGCGCGCTCGGCACCGCCGGAGCGTTCACCGCCCGGGCCGACGACCCGAGCTCGATCTTCTTCAACCCCGGCGGGCTCGCCAACGTCGAGGGCAGGCAGCTCCTGATCTCGCCCAATCTCATCTACTACAAGAGCGAGTTCTCCGGCGTCGCGCCGTTCCCCGGCTATGGGGTCGAGGAGGAGACCAAGGGCGAGGTGTTCCCGCCCGTCGCGCTGTACTACGCGCAGGGCATCGGCAGGAAGTACGCCGCCGGAATCGGCATCTACAGCCCGTACGGCCTGCAGGTTGCGTGGAAGGACCCGGCCAACTTCACCGGGCGCACGATCTCCTCGCTGTCGAAGATCACGCCGTTCTACTTCGTTCCCTCGGCAGCGTGGGCGCCGTCCCCCGCGTTCCGCGTCGGCGCGGGCGCGACGATCGTGCTTTCAAAGGTCGAGCTGCAACGCTACCTGCAGGCCTACAACCCGCTCGACGATCGCACCGACGACATCGGCGTCGTCGATCTCGAGAGCCACACCGGTTCGGGCGTGGGCTTCAACGCTGGCGTACAGTGGTGGCCGGGCGACGCGGCGTGGAAGCTGGGCGCCACGTTTCGCAGCAAGGTCGACATCGACTATGCGGGCAAGGCCGACTTCACGCAGATCCCCAGCGGCAACCCCACGTTCGACGCCGTCGTCGCGGGATCGTTCCCGCCAGACCAGCGCGTCGAGACGTCGGTGGAGTTTCCGGCGCAGGCGTCGCTCGGCGTGGGCCGACAACTCGGCTCGTCATGGTACGCCGAGGTGAACGCGAACTGGACGCAATGGAGCTCGTTCGAGACGCTCGAGCTCGAGTTCGCCGACACGCCGTCGCGCAACCTGTCGATCCCCGAGGACTGGGACGACGTGTTCAACTTCCGCGGCGGCGTCGAGTATCGGAGGGATGGCACGTGTGACTGGGCGTGGCGCGGCGGCTACTACTTCGACCAATCGCCGCAGCCCACCGAGGGCGTCGGTCCGCTGCTGCCCGACGCGGACCGCCATGGCCTCACCGCCGGCGCCGGCTGGCGCAACGACTGCGGCACGACGATCGACGCCTACGTGCTGGCCGTGCTCGCCGGAGAGCGCTCGACCGAAGGCGTCAACCGCGACGGCTACGACGGCACGTACAAGAGCGGATCGATGAGCGCGGGCGTGAGCCTCGGGCTGACGTTCCGATGAGAGACAGGAGAAGAACTTCGAGTGTGCGGGGGGTGATGATGCGTGCTAGAAACTTTCTGACGCTCGCTGCGCTCGCGGTCATTGCTGGCTGTTCCTCCCTCGACCCGATCTCTCCGCCGGCGACCGTCACGGGCAACGCCGACTTCTCGAGCTACGTCGCGATCGGCACCAGCATTTCGATGGGCATCCAGTCGAACGGACTGGTCGAGGATCTGCAGAAGAACTCGTTCCCGGCGCAGGTTGCGCGCGCCACGGGGGCCAACGGCGGCTCGTTCGTGCAACCGCTCATCCCCACGCCGGGCATCCTCCCCGTGCTCGAGGTCACGGGCTTCACGGCGACGGGATTGCCGATCCTGGCGCCGCGACCCGGCGCCATCCCATCCGCTCCGTCGACGCCGCGGCCCGCCGACGGCTTCGACAACCTGGGCATCTCGGGTGCCGTGCTCATCAACGCGCTGACCAAGACCAGCGGCGATGCGCCAACCGACTACTTCGACATGGTGCTCCAGGGTCAGGGCACGATGGTCCGCCAGTGCATCGCGCAGGCCCCGACGTTCATCTCGGTCGAGTTCGGCAGCAACGAGCTGATCGGCGGCGTGCTGTACGGCGACCCGCTGTTCATGGTCCCCGCGCTCCAGTTCGAGGCGCACTACGACCAACTGCTCGACTCGCTCACCGCCGCGGCGCCGACCGCGGGAATGGTGCTGGTGAATGTGCCCAATCTGCCGGACATCGCGTACGCCACCGCCGTTCCGCTCGACGTGCGCGTGCCGGTCGGCCCTCCGGGAAACTTCGCCACGGTGCGCCTGCGCGACTCGGCCGGTCCGCTGCCCGACGGCTCGCGCATCCTGCTGCCCGCGGCCGCGCTCATCCCGGGTGGCTACGGCTTCCCGGACCCCGCGCCGCCCCTGCCCGACAGCCTGGTGCTCACCCCGCTCGAGGTCGCGACCATCCAGGGGGCGGTCGACCAGTACAACGCGATCATCGCCACCTTCGCGCAGCAGAACGGCTTCGCGCTCGCGGACTTCAACGGCGCGCTGGCCCGCGCGCATGAGCACGGATTCATGGTGGGCGGCGTGCGCTACACCACGGCGTACGTTTCCGGAGGACTGTTCAGCTTCGACGGAGTGCATCCGTCGTCCCTGGGCTACGGGCTGGTCGCCAACGAGGTCCTGCGCGCGATCAACGCGACGTACGGCGCCACCATTCCGCTCGTCGACCTGGCGCCGCTCACGCAATCGGGCTCGGCGCTCGAGACGAAGACGGCGCGCCTCGCGCGGTGACCGACCCCGCACCGATCGCGCCGCACCACACGAAGGGGCCCGTTTCCCGACCGGGGGCGGGCCTCCTTCTCGTCGTCGGCGCGTGCGTTCTGTGGGGAACCAGCGCCACCCTCGCGCGCTGGGCCATGCAGCGCGACGTACCGGCGCTGGTCATCGTCGAGCTACGCCTCATGATCTCGGTCGCTCTGCTCGCGGTCGGCTTCGCGCTGCTGCGCCCCGCGCTGTTCCGCATCGCGCGCGGCGACGTGCTGCCGCTCCTGATCCTGGGCACGGTCGGCATCGCCGCGGTGCAGGGGACCTACTACACGAACGTGGGCCTGGTCGGCGTGGGACTCGCGATCCTGCTGCAGTACCTGGCGCCCGCCCTGGTGGTCGCCTGGGAGGCGATCGTTCGCCGCCGCATGCCGCCGCGCGGCCGCGTGCTCGCGCTGCTGCTGGCGACCGCCGGCGTGGCGCTGCTGGTGTTGGCCGACGGCGCGGCAGTGGCGAGGGCGAACCCGCTCGGCGTGGCGATCGGGCTGGCCTCGGCCGGGTTCTACGCGTTCTACATCGTGTATTCGGAGGGGCTGGTCGCACGACTGTCGCCGTGGACCGTGCTGTTCTACGGCTTCCTGGTGGCCGGCCTGTTCTGGATGCTCTTCGTGCCGCCGTGGGACATCGCGAACGCACGGTACGACGGCGCACAGTGGGGAGTGTTCGTCGCGATCGCCATGGGCTCGGCGCTGGTGCCGTTCGCGCTGTTCTTCGCCGGGCTCAAGCGCATCGGCGCGGCGCGCGCCGGCATCGTCGCGCTTCTCGAGCCCATCGTCGCCATCGGCTCGGCCGCGCTGTTCCTGCGCGAGGGGCTGTCACCCGCACAGGGCGCGGGCGCGGTGTTGATCCTGCTTGGCGTGGGGATCGTGGCTGGGACGGAGGGCTCGGAACTCACGGGGCCCTGAGACGGTAGTCGTTCGGGTCCAGGCAGGCGTCGTACGTGGCTCGATCGATCGGGATCCAGTCGGTCTTGTTCACGCCTCGCCGATTGCGGGAAGTGGGACTGAGAGGAAACACGGAGGCGATCTTGATCCAGCGACTCTCCACCCGCGAGATCGCTCGCACTTCGTCCGCAACCTCGGATAGGTCCTGATCCTGACTAAAGAGGAGCGCCACGTCGTACGCATTCTCGCGTGCCAGTCGGACCACATCGAGCGCGATCCGCACGTCGATGCCCTTCTCCTGACCAACCATCGTCGATGTGACTGTGCCATCGGGCAAAGAGACGCGCTGGTTCCGGTAGCGTAGCGGCCGCGAAAACGTCTGCACCCCACGCGTTCCCATCACCGCGAGTTTCGCGACCCAGAAGTGATTCCAAAGAAAAACCCCGCCGGAGGCCCAAGGGCTGATCCAGCGGGGGGCAAATGCTGAAGGAATCCTACGGGCTTATCGGATGCTGTCAAGCCGCTTTCCGAAAGCTCGCGACCGTTTCACCGGAGGGGATCGGATTCAGCTGGTTCGTGAACGCACGCCGCTCCGCCAGGGGACGAGGTCAGGCCGACTTCGTTCCCCGCTTCGAGATCCACCAGATCATGACGAGGAAGACGACGCCGAAGATCGCCTTGGGCTCCCAGCCCGACTGCGGCTCGAACACCGCGATCATGAAGTCGGTGAACAGCTCCCATGCGCCGAGAATCTCGCGCCAGAGCGCCCGGAAGAAATCGAAGATGGCAGACACGGCTCAGCCTCCGACGGTGGTGGGGCTCGCCTCGTCGACGTCGTGCGATACGACGCCGTCGGGGCCGAGCACGCGTACGGGCTTCTGGGTCTGCCAGGCGAGGGTGTGCGCCGATCGCTTCATCGTCTCGGCATCGGCGGCGGTGACGACCGTCCGCCAGCCTCCCTTGTCGGGCTCCCACAGTTGCAGCTCGTAACGGCGCACGAACGACCTCCGAGTTCTCGGTCAGGTGCGGGTGGACTTGCTGTCCGCAGACATCGGGGCGGCTCCGGGTGCGGAGCAGACCGCAGGGAATCTACTCGACCGCGCGACGAGCGACAACCGGGCGGGTGTCACGCGCGAACGCCTGCGGGACATTGAGTATACTCCATCCCATGTCCATCCCGGCCGACTCCCCGCAAGTCTCGCGGCGCCGCGCGTTGCATTTTGCCCTGCTCGCCGCGCTGACCGGCCTGCTCGGGAACGCCGGCTGCGTGCCGTCCTCCGATCCGCCGTCCGGGGTCGTCCCGGCGATCACCGACGGCACGCCCCTCGACACGACCGGCCTCGATCCGCTGCGCCCGCTGACCAACGCCGAGATCGATGCGCTCCCCGGCGTGCTTGCGGTCGCCGCCGAAGGCAACCGCGTCGTCGCGCTGCTCGATCCGGACACCGGCCGCCCGTTCGCCTACGCCGGCGTCGGCTGGGCGCCGCGCGCACTGGTCAGCGCCAACGACGGCCGCTCGGTCTACGTCGCCAACTCGGCGGGGGACCGCTACGGCACGGGCTCACTGTCGGTGATCACCCTGTACGACCGGCGCGAGACCGACCGGATCGAGCTGTCGCCCTATGGCAGTCTGCGCGGCATGGCCATGACGCGGACCGGCACCTTCCTCTACATCGCCTCGGAGATCCGCAACTGCGTGCTCGAGTTCAACCTGCTGTCGCGCGTCGTCGATCGGGTCTTCACGCTGCCCCGCGGTACGCCGTCGCAACTCGCGCTGGACGCCACGGAGACGCGCTTGTTCGTCACCGACCCGGTGAGCGGGACGCTGTGGGCGATCGACCTGGCCGGAGGCGGGTTCTCGCAGGCGCGGGTCGGCCGGGCTCCCGAGGGCGTCGCCATCTCGCCGGATGGGCTCTCGGTGTGGGTCGCCAATCGCGAAGACGGCACGGTCTCGCTGATCGATCCGGTGACGCTGGCGTGGCAGGGGACGCTCAACGTGGGTCGAGCGCCGGTCGCGATCGCGTTCACGCGCGACGGCCAGAAGGCGCTGATCGTCGTGGCGGGCGAGTCGGCGATCGCGGTTTACGGGGCCACGAGCCGCGCCCGGCTGCAGGCCATCGCGGTCGCGCTGTACCCCAGCGCGATCGCCGTCGCCACCAACGACGATCGCGCATTCATCACCTCGTCCCGCGACGGCATCGTGCAGATGCTCGACACCGCGAGCATGCAACTGGTCGGCTCGGTGATCGTGGGCCGCACGCCGATGGGCGTGGCGTGGGTGGCGCGGCGCTAGGAACTCGACGTCGCGATCAGCGGTAGGTGTTCTTCACCCGGCCCCAGCTCGACGGCGCCGCGGGCGTCACGACATCCCCGTTGAGCACCACGACCGCGCTCTGCAGGTTGTTCGCCGAGCAGCAGTCGTCGACCTGCGTGATGACGACGCGATTGATCTCCCCCGAAACCACGTACGTGTGGAGGCTGGTCGTTCCCGACCCGCCGAGGAACACGTAGCTCCCGGGCACGACCAGCCCGCCCGGATACGTCGAGTTGAAGATGGTCACGCGCGATCCGTCATCCATGCCGGAGAAGGCGATGGTGAACGTCGTCACGACGACGTTCGCCGGGACGTCGACCAGAGTCTGGAAGTAGGTGAAGTCGCCGTAGCTGTAACAGGTGATCGGGGCCGAGCAGACGCGCGACGGAATGCTGAATCCGATGATCGCCGGATCGGGCGCCGGACCCCAACCCGCGTGGACCTCGGGCGGGATCGTCGCGTCATCGTATTCGCAGACGTCTCCGTGGATGGCCGGGGCACAGGTGAACGGGACGAGGCCCAGCGGGTTGACCCCCGTGACCTCGAGCCCATCGTGCATCTCCCACGGGGTGCGGGTCTGGGCGTGGGACGGCATCACGAAGGCGATGGTGAGGAGCAACAAGCACAGGAGTCCGGCAAGACGGTTCATGGGCAACGACCTCTTCACAATGGAGGGACGGCAAATGCGGGGGGAAGATCGGCCAGAATCGACCGGACGAAGAGTCTCGCGGTTCCGGGGGTGCACGTCAACCGGGGATTTCCCGTGGAAATTCCGGTGACGCGTGTCAGCGATCCTTCCACGTGGCTGCCCGCTTCTCCAGCCACGCGGCAATGCCCTCGTTCGCGTCGTGCGTCGCCATCAGTCGCTCGTGGTACATCGTCTCGGCCGCGTCGAGCGCGGACAGGAAGGCCGCCCCCCGCGGGCCCCGACCGTCGCCGCCACCCATCGCCTCGCGCGCCAGGGAGAGCGCCGCACCGCTGTGGCCCACGTAGCGCGCGACGAACGCATCGAGCGCGGCCGTGCGGCCGTCGGCTAGCGCGCCCTCGGCGACGACCTCGGTGATCAGCCCGATCTCGAGCGCATGGCGCGCGCCGATCGTCTCGCCGCTGAGGATCAGGTGGGCGGCGCGCATGCGGCCGAGGACGCCCGGCAGGACGAGTGCGGCGACCGGCGGATAGCAACCCAGGCGGACTTCGGGAAAGCCGAATGTCGCGTTCTCCTCGGCCACGACCGCGTCGCAGAACGCGACCAGTTCGGCGCCCCCGCCCAGCGCCGCGCCGCGCACCGCGGCGAGCAGCGGCGGGCGCAACGCGACGAGCGCGCGGAACACGTCGTGGAACGCGGCGAGCATGTCGGCGACGCGTTCGCGCGTGTGCTCCTCGATCGCGACGCCGGCCGAGAACGCGCGGCCGCCCTGCGAGCCGAGCACCACGGCGCGCAGGCCGTTCACGGCTTCGCC
>JBKJNH010000165.1:0-10204 GCA_046596055.1 Candidatus Eiseniibacteriota bacterium
GCACGCTCGGGGTGACGTCCGTCCATGGCGCGGGCTCCGGGTTCAGATGCGCGGCGGCGCCGGCGGACGTTCCGCCAGTTCGGGACGCAGGACCTCGATGCGCGCCTTCGCGCGCAGTCCCTCGACGTGATCGTAGATGCGGCGATTGAGCACGACGCGCCGCACCTGTTCGCGTTCGCGGGTCTTCGCTTCGGGCGTGGCGGGGACGCGCTCGACGACCTGGACGAGCAGGTCGCCCCGTGGCGTGGCCACGCGCCGCACGCCGCCGGTTGGCGCGGCGTCCGGCCCGAACAGCACCGAGTCGAGTCCGGGGATCTCGCCCTGCCCCGGCAGCGGCTCGCCATAGCCGAGCAGGTACGGCTCCGTGGAGCCGCCGATCGTCTCGGTCGCCTCGTTCCACGGGCGTCCGGCGGCCAGCGCGGCCGTCGCGGCGTCGATGCGCCGCTTCGCGGCGCCGCGCCGCGCCTCGGCCTGCACGTCCTCCCGGACGCGAGGCGCACACTCCTCGTAAGTGAGGGGACGCGGCGGGAGCAGCGAGTCGAGCCACGCCACGACGTAGCCCTGTTGCAGGTAGCGATAGCTCCGGGGCAGCGGTTGACCGGGCTCGGTGTTCGCCGCGTCGGAGCGCAGCGCATCGATGGTCGCCGCGCCGATCAGCGGCAGTCCCTCGTACCAGCGACCGAGCGCACTCGGAATCTTTCGCTGCTCGGCCATCTGCAGGAACTCGGGGATGCTCTTCGCGTCGACGCGCAAGGCCTCGGCGCGCTTGCGGCCCAGCGTGTCGGCATACTGCGCGGCGAGCTTCATCGCGAGCTCGAGGCGCACTTCGTCGTACGGCTTGACCACCGCGTCGCGCCGCTCGACCAGCTCGAGCAAGTGGACGCCGAACTGCGAACGGATCGGCGGCGACAGCGGAGCGGCGCGCGTCAACGCGAAGGCCGCGCGTTCGAATTCGGGTACGGTGCTGCCCGGGCGGATCCAGCCCAGGTCCCCGCCGCGTTCGCGGCTGCCCGGGTCGTCCGACACCGTGCGAGCCAGGACCGAGAGCTTCTCTCCCTGGACGATGCGGGCGCGCAGCTTCGTGGCCAGGGCCATCGCGTCGGCGTCGCTGCGCGTGGCGTTGCCGATGAGCAAGTGGCGCACGTGGACCTCGGCGGCCGTGCCGAACTCCTGCGGATGCTCGCGGTAGTAACGCTCGATCACGTCGGCCGGCACGTCGACGCGCGACAACGGCGCGGGCGGTGCCGTCGCGTAGGTGATGGAGTAGCCGACGGGGGTGCGGTAGCGCTCGGGGTGGGCCGCGTAGTGATCGCGCGCGGATTTCTCGAGCGCGATCTCCCGCTCGCGCGCGATTGCCGCGGCGATCTGCGGCTCGACCGCCTCGAACGGCGCACGCACCGCGCGATCCAGCCTGGTCAGTCCGACGATCGCGAAGCCCCGCGGATCGGCGACGACGATCGCCCGGGGGGCGGCAGTCCAGCTCATCGCGCTGTCGGCCAGGTCGCCGGGCAGGCCGGGAGGATGTGCGCCGCCCATCACGAGCGGCGCGGGCCCGCCCGACTCGAGGCCGTCGGTGCGCGGCGGCCCGTTCTTGCCCCGCCCCCACTCCACGGCGACCTTGTCGGCCAGGGTGCGCGCGGCCCCCACGCGACGCTCGAGCAGCACTCGCTCGAGAACCTCGGCGCGCGCTTCCTCGAAGGATTGCAGGCGCACCCCGCCGCCGCCCGGATCGAGCCGGGCGAACTGGGTGCTGTGGGCCTCGAACCAGGCGCGCAGATCGCTCTCGCCGGGCGTCGAAACGCGCACCTTCGCGGTGTCGACCCGGGCCCAGCGCACGGTGCGCGTGGGGACGACGAAGGAGTCGGGATGGGCGTCGTACCAGCGACGGTTGGCCACCCGCGATTCCAGCTCGATCTGCTCGGCGCGCCAGCGGGCCCGCACCTCGGATGTGATGTCGACGAGTCGCGGCACCTCGCGCGAGGCGTTGCGCTCCACGCGCACGACGGCGTAGCCCTCGTCGACCTCGAAACTGCGGGGCAGGACGCGGCCCGACGGCGAGGCGAAGGCGCTGTCGGCCCACTCGGGCGTTCGCGCGAAGACGCCGGTGACCTGGCCCTGACCCCACACGCCACGCGTCGGGACGAGATCCCTTCTCATCGCGGCCGAGTCGAACGAGGCCCCCCCTCGGAGGTCGGCGAGCAGCGCATCGGCGCGGTCCCGCGCGCGCCGCAGTCCCGGGGCCGAGACGCGGCCGTCCTCTCCGGCCCGGAACACCAGCGCGGCGTACGAGAGCCGCGCCGGCGCGGCGAACGAGTCGCGGTGTTTCGCGTAGTAGGCGCGCAACTCCTCCTCGCTCGCGTCGTGCACGCCGTCGAACTGCAGGTCGCTGACGAGCGCGGTCTGGACCTTCACCTTGTCGGTCCGGCGGGCGACGAGGCGATCGAGCGTCGGCGCGTCCGGGGCCAGCTCGCGCTCGAGGTCGGCGGCGCGCCGCTGGAACAGCAGGACGTCGGTCGCCTGGCCGCGCACCTGGGCGTAGCTCTTCGGGTTGTCGCGCCGGTAGGCGGCGTAGAGCGCGGCATCGAACGTGCCCCGGGGGCGGAACGCGGGTTCGCTCTGCAGCATCGAATCGACGCGTGCGTCGCTGACGGAATACCCCAGGCGGCGCGCCTCGGCCACGATGAGGCGTTCGCGGACGGCCTCGTCGAGGGCGATGCGCTGGAAGAACAGGTCGAACGTCGGCGGCGCCTCGCGGCCGGTCTCGCGTTCGTAGTCGGCGAGCCCGCGCTGCTTCCGCGAATCGATCTCGGCGCGATGGATGTCCTTGCCGTCGACACGTGCCACGACCGGGTCGGCCGTGGTCGGGCCGGTCCGCACGGCGGATCCGCCTCCCGCCTGCCCGCGAACGAGCAGCGGCAGCAGGACGGCAGCGACGGCGATGAGCGCGACGAGCGACGGCTTTGCTAGACTGCGAGGCATCATGTCCGAGTGGATCCTTTCGACGAATCCGGGCTACACCCGGGTCTCCCCCGATTGCGGCGGCGGCTTCACGCCCGTCGCCGCGTTCAGCACGCGGCGTGGCGGGGTGAGCGGCGCCCCGTTCGATTCCCTCAATCTGAGCGAAGGCGTCGGCGACGACCCCCGCCATGTTCAGGACAATCGCGCCCGGCTGCTCGGCGCGCTCGACCTCGACTCGGCTCGCATCGCCTGGGCGACGCAGGTGCACGGGGCCCACGTTCTCACGCCGCGGGGACCGGGCCTCTCCGGCACCGGCGACGCGCTCGTCACGCGGATCCCCGACCTGGTTCTCGCCGTCGGGGCGGCCGACTGCCTGGCCGCCCTGCTCTGGGACGACGACGGTCATGCCGTCGGCGCCGCGCACGCCGGATGGCGGGGCACCGTCGCGGGCGTGGTTCCCCGCCTCGTCGAGGCGATGGTCCACTCCGGCGTAGCCCCCGGGCGGTTGCGCGCCGCGCTCGGCCCACGCATCGGTCCCTGCTGCTTCGCCGTGGGCCCCGACGTGGCCGCCCGTTTCGATCCGGCGTACGTGCGCAGCCCGGCGCCGCCAAACGGGTCGCCGCCCCGGCTCTTCGTGGATCTCGCCGCCGCCGTTCAGGCGCAACTGGTCGACGCCGGCGTGGAACAGCCGCGGATCGCCAATCTCGACGCCTGCACCGCGTGCGACGCAAACACGTACTATTCCCATCGTCGCGACCACGGCCGAACGGGCCGCGCCTGGGGCATCGTTTCGCTGCGCCGGGCCGGCGGCCGGCGCGCGGCCGAAGGTTAAGTTTAGCACCCCCCTTTGCAGGGGCCAAGCGATTGCAGGAGCGTCTCTTGACCGCGCCCGCCGCCCCCGCTATCCTGTTCCTGTCCTGAAGTCATCCGCCACGAGGAGGTCGCTCGATGAAGCTGTTCTCGATCCTGTCCGTGCTCGTCCTGGGAGGCCTTGCCATGGGTTCGTTCGACGCCGATGCCGCCGACAAGGCCAAGTCCACCGCGACGGCCAAGGGCGCTGAGGAGGTCGCTGTCCTCAAGACCAGCCTCGGGACGATCGTCTTTCGCTTCAACGATAAGGACGCGCCGCTCCACGTTGCCAACTTCAAGGCGCTGGCGACCGCGAAGTTCTATGACGGCACGACGTTCCACCGCGTCATCCCAGGCTTCATGATCCAGGGCGGCGACCCGAACTCGAAGGATGCCGATCGCAGCAACGACGGCCTGGGCGGTTCGGGCAAGAACATCACCGCCGAGTTCAACGCCAACAAGCACCTGCGCGGCACGGTGTCGATGGCCCGCGCGGCGGATCCGAACAGCGCCTCGAGCCAGTTCTTCCTCTGCGTGCGCCCGCAGCCGTCACTCGACGGCAAGTACTCGGTGTTCGGGCAGGTGGTCGAGGGGATCGAGGTCGTGGACAAGATCGTGGCCGTGCCGCGCGACGCGCGCGACAACCCGATCGACAAGGTCGTGATGGAAAAGGTGACGATCGAGAAGCGGAAGATCTAGCAGGGCTTCCCGAGATGACAGCGAACGGCCCCCGGGCGCCACGCTCGGGGGCCGTTGCAATTCGTCGTCTGGCGCGTCGTCACCGTTCTCCGAGCGACCACAGGTTGAGTCCAACCTTTGGGTCGAGCTTGCGCTCGAGCCCGGTTCCCAGCAGGCGCACGAACACCTCGCAGGTCGCCCCTGCCTTCCCCGCGAAGAGGTGCCCCCCGCGCGTCGAGAAGTCGACGCCGCCGATCGTCGCGTGGACGTGCAGCACCGGCTCGCCCTCGTGTCGCGAGAGGTTGCCGACGATTGCGGTGATCTCCCAATCCCCCGCAAACACCTGGCGTGTGTACGCGCGGCGATCCAGGTGGTAGTAGCCCAGCTCGGGATCGGCGATCGCGCCGAGCGCATTCACCCACGCGCCCTCGATGGCGTGAGTGCGGGCGAAGTCGATGAGGCCCCCGACGATGTCCTCGCCGGGGATGAAGCGGATCACATAGCCCTCGCGGACCGCTTTCCATTGCATCGCGATGTCTCCCTCTACTTCGGGTCCAGGTTCCACATGTCCTGCACGGCCTTCCACGACCCGTCCGCCTGTTTTGCCCACACACACAGGTACTTGCCCCTCTCGAGAACCATCGCGCCGTCCGGACCGCGGAAGGAGTCCTCGTACGTGCCGGCGGTGAAACCCATCTCGCCGCTCTTCGCGACCTCGGCGCGTTCCGTCTTCCACGAGATCGCGAAGGTCGAGTCGGCGAAGTACGCGGCCCACACCTTCTGCGCGGCGGCCTGACCGATGGCGACGCTCTCGCCGGGCGGATAGGCGACCGCATCGGTCGCGTAGAAAGCGCCGACGGCGGCGGCGTCCCGGCTCGCGGCGGCGGCGGACCAGTCGTCGTCGAGTTGCGTCAGGGCCTGCGCCAGTGCGGCGGTGTCGACCGGTTCGACGACCGCGGCCTTCGGGGCGCACGACATGGTGACGAATAGTGCGAGAATGACGCCGGAGGCGAGCAGGCCCCGCGGGAACATCCGACCACCGTGCTTCCTGACTCCATTCATGGTCTCTCCTCGTGGATCGCCGCAGAAGCGTGCGCCCGAACGCGACCGACATGGCGCGCGCGGAGAGCTGCCGCCGCCTCGACCACGGCCACGACCAGGATCGGCGCGAGTTCGGCAAGGCGGGTCGACAGCGGCAGGAGGCGGAAGCCGGGCGTGTCCCCCGCCGCCGTGGGCACAACGTACGTGGCGAGCACCGCGAGCGCCAGCGCGAAGCCGGTCGCCCGCGGTCCGCGCCGCTCGAGCACCGGGATCGCGACCAGCAGGCTGAGCGCGTACCACGGGTGCAGCACGGGCGAGGCGAGGAGGACCCAGGCGGTCACCCACGCGTAGCCTTCGATCGGGGGGGTGCGCCGCACGGCCAGCACCGCCGCCATAACGAGGCCGATCACGGCATGGAGCGCGCGGGCCAGACCCGGGGCGATGCCCAGCGCGAGTGCGCCCTCGAACAAGAGGTCGTTGTGCTGCCACGTGGCGAGGTAGGTGAACAGCCCGCTCGCTTCACCGGCGCGTCCGCTCGCCCACGCCAGGATTGCGTACTGCGCTCCCGCGAGCGCCACGGCGAACAGTGTGCGCCACCGGCCCCAGCGCGCCGCGAGGAACGGCAGCGCCACGAGCGCCATCGGCTTGACGCCCGCGGCCGCGATCCACGCGAGCGTCGAGAAGCCGCGGCGTCCGGCCTCGGAACGCTCCCAGGCGACGGCGAGCAGCGCGCACGCCAGGGCCTCGCAATGGCCCGAGCCCGCCGACTCGATGAGCGCGAGCGGATGGAACGCGAACAGCGCGACCGGCCATGGGGAGCGACCGCGACGGACCAGAATTCGCGCCAGGGCAGCCGCGGTGATCAGGTCACACAGCGCGAAGATCGTGCGGAAGCCGCGCTCGTCAAGGCCGGCGGCAGCGAACGCGGTCCACGCGGCCTCGGCGAACGGTGGATAGATGGTGGCCAGCTCGGGGTGATTGACGCGGGCGAGCGCCGAGTCGGCGACCGCATTGCGGAGCCCCCCCGCTGCACGGATGTCCGCGGGCGACGTGGTGTACGCGTCGCGGCCGTGGATCCACAGGTGGCCGTCGACGACGTAGCGGTGCACGTCGTCGGAAAGCGTGGGCGGGGCGGTGAGAAGCGGCACCCGGACGAGCGCCGCAATGGAGACGATCAGCAGGATGCCGCGGCGGCCGCCGGGAAGCGTGCGACCGCCGATTCCAACGGCAAGCGCCAGCGCACCCGCGGCGGCCGCGAATGCGGCGAAGCGTTCGGATTGACCGATCCACGGTGCGGCGATGGCGAGCGCCAGGGCGACGGCGACGTAGGCGGCGAGGAGCGCCGGCCCGGACTTCACCGACCGACGCGCGCGGTCCGCGTGACGAGCGCCGGGTTGCCGAGTCCGTCGACGAAGCGCACGCGGACGAGATGCTCGCCGGGCGGCACGCCTTCGAGGCGCAACGTGAACGACTCTTCTATCCCGTCCCACAACCCGTCGTCGGGGGCGGCGACGAACCAGCCTCCGTCATCGAGCGCGACGTCGGCGCGGGCAAGGAAGCCGCGCGCATCGCGGGCCCGTCCCGTGACCGTGATCACGTCGCCGGCGACGCGCGTCTCGGCGGAGACGACCTCGGGCGGCGTGCGGTCGAGCTCGACCGACGAGGCGATGAGTTCGTCGTCCAGCCCGCGGCCCACGGCATTCTCGTCCACGTCGCTGGCGGTCAGGCGCACCTCGTAGGTGCCATCCCGGAAGCCCGTCGTGTCCCAGGTGTACAGCGAGTTCGACAGGCCGACCGCGATCGGCGTCCACGCCGTCGTTCCGCGCTCGCGCGCGGCCAGCCGGTACGTGATCGTGTCGCCGTTGGGATCGGTGGCGCGCCACGACATGGGCCGCAGGCCCTGCGCCCACGGTGGCAGCGATTCGGACGCGCTGCGCCGCGGCACGTCGGCATTGAATTGAACCTTGCGTCCGTCGGGCAGCTCTTGCGTCACCGGGTCGCGGCGCAGGTTGAGCTCGCCTTCGTAGTACTTGCCGGGGACGGGGTAGACGACGAAGTCCTCGATGCGCGGGCGCTGGTTCTCCTCACCCCATGCCACGGTGACCGCGCGCAAGCGATCGGAGCCGTCGAGCGCGGCTTGCCACTGCAGGTAGCGGGCGGACGGCGAGGCGACCGCACCCTCGCTCGTCGTCGATTGCCACTCCGACCAGGTCGTGTCGGGCTCGGCCGTGTTGCCACTGCGCGTGCGCATCCTGGGGGAGCCGGCGCCGTCGAACCACAGGCGTCCCCAGTGCGCGATCTTCTTCGCGTCGTGGATGGGCGAGGCGAGCGTCCCGCCACCTTCGCCGGGCGTCACGGTCAGGAGGCGCGGGGGGCTCGACGTGGCGACGCGATAGGCGTTGCCGGAGCGGGCGAGCGCGGTGGCCTGGCCGCCTGGTTCGTTCCACAGCGTGGTGCCGCGGCCCCGCGCGTCGATGCGATAGATCGCCGCGCGGCTGCCGGTGGCGGCCCACAGGCCATCGCCATCCGGCGCCAGCGCGAAGACGAGACCCTGCGGTGCGACCCAGTGGACGCTCGACGACGAGTCGGGCACCACGCGATAGACGACCGCGCGCTGGCCGGTGCCGTCCCCCGGCTCGGGCGTGTCGTTGGCGCCGAACGTGACCGGTGCGGCGGAGAGCGCGGCGACGTACAGCGCCCGGCCGTCCCAAGCCAGCGCGCGGATCTCCTTCTCGGCCGCCTCGAACAGCGCGCGCGTCTTCCCGTTGCCGTCCACGTGATAGACCATGCCGCGGCCCGACGCGCCGACGAAGACACCGCCCTTGCCGTCGGGCACGAGAGCGGTGAGCTGCGCCACCTTTGCATCGAACACGACCCGGCCCTTCCCCTCGCCGTCGATCGCGTAGACCCGGCCCAGAGGCCCGGTCGCGGCGTACAGCGTGCGGCCCGCCCACGCCAGGCTCCACACATACTTCTGTCCCGTTTCGAACCACGTCTTCCGACCGCCGCGATCGAGGCGCACCACGCGGCCGTTCGGACCGGTTCCTGCATACAGCGCGCCGTCGGGCCCGCGCACGACGCACAACGCAGCGCCGTCGCCTGTCGAGTCGCCGCGGACGTCGTTGCCGCGCACCGTGAGCACGCGACCACCGGGGGTGGTGGCGAGAATCGTCGCATCGCCCTCGGCGAGCATGCCCCACACCACGGTCTCGGCCGGCAGTGGAGTCGAGGTGACGCGCGGCCCCGGGCTCGATTCCCCGTCGGGACCGATGGCCACTCCCTCGAGCTCGGCCTGCGCGAAGTCCGCCGCAGAGCGCAGGGACCAGTACTGCGTGCCGGTCGCGTGTGCCACGGATGCTGCCGCGAGCATGGCGATGAGCGCCAGGGCCCACGGTGCCCGGCGAGTGCGGGGTGCGAACGCACGATGCGAGACGGCGATCAATTGTCCTCCTCTTCGCGCTCGGGGGCGCGGAGCACGGGAATCGCTCCGCGGTCGCCGGGGCGCACGGGCACGTCGGGGCGACGGCGGACGTCGACGGTGAGCGTGAGCAGACCGGCGACAGGAACGGCGACGTCGCGGTTTCTCTCGGCGATCGGGGCAAGCTTGCCCCACGGATCGGTCGGGCGGTTGGCGCGCTCGGTGGCGAGCATCCGCTGAGCGAACTCCGGCAGGTCGGGGTACGGCACGCCGTCGACGACCGGCTCGAGGCCGGGGCCGTACAGCGCGGCGTACACGTGATCGTCCCGCCGCCGATCAGCCAGGCGGGCGATCAGGGCGTCGAGCGTGGCTGCGCGATGCCGAGCCGGCACGCGTGCGGCCTCCTGGCGATCGAGTTCGCCGCCGCCGCCGACCGCGACGATGAGCCGGCCGTCGGCCTGGTCGCTCGGCACGGGAAGCGTGAACGCGATCTCGCGCTCCCCGCCGCGCCGATCGCGCACGGTGGCGACGACACCCACGTCCCCGCCGGGGCGCACGACGCCCGTCGCGAGGCGCAGCGCCTCGATCTGCCCCCCTGCCACTCCCGGCCACACGGTCAGGTCGAGATCGACCGAGTCGGCATCGAGCGGCGCGAACGGATTGTCGAGCAGCAGGCGCAGCGGGGCGGCCAGCGCAGTCGATGCGGCGTTGAGCGGACCGCCCTCGGTGTCCTCGAGCACCAGCGGCGCCCGCCCCGGGAAGCGCACGGTCGCGCGGTAGCGCCACGTGGCTTCGGGCAGCCCGCCGTTCGCGTCGGCGAGCGCGCCGACGGCCCCGATGCTCGCCAGCTGGGCCACGAGCTGGCGGTGGCGCAGGATGTCGAAACGATACGCGGCAGGCGCGGCGGCGGAGGTCGCGCGGCCATCGCGCACCAGCACGGTCATGGGCAGCATCCGCGGGATCGGTCCGATCGAGCCGGCCACGGCAGCGCGGCGATCCTGCGTGATCGTGCCGACCTGTGCGCCCGGCGTGCCCAGCTTGAAGGAGTTCTGGTCGTTGGCGACGATCGTCGTCACCTCGGCCAGCGACAGAGGGTAGGCGACGTCGCCGATCTGGAAGAACGGGTGACCGAACGCGACGATGCGGTCGCCGTCGCGATGCGTCAACGTCCCGATGGCGGCGAGGTTCATGTCGCCGCGCATCAGGTCGACGGCCATCGCCGCGCCGGGAGCGAGTGCGGCGCGCGCCGCCTCGGGCGTG
>JBKJNH010000333.1:0-2783 GCA_046596055.1 Candidatus Eiseniibacteriota bacterium
TACGCCTTTGAGGCGCTGGCCGCGGCGGCCTCCGGCAACTTCGGCTCGGCCGCCAAGTACGGCGCCGCCGCCGCTGGACTCGGGCTGCTCGCGGGCGCGGCCGGCGGTGCAGCCGCGAACACCCGCGCGCAAGAGCAGCGTGATGCTGGTGCCTTCGACTCCCTGAGCCCAACCGCCGGCCTCTCCACCAGCGACCCGCGCGCCCCGCAGGGCCGCTCTCTCGCCCTCTCGGCCGGCAACCAGCCGGTGACGATGAACTTCTACGTGACGACCACGTTCCAGGGAGGCACGTACTTCATGGGCCGAGACGGTGCGACCGACCTCGTGAATCAGATCCTGCCGGCGCTTCAGTCGGCGATCGACAACAAACAGCTCAGGGTGGCCTGACGTGGGCGCGCTTCGACTCTCGACCGGCGTCTGGATCCCGAATCACGACATGCGCAGGAAGTCGAGCGGCGGCCGCGTCGGGCTGCCTGATGGGTGGGGGCAGTCGGCGCAGGTGGGCACCGACGTCGGCTTCGGCACCGTGAAGCTGGCGTGGGAACCGATCTGGGAAGGCGGCACGGGCGCCTACGACCTGCCGGCCTACCCGTACGGCTCGGGCCGCTGCCTCGCGTTCGAGATTCAGGCGGGGGCGACCGCGAGCGCCTCGCGCGAGATCTACTCTCCGCCGTCTCCGATCGGCTCGTTCTTCGGCACCGAGCAGATGGACCGCGACTCGACCGGCTACTGGTACTACCGGGTCAAGGCGCTGATCCTCGGCAAGGTGCTCTCGGGCGGCGGCTCGGTGAATCAGTCGTACACGGTCGCGATCGACATCTACACCTCGACCGGCTCGCGCAAGCGCCGCACGTGCTCGTTCACCATCCCCGAGTCGGACTTCGACGGCACGTGGAAGCTCCGCCAGAGTGCGGCCGAGGCGTGCGACGCAACCGGCTGGACCGCCGGGCCGGGCACGCCCGCACCCGCCTACGCGCAGATCGCTATCAGCTGCGCTGGCGGGACCGGCACGCGCCGCGTCGTCCTCGCCGTTGCAGACCTGACCATCGAGACGCTCGGCCCGGTCGACCAGGGCACCGGCACGGGTCAGCTGCACGCGAGCCCGGCGCCGAACACGTTCTATGAGCTGTCGAAGTCGCCACTGTGGCAGGGGATGCGCGCCTTCCGGCGGGAGTCGATGGCGAAACAGGGCGTACTGCCGAGCGGGGGGGCGCGCACGTTCGACCCCGCAGGCGGGCACCAGCCGCTCTCGTTCGAGTTCCCGAGCGAGGTCCTCACGCGCACCGACTACCTGAAGCTCACGCGGCTGTGGCGCGCCAACCGCGGCTATCCGTCGAACCCCGACACGTGGTTCGGCAAGCCCGTGCCGCTCCTCCTCATGCCGAACCAGCCCGAGTTCGTCTGGACGCAGGGGGCGAACACGTACGCCCAGGGCTTCTACGCCGACTTCGCGGGTGACGAGTTCCCGCTTGAGTCGACCGGGAGCTGGCAGCGCAACACCGAGTCGAGCCAGCTCTACCGCGGCTCGTTGCGCTTCCGGGAGCGTTAGGCCGTGGCGCCCGTCGCATCCTCACAGCAGGGGATCCTCTCTCAGAGTTCGGTGCAGGTCGACACGATCCTCGAGGTCAAGAAGGACGACGGATCGTGGCTCAACCTGACCGATCGGATCACGCACGACCGCCTGGTGAACGTGTCCGGGATCGGTGGGCGTGCCGAGCGCGGGCTCGGCGGCTTCGACGTGACGCTCTCATCTCTCACCCTCGCCAATGACGACGGCTGGTGGGACGCGCCGCCGCCGGCGGGCATCACGTCCTGGAAGCGGCGCACGGTGCGGCTGTCGGTCGTGACGCACGCGGGAACTGCGATCCTCGGGCACTGGCTGATCGAGGGGATGAAGGGCACCGGCGAGCCCGCAAACGTCGTCCTGACGCTCGTGGGGCTCTCACGCCGCCTGCTCGATCGTGAGGCCGACCGCTGCCGTCAGGGCGAGAGCCCGTACGTCAATCGTCCGATCGGCTGGCTCGTGCGCGAGCTGCTCGTGCAGGAGTACCCGCGCGCGTCGGTCGAGGCGTGGTCGGCCGCCGGCGAGATCGCCAACCGCTACAAGATCCCGCTCTCGACGCCCGGGGACCGCGCGGTCTCCGCCTACGGCCGCCCGCCCGAGTTCGACGGCGCTGTGTGGCGTGAGGCGAACCTGACCCCGCGTGGAAGCGCCATCCTCGCGATCGACGGAACCGGGACGGCGGACGACGGCACCGTGTACTTCGGGCTCGATGACGAACTGTGGCGGTGGCGCGCCTCGGACGACCAGTGGCTCTTCATCGGCCGCGTTCCGGCCGCCCACGCGGGGAAGAAGATCCGCCACCTGTACCTGAACCGGGCCTCGGGCCATGCGCGCGTCGTCGCCGTCGCCTGGCAGGACGACACGCCGTCGGCAACCACGGACGCCGCGGCGCATCGCTCGGGGGCACTGAGCGGAGACGTGCAGTTCTTCTGGGCCACGCCCGGCTCGCCCCCGGTCAGCGGCAACCTCACGGTCTACGCGGGCGCGCCGGCGAACATCTTCACAGGACACTTCTTCGTGCGCGCTGGTGGCTACGGCACCGTGGCCGAGCTCGTCACCCTTGACACGATCCATGTGACAGGGATCGGCGGCGGGAACGTCCAGGCGTCGTCCGGAAATGTCGGCTGGGGTGCAAACCTGCCGATTCCGGCGGGCACGTGGACGCGTCACGCCCGAGGGAGCGCCCTCACGCACGGGCGCACCGACTCGAGCGCGCTCA
>JBKJNH010000297.1:0-5798 GCA_046596055.1 Candidatus Eiseniibacteriota bacterium
GGACCTCCCGGCTCGACGAGTTCGAGGCCCTGCTCGAGGCCGACCGGGCGTGAGCGCCTGGCCATCTTGTCCGCACGCCCGAAACGGGGCTATTCTCCCTGCATGAGCCCGACGCCCCTCTATCTCGACTACAGCGCGACCACGCCAGTCCGGCCCGAGGTCCTCGCGGCCATGCTCCCCTGGTTCACCGAGAAGTTCGCGAACCCGTCGTCGGTTCATGCCGCGGGGCTCGAGGCGAACCAGGGGGTGGGTGCGGCGCGCCGGACGCTGGGAACGATCCTCGGCATTCCGCCGACCGGCGTGATCTTCACTGCCGGCGGCACCGAGGCCGACGTGCTGGCACTGCGCGGCGCGCTGCGGGCAGCGGCCGCGACTCCGGGCTTCCCGACGAAACGCTCGGTCGTCCTCTCGGCCGTCGAGCACCATGCCGTGCTCGAGACCGCCCGATGTATGGCGGACGAGGGCTGCGAGGCGCGGATCGCCGCCGTCGGCCCCGACGGGCGCGTCGATCCGGCGGCCGTGGCGGCACTCGTCGACGAGGGCACCGTGATCGTGTCGATCATGCATGTGAACAACGAGACCGGTGCCGTGCAGCCGATCGTCGAACTCTCCCGCCTGGTGAAAGCGAAGAATCCGAAGACCCTGGTCCACGTCGATGCCGTGCAGTCGTTCGGGCGCTACCGCGTCTCGTTCGACGCGTGGCCCGACGTCGACCTGATCGCCGTCGCCGCGCACAAGATCTACGGGCCGAAGGGCGCGGGCGCGCTGTTCGTCCGCCCCGGCACGAAGCTGTTGCCGGTGATCACCGGTGGTGGGCAGGAGAGCGGCCTGCGCTCGGGTACGCACAACGTACCGGGAATCGTCGGGCTCGCCGAGGCGGCACGCCTGCTCGAGCAGACGCGCGAGGCCGACATGGTGCACTACGCCGCACTCGCGTCGCGCTTCATCGCGGTGGTAACTGCGCGCTTCCCCGACGCACACCTCAACGGCATCGCCGACGAGACGCCGCCCTACGCGAAGCGTGCGCCCTACATCGTCAACCTGTGCTTCCGCGGCGCGCCGACCGAGACGCTGCACGGTGCCCTGTCGGCTGCGGGGATCTCGGTGTCGGCGGGCTCGGCCTGCCACTCGAAGGACGGCGGCCCCTCGCACGTCCTGTGCGCCATGGGCACCGGCGAAGGCGCCTGCCTGCGCTTCTCCTTCGGCCGCCCCACAACCGAAGCCGACGTCGATCGCCTCATCGAGACACTGACCTCCGCAATGTCGAAACTGCGGATCGGCGTGCGGGCCTGAGCTTCTCCACTACTTCCGCCTGCTTCGAGGAATGCGCCACTGTCGGAAGCAGGAGGGACATCGATGCGATTGGATGATCCAGCACCAGCATCGGAGTCTCTTCCTCGCGTAGCGGGCTTCTCCGCCGTTTCGACCGGTGAAGGGACTCTGGTCACGATTGATGGCTCCAGCCTCGTCGTGCCGTACACGCCCGAGTTCGTCACGCGCCTGAGCCAGATGCGCCGTGGTCTCGACCTGATCGACGAGCTGCTCCGCTCGGAACACGCTCCCTACCTGCACGCGCGACTGGCCCAACTCCTGGAAGGCGTTGGCAATCGGGACACCGTGCGTCTGTTGGACTTTGGAACCGGCGCCGGTGGCTCCGCGGTCGTGCTCGCGCGGCTTGGGTTCCGCAACATCGTCGGCATCGACATCATCCCGGACTACGCGCCCCTGTGGCGCCAGCGACTCGACGAGGCGGGCTATCCGAACGTGGGCTCGTTCGAGCTGGTTGAAGAGAACCAGCCGTTTCCGATGCCGGAAAACTCGTTTGACGTCGTGCTCCTCAACGGGGTCCTCGAGCACCTGTTGCCGGCCGAGCGCCGTTTCGTTCTCGAAGAAGCTCGCCGCGTGCTTCGGGGGGGGGGGGGTACTTGCGATCGCGGAGACTCCGAACCGTTGGTTCCCGCGGAACAGCCACACGAAGCTCTGGTTCAGCGAACTGCTTCCGGCGTCCCTCGCCGCGAGCGCCGCGGTTCGCTTCGGCATTCGTCGAGACTTCCCCCGAGAAGGGAAGGTCGCGCAGTACCGCACCGGCTTCCGTGGCATGTCGGCGCCGCAGGTCAGCAAGCTCCTGGGACCGACCATGCGATCGGTACCAACGCCCACGGCGCTTGCCCGAGACGAGTTCGTACTTCCGAGAAGTCCGCTGCAGTCCGTTGCCGGTCGCAGTCGAGCAGGAGCTTTGCTCTGGCAAGGAGTCGATCTTTTGGCAGCAGCCATGGGGCGACCACCAGCCCACCTCGCCCCTCATCTGAACCTGCTCTACAGAAAGCAGTGAGCAAGCGTGCGAAGGCCGAGGGCCGTTAATCGCTCCCCGATCCCGGCTTCTTGAACAACCCTTCCAGCTTCGATCGGGCATCGGATTGCTTCGCCTGGCCGGCGCCGCGCGCAGCCGGAGGCTTTCCTTTCGGGCGGTAGAAGTCGCAGAAGTTGGATGCCAGTCGGTTCTCCACGCGATCGGAGTTGGGCTCGCGGCATTCGTTGTTGGAGCGCGGATCGTGGTGGTCGCATTGCACGCAGGCGTGCAGGTCCACGTTGCAGCGCTCGCACGTGCGCGTGCGGCCGACCACGTCACCCGAACGATATGGGAACTCTTCGCCGCATTTCTGACACCACGCCATCGCGTATTCCTCCGATGAATCGACCGCGGGGGGTTCCCCTGCGTGCGGCCGTCGGCGAGAATACACCGCATGGATCCCCTCGTCGTCTCCCGACTCGTTCCCGGCTGGCGCAGTGAGCTCGTCGGCGCCGAATGGGCCGGCCTGTTCCCCACGCCCGCGGGGTTCTCGGCCGTGTTCGACCGCGCGCCCGACGAGACGCGGCCAGGCCGTCGGCTGGCGTTGCGCGTGCGGCTGGCCTCGCCGCTGTGGGCCTGGCTCGACGACGCGGGGCGCGACGGCGGCCGGGATTTCGTCTACCGCCCGCCCGAGGGTGCGCTCGTCATCGACGTGTTGGCGCTGACGCTCGACCGCGGGTTCGCCATCGACACGACCCTGGGCGAGCGCGCATTCCGCCTGCATGTCGAGCTGTGGGCGCCGGGCAATGTGATCGTCGAGGAGACCGGGCGGCGCATCGTGTGGTGCGCAAAGGTGCGGAAGGCCTCGACCAAACGCACCGCGATCGAGCCCGACGCGCCCTATCCGCCGCCGCCGCCGACCTTGCTGGTCGATCCCACGGCGATCGACGCGGCGACGCTGGCGTCAATCTTTCACGGCGTGCCGGGCGACGAGCGGCTCCATGCGCTCGCGCGACGCTGCGCGGGCTTCCCGAAGGGCACGCTCGAGGGGCTCGTGCAGTGCCTGCCCGCGATGATCCTCGACGAGCGCAATCCTCCCGACGAGTCGATGGCCGCGACGCTGCGCGAGTGGTCCACGCGGTCCTACGACATCGATTCGCGGTCGATCGCGGGCATGGTGTGGAGCGAGCCCTCCCTCGGCGCCCACGTGTTCGCGACCGAGCCGTGCGAGCTTCCCCATCCGTCGTGGAACGACGCGGCGCGCTCGATCGGCAAGGGCCTGCCCGATCCCGTCGATGCCGATGCGCTGGCCGGCGCGAAGGCGCGCGTGAAGAAGCTCGAGCGCACGGTCGCCGCGTTGATGGACGACATTGAGGGCGCCGCGGAGGCGGTCGACGTGCGCGCCAAGGCACGGGCGCTGGTCGCGTTCCTGCCGCGCGTGCTGCGCGGTACGGCGAGCGTGACGTTGCCCGATCCGGAGGATTCGGCGAAGACCATCGAGATCGCGCTCGATCCCAAGCTTCGTCCCCACGAAAACGCCGATCGCCTGTTCACCCGCGCCGGGAAGCTCCAGCGCGCTGCTGAACGTGCGCCCGAATTGCTCGAGGCGGCGCGTGCGGAACTTGTGGCGGCGCGGGCGGCGGTTGCTGCGGTGGAGCGTGGGGAAGTCGTCGTGCTTCCTCCCCCCTCGGTTCGCGGAGGTGCTTCCCGTGCCGGCGCCGCCGCGCCAAAGCGCGCGCAGGGCAAGGGACGTCCCGCCATTCCCAGCGCGCTCGAGCCGCGGCGCTACAAGACGACCGAGGGCTGGGAGGTGTGGATCGGGAAGAGCAACCTGGGGAACGACCACCTGACGCATCGCCTGGCGCGCCCCGAGGACGTGTGGATGCACGTGCATGGCGCGCCGGGATCGCACGTCGTCCTCAGGCGCGGCAAGGGGCCCAACGAGCCGAGCAAGGCTACGCTCACCGAGGTCGCCGGGTGGGCCGCGTTCTACTCGCAGGCCAGGAACGCCGGGACGGTGCCCGTGACCGTCACCGAGAAGAAGTACGTACGGAAACCGCGCAAGGCCCCCGCCGGCCTCGCCGAGGTGACGCGCTCGAAGACCGTCTTCGCGCGGCCGACCGAGCCGCCCGACGCGGCGCGCATCAACGACGGAGGCGCGGCGTGATCCCCATGGACTTCCCCACCGTCGTCGGCTTCGTGGGCGTGATCCTCATGCTGGTCGCGTTCCTGCTCAACCTCGCCGGCCGGATGGCGGCCAACGACGTCCCCTACCTTCTGCTCAACTTCGTCGGGGCGTGCCTTGCCGGGTGGTCGTCGTGGATGATCCAGTTCCTGCCGTTCGTCCTGCTCGAGGGGACGTGGGCGCTCGTTGCGGGAATTGGGCTCGTGCGACGCCTCAGCCGACCGAAGGCCTGAGGGCCGCTCCCGGCACGCGCACGTCGCCCTCGCGTCGCGTGATTTCCTCGCGATCGAGCGGCGGCTGAAGTGCCGTCTGACGCAGATCGACGTCGCCCGCCTGCTTCGGTCGAGATAAGGGTCGCGAAGATGGAGAACGCCGATCCCTCCGTATCACTCGACTTTCTCGTCCGATCTCTCCTCCGCCTGGGCGCGTCGACCGCCGACCTCGCACGCCTCATTCGGCGCGCGGCTCAAAATGCGCCGCGGCAAGGTGCGCATGGGCGAAGAGGCGCGGAAGACAATCGGCTGGCTCCGGCGGGCTTACGAACTGGCCTGACGCTCGCGCGATGGGGCACGGCGTGGTACTCTCGTCCGCATGTCACCGACGGTGCTGCGGATCGGCCCCTATCGCCTCTTCTTCTTCAGCAATGAGGGCACGGAGCCGCCGCACATTCACGTCGAGCGAGATGGTTCGCTGGCGAAGTTCTGGCTGAACCCGGTTGGATTGGCGTCCTCCAGTGGATTCGGAGCCGGCGAACTGCGAAAGATTCAACGCGTTGTCGAGAAAGAGGCACCGCGTCTGGGGGCCGCCTGGCATGAGTACTTCGATTCCGAGCAATAGCCCCCGCGCAACTGCCGTCTCGGTCAGCGAGGACCAGCTGACGGTCGACCTGGCGGATGGCCGCTCCCTCAGCGTGCCCCTGGTGTGGTTCCCGCGCCTCCTCCGGGCGACACCCGAGGCTCGCAGTCATTGGATCTTGCTCGGCCAGGGCGAAGGAATCCACTGGCCGGAGGTCGACGAGGATCTGAGTGTCGCGGGTCTGCTCGCGGGGCGCGAAGTGCCCGACTCTCCGCGGCGCGGCGCGGCCTGACCCGGACTACCCGCCCGCCTTCGCCGGGAACCGCACTCCCGGAACGCGCACGTCGCCTTCGCGGCGCGTGACCTCCTCGCGATCGAGCGCCTCGAGCAGCGGGACGGCCCACTTGCGGGAGATCCCGAGGCCGTTCTTGAGATCCGAAACCGTCAACGCCGACGCGCCCGCGAAGTGCGTGCGCACCCAAGCCACCGCTCGCTCCCAGGCCGGCCGTGTCCACACGAAATCGGCGT
>JBKJNH010000104.1:0-3967 GCA_046596055.1 Candidatus Eiseniibacteriota bacterium
GCCACCACGCCGGCGTACCACGCGGCGCTCGCCTTGGGGATCCTGCGGCCGGTGGCGAAGTCGACCCAGTGGATTCCGAATCGGGGTCCGTAGCCATGTGACCACTCGAAGTTGTCGAGCAGCGACCACACGAAGTAGCCGTGCACCGGCGCGCCGCCGGCGATCGCCTCGTGGACGGCGAGCAGGTGACCCTCCAGGTACTCGATGCGCCGCTGGTCCGCGATCACGTCGTTTGCATCGGGCCCGTCGGCGTAGGCCGCCCCGTTCTCGGTGACGTAGAGGCGCTTCGGCCCGTACTCCTTCGTGATCCGGAGCAGGAGCTCGCTCAATCCCCGCGGGTACACTTCCCAGCCCATGTCGGTGAGTTCGTCCCGGGGGGCGACCGCGACGCCGACCGGCTCGCCGTCCGGCCCGGCGCGCAGCACGGCGCGGCTGTAGTAATTCACGCCCAGGAAGTCGGTCGGAACGGAGATCGTCTCGAGGTCCCCGTCGTGCACGAACGGCAGCGGGCCCGCGGCGAGATGGCCGCGACGCACGCGATCCGCGATCCCCGCCACCGGGTACGCGCCGCGGAAGAGCGGGTCCAGGTACCAGCCGTTGAACTCCCGATCGAACCGGCGGGCGGCCTCGACGTCCTCGGCGCGCGGTGTCGCCGGCGCCGCGGGACACAGGTTGAGCACGATCCCGACGTCGCCGCGGGTCCGCGCGCGCAGGGCGGTGACCGCACGCCCGTGCGAGAGGAGCACGTGGTGCGCCACGCGCAGCGACTCGGCCGGGTCGCGGTGTCCGGGCGCTTGCTCGCCGGTTTCGTGGCCCAGGTGGGAGATGCACCACGGCTCGTTGTGCGTGACCCAGGCGGGCACGCGATCCCCGAGCCGATCCGCCACCGCCTCGGTGTAACGGACGAACGCGTCGACGGTCGAGCGCGCCGCCCAGCCGCCTTCTTCCTGCAGCGCTTGCGGCAGGTCCCAGTGGTAGAGCGTCACGAACGGACGGAGGCCCGCCGCGAGGATCCCGTCGACCAGCCGATCGTAGAAGTCGAGCCCGGCCTCGTTCACCGGCCCGCGGCCCGCGGGCATCACCCGCGGCCACGCGATCGAGAAGCGGTAGGCGGAGAGCCCGAGCCGCCGCATCGCCTCGATGTCCTCGCGCCAGCGGTGGTAGTGGTCGCAGGCGACGTCGGGGGTCAATCCGTCCTGGATCCGCCCGGGCTGGCGCGCGAAGACGTCCCAGATCGAGTCGCCGCGGCCGTCTTCGTGGACCGCGCCTTCGATCTGTGCGGCCGAGGTCGCCGCTCCCCACAGGAAGCCCTCGGGAAAGCGATGGTCGTCGGGGCTCATGGGCGAACTCCTGTTTCCGGCGGGTGAGCCGGGTAGAGATGGCAGCGAACCGCGCGACCCTCGAACAAGCGGGGCGCCGGGTCTTCCGTGACGCACACTTCGATGGCATCCGCGCAACGGGAGCGGAACGGGCAGCCGCCGGTCGTCGCCTCGGGCGCGAGCGGGCGCGGCGCGGACGCCTGGGGTGCGTCGGTCTCGGCGATCGCCGCCAGCAACGCGCGCGTGTAGGGATGGGCCGGGCGTTCGACGACGTCGGAGGTCGGGCCGACCTCCACGACGCGGCCCCGGAAGAGCACGAGGATCCGGTCGGCGAGGTAGCGCGCCGAGGCGAGGTCGTGCGTGATGAGCAGGATGCCGAGCCGGCGCTCGCGCTTCAAGCGGTCGAGGAGCGCGAGGATGCCGATGCGGATCGAGACGTCGAGCATCGACGTTGGCTCGTCGGCCACGAGGACGTCCGGTTCCACCGCGAGAGCCCGTGCGATCGCGACCCGCTGGCGCTGCCCGCCGGAGAGTTCGTAGGGGCGGCGGTGCAGGAACTCCTCCGCGGGCTCGAGGCCGACGAGGCGGAGGAGAGCCAGGGTCTTCTCGCGCACGTCGTCGCGGCTTGCGCGACCGTGGCGCAGGAGCGGGCGCTCGAGGTGGTGCGCGACGTCGTGCACCGGGTTCAACGACCCGTACGGATCCTGGAACACCATCTGGACCTGGCCGCGGTAGCGCAGGGACGCCTGGCGCGGCTCGCGCGCGAGCACGTCCTCGCCGTGGATCCGGATCGATCCGCCGTCGGGCGACTCGAGCCGCAACAGGATGCGCGCGATCGTGCTCTTCCCGCTTCCCGACTCGCCGACCAGGGCGATCGCCTCCCCGCGGGCGATCCGGAAGGACACCTCGTGGGCCGCCGGGACGGGGGGCTGGGATTGGAACAAGCCCTTTCCCCCGAACACCTTGCGGAGCTCTCGGACCTCCAGCACGGGGCTCGGATCGTGGGCCGTGTCGGTGTTCATCGGGGCTCCCCCGGAGGAAAAGGACTTTGTTCGATCAGCGAACATAGTGTAGGCTTCTCGCCAGCCTGTCAAGCCACGCCATCCGCAGGAATCGAAGATTCGAGGGTCTGCGGGCGGGCGCGAGGTTTGCATCCCCATGGAGGACGAAATGTCTTCGCGATTGATGCGGCAACCGACCTTGAGCGCCGGCGCGCTGGTCCTCGGACTGCTCCTTCTGGGTCCGACGACCAGCGACGCCGATCTGCTTCCCTACACCCAGAGTTTCGAAGCGATGAACGCGGCAGATCCCGGGGCGCTCGGCGCCGACGGGTGGCTCGTGTACGGGAACGTGTTCAGCCCGACGATGACCTTCCTCTACGGCTACGGCCCCTTCCCGGCTCCGAACGGTCCGCCGCCGGCGTTCAGCGCGCTCGCGACCGGCCAGGGCGGACCCACCCAGGAGCTCATCCAGTTGACCGTCTTCAGCGACTACGAGAACGCGGATCATGCCGGGAGCCGCTGGATCGAGTCGAACGTGTTCCAGGAGCGGACCGTCGGCGCGGCGAACGTGGGGCAGACCTGGTACTTCGAGTTCGACGCCAAGCGCGGCGATCTCGCCGGCGCGACGACCGCCTCTGCGTTCATCAAGACGCTGGCGCCGCCGACCTACGCCCTGACCAACCTCCAGCAGGTCGTGACGACCGCGATCCCGACGACCTGGGAACGGTACTCCATCTCGCTCCCGATCACCTCGGACCTCGTCGGGCAGATCTTCCAGTTCGGCTTCGTCAACACGGCGAAGAACTACGAGCCATCGAGCGTCCTCTACGACAACATCACGTTCCAGCTCACCCCGACCGTGGACGTCACCCCGCGCGCGGAGCTCGATGCGCTTCTGCGCCTGAGCGTGCGCGGCAATCCGGCCCGGGCCCGGGACGCGCAGGTGCTGGCCTTCCAGGCACCCCGATCCGGCCGCGCCACGGTGCGCCTCTACGGCGTCTCGGGTCAGCTCGTCGCGACGCTCGCTGACGGGGAGTTCGCGGCGGGAGTAAACCAGGTGACGTGGGACGGGGCAGACGAGTCGGGGAGCCCGGTCGCGGCGGGCATCTACTTTGCTGAAGTCGTCACGGGCGGGCAGCGCGGGGTGGTGCGGCTCCAGCGGCTCCGCTAGGCGAGCGGCTCCGCTGTGCGCGGCTCAGCGCAGGAGGACGATGCGCCGGGTCTCGGTGAGCCCGACCGCCTCGATGCGCAGCAGGTAGGTCCCTGCGGCCATCCGGCGGCCGGCGCCATCGAGTCCGTCCCACACGAGCCCGTGCGTCCCCGCCGCGTGGTGCGCGGTCGTCAGAGTGCGGACGATGCGCCCCGTGACGTCGAAGATCGACAGTGCGACATCGCTCTCCCGGGGCAGCGTCCACTCGATTCGCGCTGAGCCGGCGGCCGGGTTCGGGCGCACGGTCGCGCCGAGCGAAACTTTCGACTCCGAGTCCGGCTCCGTCTCCGTCTCCGGCGAAACGTCGACCGTGCTCGCCGCCGGCACGAACGTGAAGTCCGCGAGCACGACCTCCTGCGCCACCGTCGGCGGCTGGCCGAAGCGCCAGAGGTTGAGGTGCACGCGCGGCTGCTCGGGGCGCGGCACGTGCGGTCCCG
>JBKJNH010000081.1:0-2848 GCA_046596055.1 Candidatus Eiseniibacteriota bacterium
GAATCCGTTGACGTACGTCGGGACGAGCGCCGGCGGTTGCCCCGGCGGCGCGATCCGCAGGATGTCCTTGAAGTCGTACGAGGCGTCGCCGAGCAGGCACACGTAGCTGGGCGCAGGCGACCAGCCCGTGTTCTTCACCGCGTCGTAGAAGAAGTTGCGGATCGCCACCGGGTCGGTCCGCCCGCCTGAGTACCACGCATACACGTCCGAGATCTTGACCACGCGCGTCCGCGCATTCGGCACGCTCGGCAGATTGCCGGCCCGGTGCTGGGCCAGACGCGTGGCCACGTCGCTGAAGCCGTCGTAGGTGACGACGACGTAGTCGGCGCCGTTGGTCGGCGCGGCCAGATCGTCGATCGCGACGCGCTGGATCGCGTCGGGGCGACGCAGGTTCGAGGCGGTGTACGCCATGTAGCTGCGCCGTGCCGGCACGTCGTCATGGAAGTAGATCGCCTTGCCGCCGGTGGTGTCGCGCTCGACGATCCCGGTGATGCGCTGCGGCGCGAGGGGGTCCGACGTGTCGATCAAGCCGAAGCCCGCGGTCTGCGTGAACGGACCGAGCCCGTAGCCCACCGCTCCGGTCGTGTCGGGGCTGCGGAACTCGAGCTGGTTGCTGGTCGGGCGCAGGCGCTTCGCGTAGTCGAGTTCGTACCAAAACAGCGCCACCTCGTCCCGGCGCTGGCTGTTCGGGTTGGGATCGACGTCGCGGCAGAACACCGAGAAGCGATTGTTGGTCTCCGCCAGCCCCACGAACGTCGTGTCGTAGTCCTGGCGATTGAGGCCGTAGAACGCGCGCTCGCCGAAGGTGATGTCGTTGAAGCTCACGTTCAGGTAGTGATCGGCGAAGCCACCGAACAACTCGCGCGAGTTGCCCCACAGCCGCGCGCGCAGGCGGGCCGGGCGCGACGACACGGCGCCGGGCGCGTTCGACGTGAGCTGCACCGTGCCCGACCCGTCGTTGATCTTGAGCCACGCCCACTTCTCCCAGAACGTGCCGACGTGGGCGTGATAGAGCCCGCCCTCCTGCAGGTCGGGCACGTAGAAGAAGTCGTTCTCGAAATGCAGTCGGGCCGGAAAGTCGGGCGTATCGAACGCGCCGGCCATCTCGGGGGCGCCGTTGCGCGCCGTCCAGCGTCGCGGCGGGTCAACGAACGTGGCGTCCCACGTGAGCCAGTAGACGTTCTTCGTTTCGTACGGGTGATTGAGCCACCCGTCGACCGAGCCGGGAACGCCGTAGTCGTCGCGCCACCCCGATGCGCCAAGCCCGAAAAACACGATGTAGTCGGTGGGGTCAAGCCGGCCGTCGGCCTCGCCGACGACCTCGATGGCGACCTCCGACAGCCAGCCCGACGGCGCGACCCTCTCGTCGAGCACGGGAAGTCCGGGCTTGACGAACAGGCGGATCGTGCGCGGATCAAGGTTGGCCAGGTTCGCTCCGGCGAGCGCAAGGTCCGCCGGCTCGAGGCGGTACATCCCCTTGCTCGGCACCGCGATCCGCACCCAGTTCGACGAAGCGCTGAAGTCCTGCCGCGCGCCGCCGAGCAGGGACGCCGTGGCGCCGGGCCGGACCGGTGCGGCGTTCGGCGCGAGACCCAGGCGACGCAGGCTCCCCGCCTGCAGGTCGCGGCGCCACTCCTTGCCGCTCTCGTAGTTGAGCAACGTGGACGCGTAGATCGACTCGAAGGCGTCGATCGCCGGCGGAATGCTCGTGCCCAGCGCCTCACCGGGCGCCGCAGGGGCGACGCCGCCAAAATCGACCCGCACGCGCAGGCGAGACCACACCCGCAGGCGTCCGGCCGCCGCATCGTACGCGGCGGGACGAAGTGTGACGCGCGCGACGCGCTGGGCGCGCAGGTGGGCGATTCCCCCGAGCGCGGCGACTTCGGCAGAGCTGCCGCTGCGCGCATAGACCGCGGGATCCTCGATCAGGTCGCGCGCCAGGCGTCCCGCCGCCTCGACGGCAGCCGTCGGCGCGACCGCGGATCGACCGGCCTCGGGTCGAAGAAGTTCCTGCTGCGGCAGCAGGCGCACGCCTTCGAAGACGCGTTCGCCCTCGCCCGAGCCGACGACCGTCACGGTCGCGCCCTCGGGCGTGGCCAGCCAGAGCGAGGCCGCGGGCAACAGCGGAGCGCCGATGCGCGCGTCGGAGTCGTAGCCATCGAGTTCGAGTCGTTGCCAGCGGCCGTTCGGCGCCTCGACCGCGGTGAGCCGCGGCGCGGGGACGTCGACCTCGAACGTCACGCCGGTCGCATCGGAGGCGATCACGCGCGCTCCGAGAGGCGCGCCGGACGCCCGGAGTGGGACCTGCGCCTCGACGGGAACGACGAGCGCGATGGCGAGGGCGAACAGGGAAGTCAGGGAGGCCACGAACCCGGGGCGAGCGCAAGAGCGCGCGCCGCCCGCGACGGGCGTGCGATGGGACGTCGCGATCATGCGCGCCTCACGCCAGCTTTTCGGCCTGGTCGACGAGCATCACCGGGATGTCGTCGACGACTTTGTAGCGCAGCTTGCAGGCCGGGCAGGTCAGGTGGCTTGCGTCGCGGTCATAGCTCAGGTCACCGCGGCACTGCGGGCAGACCAGGATCGACAGCAGTTCCTCGCTCAACGCCATGGGGTCCTCGGACGGCGCGCGAAGCGCCGGGGTCGTGGGGCGCGCCAACGGCGCGTCCCGGTGCATGCGACGGATGAGGGCGATGCGAGGGCCGCGGATCGGATCGATTGCGTCGTCTCCACGAGGGCGGAGCGATTCGTCCTCCCGAGTCTAGCACCCGGCCCGGAAAGGTCAAGATACGGCGCCCGAGCGGAACGAACCCATGGCGCGGAACTTGTCCCGCCGGCGGGCGACTCG
>JBKJNH010000110.1:0-6766 GCA_046596055.1 Candidatus Eiseniibacteriota bacterium
CGCGCACGGGGCGGTGAGGATCGGCATGCCGATCGTCCGGCCGAGCACCGAGGTGGTCAGGTCGCACGCGCCGACGTCCACGAGCACGCGAGGACGGAGCCGCAGTCGCTCCCACGCCGTCTCGTTCTCGCGAAGGGTGATCTCGTCGCCGGCGCCTCCGGCGTAGAAGTCGTAGACCTCCCGCGGAAGCACCTCGCGTGCGTGTCGTTCGTATTCGCGGAGATTCAAAGGTGCGGTCACGCGGCGTCCTCAGGCCCGGATTCACCGGCGGCGCGTTGCGCCGTCCTGGACACTCCAGCTACGAAGCGACGAAGATCTCGATCGAGTCCGGATGCACGCCGTCGTGCTTCATTGCCGCAGCCGCCTCGGCGCCCTTGAGAGCCTCCGTGAGAGCCTCGAGACTGGGCACGTTCTCGATGATGAGTCCCACGCGGCGTCCCCCGCCGGGGCTGACAAACGTCATCGCCGTCATCCCGTGCGCGCCGAAGAATTCGGCTCGCCTGGAAGAACCCAGCCAGTGTGCGACGTCATCCACCTCATGCACTGCGACGACCGTGATCATCCTGTCTCCCTCCCTCTTGGGAAATCCGCACGTTGCCTTCTGAGCATCCGAAGCCGGGCAAGCATCGGGGATGGGGCTCTGTCGGGACAACCAGGATCTTGCGCCGCGGCCCGGCACCGGGAGAGCCCCGCGACCTACAGTCCCTGCGTCACCACGAAGTTTCCCGTCGCCGCCCTCTGCCGTAGCGCGCGCAGGACCGCGTATTCGGGCGAGTCCCACCAGGAGCGGAATCGTTCCATGTCGGGAAACTCGAGAATGACGCAGCGCCGTGGGGACCAGGAGCCTTCGAGCACTTCGGTGGATCCGCCGCGGGCCACGTAGCGGCCGCCATGGGCGGCGATGGTTGCCGGGGCCTTTTGCCGGTATTCCTCGAACAAGGGCGGATCGAGGATCTCGATGTCGGCGATCACGTAGACGGCCATGTTCCCTCCTCCCCGAAAGCCGATCGAGAAGCATCCCGACGAACAGCCCGAGCGCCATTCTGCATGAATGCGGTTACGTCGCGTGAGAGCACGGCGGCCTTGGACTGCCCGAAAACGCGGGCAATGGACTGCTCGAAGTCGCTCATCGTCTCAACCCCATTTCATCTCACCGGTGGCCGGTCGACCCTTGACTCGGAGGTCGACGTACGCGGCCTCGACGGCGCGCTCCAGCCCGGGGTGCGCTCACTGCCCTTCGCCGAAGATCCCTCGTCCTGTGGCCAGCGCAGCGAGCGGAACGGCTTCCACCCGGTCGGCGAGCGCAAAGCGCTTCGCTCCGGGATGGATCACGGCGATCCGCTCCAGATGCAGGTCGTCCAGCGCCATGCGGATGGACGGGGTGACGCGGGGCGTGTCCGTGCGCTTGCACTCGACCCCGAGGAGGCGATCGCCGCGTCGAAGGATGAGGTCGATCTCCGCGCCCTGGTGCGTTGCCCAGAAGTATGCCTCGTCGTGGGGCTCGATGGCGAGGACCTGCTCAATCACGAACCCTTCCCAGGATGCACCGATCCTGGGATGCGAGAGGAGTGCCTTCGCGGTCTCCACTCCGAGCAGTTGATGCAGCAGGCCGCTGTCGCGCACGTACACCTTCGGTGACTTGACCTGCCGCTTCCCCACGTTCGCATGCCACGGCTGGAGCTGGCGAAGGACGAGGGCATCGGTCAATCGGTCGAGGTAGTGACGTGTGGTCCCCGGGCTGACGCCCATCGCCCGGGCGGGCTCCGCCGCGTTCCACGTCTGCCCGTGGTAGTGCGCCACCATGGTCCAGAAACGAAGCAGCGCCGTCGCGGAGACGCGCACGCCCCATTGCGGAAGATCGCGCTCGAGCAGGGTCCGGATGAAGTCGCGACGCCAGGCGACACCGTCCGCCTCCGTGCGGGCGAGAAACGCGCGAGGGAAGCTGCCGCGGTGCCAGAGCCCGGGCGCGGAGTTTCCACCGACTTCCGCAAGAGTGAAGCCCCCGATCTCGATCCGCTCCACCCGCCCGGCGAGGCTCTCGGAGCTCTGGCGCAGCAGATGACCCGACGCGCTACCGAGGATCAGGAATCGCGCAGGGCGATCGCGTCGATCGGCAAGGACACGCAGCACGGGGAACAGATCCGGCCGGCGCTGGACTTCGTCGATGACCACGAGGCCCGTCAGCGACTCGAGGGCCGTCCGGGGCTCGTCGAGGCGAGCAAGACTCTGCGGGTCCTCGAGGTCGAAGTAGCCGGGCTCGTGCTCTGGCAGGAACTCACGGGCGAGCGTGGTCTTGCCGACCTGGCGGGCGCCGCTCAGGACAACCACGGGACTGCGGTCGAGGGCGATGCGGATGCGTTCGAGGAGGGAGGTCCGGTTGATCATGGGCGACAGCATACCATGAATATCGGTTGGCTATATTCCGATATTCATTGTGCAATAGAGTCGAGGAGAATCCAATTGACCAGTAAAGCACTCAAATACAATGCGTTACGGGCTTACTGGCCGAAGTGGCCAGAACTCCAAGGACCCACACCCGAGGCATCAAACGTCTACTGGTCCACGAACCGCCCAGTGCGTAGAGGACCTTCTGCCCCTTCAGGAGCACGTGGGACTCCTCGCCCTTCGTCGGTGTGCATCGGGGGAGCGCCGCCTGCTGCTTCGGGTCCACGTTGAGGCGAGCATGCTTCCCGAACCAGGCTTCGTCCTCGATCGCGCCGGATCAGCTCATCGACGCGGGCACCGCTTGTCAGCCAGCCCCATCGCGGCTGCGCACTTCACTCTTCTTTGGCCGCAGCCAACCCTCTCGTTCTGGATGAAGCGCGAGCCGGGCAGACGGCCCCTTGTACCCTGCATTCTCGCCGATGTACCGACTCTCCACGACGAAGCCCTCACTCAGGTACAGGGTGAGGGCCGCGGTGTTGTTGCCGCAAGCGCGCGTCCACGCGTCGTCGCCCAGGCGATCGAGGCCGTGCCTCAGGAGCGCTCGCCCGATTCCAAGGCGATAGTGCGCGGGATCGACGTAGAGCCAGGCCAGGTACGGATCATCGATACCGCCGAACCCGATGACCTGGTCACCGCATTCAGCAATGAACATGTCGCACAGGCTGATGTACTGGCCTTCGGGGTCCTCCGCCAGGGGAATGAAGGCGCGAGCATCGAAGGATCCGCGCAGTTCGTCGGGTCGAGCCCGGTCGTGGACTCGGCAGATCGCCGCCCAATCGTCCGGTGTGTATTCCCGAATCGTGAAGTCGGTGCTGGCTCCCAAGGGCTCCCCTCTCGGCGTGGCTGTCGTTTGAGCTCAGCCGCGTAGTGCGGTGGTCTCAGCCCACCGCCGAACGTGAGTGCAGCGTTCTGCGGACCTGCTTCGGCCGCGTGCGCCTGGATCGCGAAGTTCCCGCTCTGCGAGAGCGCGCGAGGAACACTCCCAGGCGGCGAAACTGACCGGGTTGTCCGGAGCGCGGGAAGTATGATGGACGTGCGCCCGGCGATTCAATCCCGGACTCTGCCGCGCAGCCTCCTCGAGGACATGCGTCACGGATCCCGCATCCGGGCCCCTCCCGACAGGCCCGGGGCGAGTTTCACGCGACTTCGCCACCGCCCTCCGGCTATCCTCGCCCGCATGTCCCTGACCGCGGGAACGCACCTCGGCGCGTACGAGATTCTCGGGCCTCTTGGCAGCGGGGGCATGGGCGAGGTGTATCGCGCGCGGGACCTGCGGCTTGGTCGTGAGGTCGCGGTCAAGGTGCTGCCGGCGGAGGTGGCGGCCACGCCGGATCGGCTTGCGCGCTTCGAGCGCGAGGCGCGGACGGTGGCTTCGCTCAATCATCCGAACATCGTGACCTTGTTTTCCGTGGAGGACGCGGACGGAGTTCGGTTCCTCACCATGGAGCTCGTCGAGGGGCGGACGCTCTCCGACGTGATGACGCCGGGCGGGCTGCCGCAGCAGCGCATTCTCGAGTTGGCGATTGCGCTGACCGACGCGCTCGTCGCGGCGCACGAGCGCGGGGTGATCCATCGCGACCTCAAGCCGGCGAACGTGATGGTCACGCGCGACGGGCGGCTGAAGGTGCTCGACTTCGGGCTGGCGAAGCTCGTGACCGGGGACGCCGACGCGGCGACTCGCGCTGCCACCGTGGAGGCCGCGATCTCGGGCGAGGGGAAGATGTTCGGCACCGTGCCGTACATGGCGCCGGAGCAGCTGCGCGGCGAGGACGCCGATGCGCGCAGCGATGTCTTTGCGCTCGGGATCGTGTTGTACGAGCTGGCTGTCGGGAAGCGCCCGTTCGCGGGCGAAACGCTCGCCGACGTCAGCTCGGCGATCCTGCGGGATACTCCGGCGCCTCTCACCCGGGTGCGCGCCGATCTGCCGGGCGATCTCGAGCAGCTCCTGAGTCAGTGCCTCGAGAAGAACCCGCGCGAGCGCATGCAGACCGCGCTCGACGTGGGCAACGCCCTGCGACGCCTGCGCCAGGCCCTGGAGCCTGGAGCGGGCACGCCGCGACAGTCGCCCGGGGCCGTCGCCTCCATCGCGGTGCTGCCGTTCGCGAACCGCAGCGGAAGTGTCGACGACGAGTACTTCTCGGACGGCCTGGCCGACGAGCTCCTCAGCGTGCTGGCCAAGATCCAGGGCCTGCGCGTGACCGCGCGCACGTCCTCGTTCCACTTCAAGGGCAAGGACGTGACGATCGCCGAGGTCGGGCAGGCCCTGAATGTCGCCACCATTCTCGAGGGCAGCGTGCGCAAGGCGGGAAACCGGGTGCGCATCTCGGTGCAGCTCGTGAAGGCGCCCGAGGGCTACCAGCTCTGGTCGGAGACGTACGACCGGACGCTCGAGGACATCTTCGCCGTGCAGGACGACATCGCGCAGTCGGTGGTGAAGGAGCTTCGCTCGAAACTGCTGGGCGAGACTCTCGACTCCGATGCCAGCGGCGAGGCCAGGGCGGACGTGGCAAACGCGTCGCGCGGACGCAGCGCCAACCCGGAGGCGCAGCGGCTCTATCTCCTGGGCCGGCACCTTGCGGATCGCTTCAACCCCGACGACTCGACGCGGGCCATCACGTATCTCGAGGAAGCTCTCGCACTCGATCCGAAGTTCGCACTCGCCTGGGCCGAGTTGAGTAGGATCCTCAGGAACTGCGCCAACACTGGCTGGATTCCCCAGGCGGACGGGTTTGTCCGGTCGCGTGCGGCCGCCACACACGCGATCGCGTCGGAGCCGGACCTCGCGGACGGGCATGTCCGTCTGAGCGAGCTTCAGACGGAGCTCGACTGGGACTTTCGTGGTGCGGCCGAATCGATGGCGCGCGCGCTCGAGCTCGCCCCGGGAAGCGCGATCGTGCTGGGTGCGGCCGCCGTCCTGGCGAACCGGCGGGGGGAGCGGGAACGCGCGCTCGCCCTCCACCGGCGATCCCTGGAGCTGGACCCGCTCATCTCGACCCGGTCTCACAACTACGGATTGGCACTCGCTGCCGCGGATCGCCCGGTCGAGGCCGAAGCGGCACTCCGGAAGGCACTCGAGCTCGCGCCGAAGCGGTCGTATTCGAGAGCCTATCTCGCGCTCGCGATGCTCGCGCAGGGCCGGCCCCAGGAAGCGCTGGTCGAAGCGCTGCGCGAACCGCTCGAAGATTTTCGCCTGTTCGCACTGGTGATCATTCACCACAGCGCGGGACGTCGGGACGAGTCCGACGCGGCACTGCGGGACCTGATTCGATCCTATGCCGAGAAGTCTGCCAAGCAGATCGCGGAAGCGCACGCCTTCCGCGGCGAGGTCGACGAAGCCTTCACGTGGCTGGAGCACGCCTACGCGCAGCGCGACGCAGGGCTCTCGGAGATCAAGCCGAACCGGTTCTTTCGCCCCTATCACGGCGACCCTCGCTGGGCCGCGTTCCTTTTGAAGATGGGGCTGGCGGATTGACGCCGCTACTCCTCCACAGGCAACACCGTGTGCATGTCGCGGGCGAGGAGCCAGCGGCCGTCGGGCTGTTTGCGGTAGATCGTCATGCGATCGCCGGCGTGGCGTGTCGTTTCGCCGCCGGCGCTCGGGGTCACGGTCAGCGAGTCCTTGCTCCGCGTGTAGGCGACGTCGCCGACGACCACGACCTCTTCCAGGTCGCTGCTGCAGTGGAACCGAAGCTCCTGGGTGGCGCCTGAGAACCTGGCGGCGAATCCGTCCCGGCCGAGCGGCTCGTGGCTCGGATTGAGCAGCACGACATCGTCCGTCAGCAGGGTGAGCAGGCGGTCGAGATCGCCGGCGTTGACGGCGGCGATCCAGGTGGTGTGCACGTCGTGGATGGCCTGTTCCTCGGGGCTCATCTCGGCGTGTCTCCTTTCGTGCGCTTCTCCTGCAACGCCGCGCGCGCGATGCCCCGCAGCATGTCGGCGAACACGACCTGGTGCAGCGGGAAGAGCGCGTACCAGTAGGCGAGACCAAGCCATCCCACCGGATCGAAGATCGCGGTCTGCTGGATCGTGCTCGATGGGCCGTCGCCCGTGACTTCGAACTCGAGCCATGCCCGTCCGGGCAGCTTCATTTCCGCGACGAGGCGCAGGCGGCGATCGGGCTCGATCGCCTCGACGCGCCAGAAGTCGACGGCGTCACCAACGCGGAGCCGCGTCGGATGCGGCCGTCCCCGGCGCATGCCCGGCCCACCGACCAGCAGGTCGAGGAGTCCGCGCAATCGCCACAGCGAGTTCCATCGGTACCACCCGGTGTCGCCACCGATGGTCTGGATCGGCGCGAAGGCAACCGCGGCCGGCGCGGCGA
>JBKJNH010000214.1:0-7291 GCA_046596055.1 Candidatus Eiseniibacteriota bacterium
GCCGCAGAACGTGTGCGACAGCGGCGTGATGAAGCCGACCGAGCCGACTGCGCCGGGGTAGCGGAACTCCGCGGCGGGTCCGGCCAGCGCGTCGCGCTCGACGGGGACCAGCGTGCCGACGGCGGCAAGGCGCTCGCGGATCGAGTCGGTCGCGACGTACTGCCCGACCTGGGCGCCCGGGTTGGAGCGCATGGGCATCACTTCAATGAAGCGGATGGTCCACGGCCGCTCGAACGTCTGGCGGGCCATGGCCTCGATCTCGCCGTCGTTGACGCCCTTCATCACGACCATGTTGAGCTTGATGGGGGCAAGCCCCACCTCCTCGGCGGCGGCGATGCCGTCGAGTACCGCCTCGAGCGAGGAGTTGACCGAAATCGTCTTGAACGTCGCCGGATCGAGCGTGTCGAGCGACACGTTGACCCGCTTGAGGCCGGCGTCCTTCAGCGCGCGCGCCTTGTCGCGCAGGAGGACGGCATTGGTCGATAGCGCGAGGTCCTCGACCTCGGGGAACGCGGCGAGACGCGCCACCAGCGACTCGAGGTCGCGACGCACCAGCGGCTCGCCACCGGTCAGGCGGAACTTGCGAACGCCGAGGCCGACCATCGCCTCGGCGATCGTGCCGATCTCCTCGTACGAGAGGATGTCGGCCGGCTGCTCGCCGCCGAGGTAGCCGTTGGGCATGCAGTACCGACACCGCAGGTTGCAGCGGTCGGTGACGGAGATGCGGACGTAGCGAATGGAACGGCCGAATGGATCGATCATGGTGCGACGAGGATAACATGCCGTCTCGAGGCTCGGTGACCCCACTCAAGTCACGCTCCCATGCGAGCTTGGCCTTGTCGCTGTCCCACCCCTCGTGTAGGTTGCGGCGCATGAGGTCCTTCCGCTTTCTCCAGCTCTCCGATCTTCATCTGGGTCGTCCGTTCACGTGGCTTCCGCCCACGCTCGCCGACCAGCGCCGGTCCGAACAGCGCGACCTCCTGTGGCGCGCCGTGCAGCGCGCAATCGACGACAAACTCGACGCCCTTCTCATCGTCGGCGACCTGTTCGACGGCGAGATCGTCGATCGCGAGACCGTTGCCCGCGCCATCGAGTGCGTGTCGCAGGACGGCTGCCCACCGGTGTTCATCGCCCCCGGCAATCACGATTGCTTTTCGCGCTCCACGTTCTACTACGACAACCGGCGCCTCGTCGCCGCGGGGCAGGCCCCGTGGCCCGCGCACGTGCACATCTTCGACTCGCCGCGCTTCGCGGGCTCGCCGATCGCCGGCCGCGACGACGTGACGATCTGGGGCCGCTGCGCGGATCGAAACGTCGACTCGAGCGAGCGCGTGCTCGCGGAGGATCGCCCGACGCTGCTGCGCGACCGGTTGAACGTGCTCATGCTCCACGGTTCGCAGGACGGGTTCCTGCCGCCGGGCAAGCGCATGACCGCGCCGTTCAACGCCGACGAGCTGCTCGCGTGGGGCGCCGATTACGCCGCGCTGGGGCACTATCACCGGCCGTCCACCATCGTCGACGACGACGGCGTGATCCGCGGCGCCTACTCGGGTTCGCCCGTTGCGCTCGCGATCGACGAAACCGGGCCGCGCTACGTTCAGATCGTCAGCGTCGAGCACGTCGCCGGACATCGCCGCACCGAAATCACGCCCATCGAACTGGATCGCCGCCGCCTGCACCGGCTCGAGGTGCGCGCCGACGGCGTCGGCTCGCCGGAGGGCCTGGTGCATCGCATCGTCAGCGGGCTCGAGGCCGCCCTCGTCGGCGCCGAGGACTTCGCGTTCGTCACGCTGACCGGGCGCGTGCGCTCGGGCATCGACGTCCGGGCCCGGGCCGAGGACGTTCCGTTCAAGTGCTTCCACCTGTCGCTCGACGCGACCGCGCTGCGCCCCGACTACGACCTCGAGGCCTACCGCCGGCTCGAGCCCAAGACCACCGAAGAGCGCTTCGTGCGCTCGCTGCTGGCCGAGCTCGACGCCGAGCCCGACCCGGCGCGACGTCGCATCGTCGAGGCTGCGCTCTACTACGGGCTCGACGCGCTGCGCCTGGGCGACGTGGCGCCGCGCTACGAGCACGTGGGGGGCGCATGATCCTTCGCCGGCTGAAGATCGACGGATTCGGCGCGCTGAGCGGCGCCTGGACATTCGAACCGGGCGCGCTGCATGTGGTCGTCGGCGAGAACGAGCGGGGCAAGACCACGCTCGCCGCCGCCATCGCCGCCGCGCTGTACGGTCTCGAGGCCGACAAGCGCAGCTGGCGCGATCGCGCGACGCCGCTCGAGCAGCATCGTCCGTGGAGCGGAAAACCCTACGCGCTCGAGCTGGAGTTCGAGCTCGGCGGTCGTCGCTACGTGGTCAACCGCCACTTTGGCAACGGTCGCCTCACCGTCCTGCAGGACGGCAAGGACGTGACCGAGACGTTTCGGCACGGCTCGGGCGAGTACAAGCTGGGCGAGGAACTGCTGGGCATGAGCGGCGACCAGTTCGCGCGCAGCGCGCTCTGGCTGCAGCCCGGGCCCGGCCGGCTCGGGGGCAGCGAGGTGCGGCCCGACGGCACGTTGACGTCGCTGCTCGAGAGCATGGCGTCGTCGGTGCAGGGCGACACCACGGCGGCCGAGGCGATGGGCGTGCTCGACGACGCGCTCAAGAACTACCGCGGCGTGCAGCAGTCGGGAATGATCGCCAACGAGATCAAGAAGCTCGAGATCGTGCTGGGCACGATCGCCGTGGACCTCAACGCCGCGCAGTCCGATCGCGAGTCGCTGGCCGGCGATCTCGCGCGGCTGGCCGAGTTCGAGGATCGCGAGAACGCGCTCGGCTCACGTCTGCTGTTGGCCCGCCGCGGTGGCGCCGTGCGCCGCCTGGGCGAGGTCGAGGCCGCGCTCGAGAAGGACGATGCCGAGCGCGCGCAGCTCGCCGCGTGGCGCGAGGAGCTCACGCGCCTGGCGCCGGCGCGCGCGGTCCCCGATGACGCGCCGGATCGGTTGCAGGCCGCGCAGGCCGAGCTCGCCGCCGGTCGGCGCACGCTCGACGACGTGCGGACCGAGCGCGAGCGCGACGTGTCGGGACCACGCCTCGAGATCGAGACGACGCTCGCCACCTACGCGGCGTTCGCCGACGCCGATCCGCGCCAGATCGAGGAACTGCACGCCCTCGAGAAGGACCTCGAGCGGGCCCGCCAGCAGGCGCGGAGCGCGGCCGAGAAGCGCGCCGAGCTCGAGAAGGAACTGACCGCGCGCGGCGTTCCCGTCGAGCGCGCGGCCGAGCTGTCGGCGCGCTTCGGCCCGTTGACTGCGGAGGATCGCGGCTTGCTCACGCAGTTCCCGGCGCAGACGCAGCACCTCGTCACCGAGGCCGAGACCGCCCAGCGCGCGGCGCAGGGCGGGCAGGCGATCATCGAGGAGGTGGGCCGACAGCGCGGTCGCATGCGCGGCTTCGGCTTCGTCGCCGGTGTCGTCGGTCTGCTCGCCGGCACGGCGGCCGTGTGGCTCGCGCTGGCGGGGCGTTCGATCGAAAGTTTCGTCGGCCTGGGGGTGACGCTGCTGGCCCTCGCGGCGGCGACCGTGCTCCTGCTGCGCAGCGCGGCCCATCGCGACGCCGACCGGCGCGCCGCTCTCGACCAGGTGGTCGAGGCGCAGCGTCGCGCGGGCGAGGTGCGGCAACGTCGCAAGGAGCGCGAGGACGCGCTCGCCCGCATGGCCGCCCGGTTCGACTTCGCGGACGTGACAACCTTGCTGCGCGACTTCGGCGAGTCGCAGCGCCTGGCTGCCGAGGTGCAGCGCTTCGACTGGATCGACCAGGATCGCGCCCGGGCCGGCGAGGACGGCGCGCGCGTCGAGGCCGACGTGACGGAACGCCTGCGCAAGGCCGGGCTCGACGTCGGCATGCCGCCGCACGACGCGTTCGCGCGCCTGCGACTGGGCATTGGCAGCGTGCTCGAGGCGCGCACCCGTCGCGCCCGCCTGGACGAACTCGAGAACGGACTCATCGCGCGCGAGAAGGCCGCCCTCGGCCGGAACGCCGAGGCCCGGGGCGGCATTCGCGCCCTCGCTGGCGCGCTCGGCCTGCCCGTGCCCGACGACGACGCGGCGAGTCCGCCCGTGGTCGGCGCGCGCGATGCGGTCGCGGCGGGGGAACGGGAGATTCGTGCCTTTGAGGCGCTGGCCGAGGCGGTCGCGCAGAAGGCGATCGAGCGCCGTCGCCTCGACACGCTCGAGGGCGAGCTCGTGCCTGCCGTCACCGGGCGCGTGCTGGACGTGGCGACGCGCGAAGCGCTCGAGCGCGAGCGCAACGGCCTGGCTGCCGAGGTCGAGGCCGCCGGCGCCGGAGCGCGCGTCGGGCGCAGCCCCGCAGCCGCTTTCGTGCCGATCGCGGGAGAAGCCCCCGGGGACGCCGTCGCGCTCGAGCGCGAACTCGAGGACGTCCGCCGCAACCTGATCGAGCTGCATGCCCGGGTCGGCGGACGCGAAGGCGCCACGGCCAAGCGCGCCGCCGAGCTGCTTGCCGATCGCGACCGGATGTACGCCGCGCTGGAGCGCGCGCGGGCGTTCAAGGCGGCGGTCGAGCTGGCGCGCGAGCGCTTCCAGACCGTGGCACGCGAGACGCATGCCCGCTGGTCCGAGCACCTGGCCGGGCGTGTGGACGAACTGCTCTCCCGCTTCGGGCTGGCGCACGCGGGCTTCAAGGTGTCGGACAAGCTCGAGCTCTCGCTCACGCTCGACGGCGACCGTCTGACCGGGGCACGGCTCGAGCAGAGCCTGTCGACAGGCGCGCGCGACCAGGTGACGCTGGCGTTGCGCATCGCGATCTGCGAGTTCCTGGCCCGCGGCGGCGCGAAGTTGCCGCTGCTGCTCGACGATCCGCTCGCTCACGCCGACGACGCTCGCGCCGGGCGATTGCTCCGAGTCCTCGCCGAGGCGGCAGGGACGGGACACCAGGTGATCGTGCTCACCTGTCACCGCGCGACCGTCGATGCCCTTCGCGAGGAGGACCCGGCGTGGTTCGGCGAGGCTGTGCGAATCATCGAATTCGGCGCCATCGGGGTCGTCCGGCCGGTCTGACGCTCCGGCGGAGCCCTCGCTTCGGGGTTGACTCCGGAAGCTGTTCGCCTAGTCTGACGAGGCTCCCGGTGCGTTCCATCGCCGGGGTCGGGTGGCCCGAGCTCTCGGCGCCGCCGATGGACTCACAGAGTGGAGGGATCCATGCGATTTCACGGACAACTGTTTATCTTCTCGATCCTCGTGCTGGCCGGAGCGGCCTCGGTCGCCCAGGCCCAGGACGAACGGTTCGGAATCGTCGTGCATGGGGGAATGATGATTCCGGTCACCCAGGACGACAACGAGGAATCCGGCACGGCGTTCGGACTACGCTTCCCGATCAACACCGGGACGTTTCTCGGCTTCGAGCCGTACATCTACAAGGGAAGTGGCGAGGAGATGACCGCCGACTTCGGGTCCGGCCCGGAGACGCGCGAGGGGATCGACCTGACCTCGTGGGGCGCCAACATCTCGCTGGGACGGCTCGTCCGGCCGGGATTCCACATCGCCCCGTTCGTCGGGATCGGCAACAACACGCTGAACCGGGAGTCGGGTGAGATCTCGAAGATCGGCTACAACGCCGGTCTGGAACTCGGCATTGCCCCGGGCAAGATGATGATCAACCTGCGCGGCGAGATGAACGCCGTCGACATCGGTGAGTCGTCGCGGAAGTGGGCCCTGATTTCGCTCGGGCTCGGCTACCGCGTGACTCCCAACTTCTAGGAGGCCGGAATGAAAGCGCTTCGCTTTGCCGCGCTCTTGCTCCCGGTCACGATTGCCGGGTGCATCCTCACCACGGGCCAGTTCAACATCGACGTCGACCTCGACGATCCGATCACGATCGACAACGACGACGCCTACTACGCCGAAGTCGTCGACATGAACCAGAACCAGGACTACGTCGATCACAAGGACAACCTGGCCGGCCTCGCGGACGTCGCGCTGCTGGGCACCGTCGTCAACTCGGGCCCCGCGCCGATCGATGTCGAAGTCTGGATCTCGCCGGACGCTTCCAAGTACTCCGACGCCGACGACGTGCGCGAAGGTGCGTACAAGCTGTGGGGTCCGTTCAGGGTCGCCGCGAACTCGGATGAGAGGATCACGTGGGACGGTTCGGCCGCGCTATTCAACCCGACCGGCAGGTACGTGCTCCAGGAGGAGCTCAAGGGCGACGGCGTGTTCACGATCTACGCGCTGCGCAGCACCGACCTCATCCTGCTGTCGAAGGCTGCGCCCGCCGCGCCGGCCGGCTTCTCGGGTATCAGCCTGAACGATGGCAAGCTGGTGATGACGATCGAGGGCGAAGAGTAGGTCTTCGGCGGACACGACAGAGAATGCGAAACCCCGGGCCAAACCATCGGCCCGGGGTTTTTGTTTGTTCGGTGAATCCCGTCGCCTGCGGCGACGTTCATGGCGACGTACAAGGCGACGTTCAGCGAAAGTCGCGCACCAGCACCACGTCGGTCGTGACCGTGCCGGCCCCGAAGGCGATCGTCTTCCCACCGTCCACCCAGTGCACCTGGAAGATTTCCTGCCCCTCGAGCTGCGTCACCTGCCGCGGGTTTGCGCCGTCCGCGCCCGCCACCCACAGGTTCTCCGAGGTTCCGTTCCGCACCGCGAGTGCCAGTCGCGTCCCGTCGGGCGAGCGGGTGTACCCCGTCACCCGGCCCGACGTGAAGCCGGTCACGGGCGTCGGCGCTCCGCCCCCGAACGGCAGGCGCATCAGGTTGGACGCCGGGTCGGCCGTCGAGAGGTAGTCGATCCCGCGTTCGTCCGAGCTCAGTTGCACGAACGTCGCGTCCCCCGGGACGAGGACGCTGTCGCGCGCAGCGCTTCCGTCGAGCGGCTGCAGGCGCATCATGGCGCGCTGCAGGCCGCGCTCGTCGCGGGTCGTCCGGTTCAGGAGGGCCTTCGTGCCGTCCAGCGAGTAATCGGAAACTCCGGCGTCGGGCAGGACGAGACCCTCGGTCTTCGCGGGGAGCGCGAGAAAGCGCAGGACCCGCAGCGCCGTGAAGCTGGTGTACCCGAGCCATCGTCCGTCGCGCGTTGCCCCGTTATGCTGCTCGCCGGTTCCCGTCGTGAGCTGCGTCAGGTCGGTGCCATCGGGCTTGATCGACCAGACGTGGACGCCGTCGGTGCCCAGGCGATCGAAGACGATCCGCCCGCCGGCGCGGATCGGGTTGACCGAGAACGTTTGCCCGGACGTGAGCGCGCGCGGCTCTCCGCCCGTGACCGGGATCGACCACAGGTGGAGGC
>JBKJNH010000273.1:0-6971 GCA_046596055.1 Candidatus Eiseniibacteriota bacterium
CGAGCGCGCCACCGCGCGGGTCGACGGCGACGCCGCTGGGATCGGAGAAGCTGCCGGGCTGCTCACCGAAGAAGCCGCGCACGCGCAGTAGCGCGCCCAGCGGATCGAAGTCGATGAGGCGATCCTCGGCCAGGTCGGTGAGCGTGATTTGGCCGCTGCGATCGACCGCGAACCCACCCGGCTCGACGGTGCCCAGGCGCTCGCGCACCAGCGCCGTCCGGAGGTCGACGACGGTGCCGACCAAACGGCCCTCGAAGTCGAACTTCTCGATGCGCTCGTTGCCGCGATCGAGCACCCAGATGCCCAGCGTGCCCGCGGTCGCGACGTCGGTCGGACGATCGAATCGCCCGACGTCCGAGCCGAAGCCGCCGAACTGGTCGATCACGGCGCCGCTGGAGTCGAAGCGCACGACGCGGTGGTTGCCGGTGTCGGCGACGAGGATCCGTCCCTTCGGATCGACCGCGACACCCTGCGGCGCGGTGAACTCGCCGGGGCCCACGCCGAAGCGACCGATCACGCGTTCGACGATCAGCGTTTCCGGCGGAGCGGTGGTGGAAGCCACGTTGACCCCGGCGCTGTCCGGTGCGGACGCGGCGACGAGCAGGGCGATGACGACGGCGGGGATCAGAACGAGACGGTCCAGCCGACCCGGCCTTCGAGCGGCCCGTTCAGGGAGGGTTGCACGCCCCAGGCGAAGCTTCCGTCGGGACGGCCCGGGACGCCGCCGCCGACCGGCGCGGCGGCCTGTGCCTTGCGCAGCGACGACGCCTGGCGGGCCGCCATCACCGCGCTGACCAGCCGGTTGGCCAGCGCGAAGCCGACGACGAACTCGGCGTTGTGATACGCCGACTCGCTCGACTGGCGTTGGTCGCGGTAGCGCAGGAAGTCGTCGTACAGATCCCAGTGCCACGCCTGGTCTCCCCCCAGCGAGTTCTCGGCGATGTACTGCGCCTGTTCGGCGGGATCCTCGATGAAGAACGCGGCCTCGCGGCGCACGACGTACTGGTTGTAGACCTCTTCCGACTGGTACTGGCCGACGTAGCGGCGGATGCGCTCGTCCTGGTCGCCGAGGTCGATCCCGGCGTAGATCCGCGCCGTCGAGATGTAGGACTCCTCGCGCAGGTGGCCCTGGCGCTTGAACGTGATGTAGCTGGCCCACGAGGCCACCTCGAGACCGAGGAAGACCCCGGCCTGCGTCTTGTGCCCCGTCGAGAGCTGCCCCCACCCCGGCACGATCATGGACCGGAGCGCCGCCAGCGCCGGGCTGGGTCCGCGCTTCGCAGGGGCCGCCGGCAGGTCGGGATCGGTGGCGGGCGCGGCCTGGGCGAGCAACGGCTCGGCGGCCAGTGCTCCGACCAGCCCCCGTCCGTCGAGCGTCGCCGCCGGGCGCGCGAAAGGACTGGCGGTGGAGGAGACCAGGTCCGAGTGGGCGGCGACATTGGTTGCCGAGAGGACGAGCGCCGTGAGGGCGGAAACCGCGCACACGACGGTCCTGCCACTGCCGGGAAGTGCGCGCATGGCCCTCAGAATTTCTGGGTCAGGGTGAAGGCGTACGAACCGCGCGAGAGGCCGGGTCGGAGCTTGAGCTTGAGCGTCATGTTCTCGCGCAGCGTGAAATTCGTGAATCGCGCCAGGTGGAGGGCGTCGGCAGCGGCCACGAGATGGTTGGCGATCAGCGTGTAGAAGCTCAAATTCTGCTTGCTGTTCTGGCTGTCGAACTGGTCCGCAATGGTCACCGCGGCGGTGCGCTGCGCCGGGTCGGCCCAGCCTGCCGCGTAGGCGTCCTGCTTGGTGACCGCATCGTAGAACTCGGCCGGGTCACGATTGTACACGGTGCGCAGTCGCACGAGTTCATCCGGGGAGACGTCGCCGGAGAGTCGCTCGAACGAGAAGCGGCTGGCCGGATCGTTCGGATCGCCGACGTAGGTGTAGTACTCGCCGCGCGTCTCGTCGCTCTTGCTCTTGAACGTCGCGTAGCTGAGAAGCGCCGCAGCCTCGATGCCGAGGAACAGGTAGCCCCGCCTGGACCCCGCGTAGAGCTGGCCCGTTCCCGGGATGGCCAGCGACATCGCCGCAGCGCCCCCTTCGGATTTCCAGCCCGGGACTTCGACGAGCGCGTAGTCGGTCGGGTCCTCGGGCGGAGCGCCGAAGTCCCGGTCGATCGCGCGCTGGGCGAGGATCAGCGTCGGGATGTCGTCTCCGGTCACGAGGGGCACGACGCGGTCGAGCGAAGCGGGTCCGGCGAGACGGCAGGGCGGCTCCATCGGGCGCGTGGCCCCTGGCTCCGCATCGAGCCGCGAGGACGCGACCTGCGCGGTCGCCGGGGCGGCGCAGACGAGCCCCAGAACGCCGAGGCAGGAGACGAAGGCGACGCTGGCGCGTCGCTTGAGACATGCAGCCACGATCACGGGGAATCCCTCGTTGAGTCGCTTGCGGCCACAAATGACAGTGACCGGTTGGGTCGGACCCATCCTGGGGCGAAGGGGCGCCGACCGAAGTCCCGGTCCTGTCCTATATTACACCCATCCGGGGCGCTGGTTCGAACGATTCTGTCCGGCCAACGCGTGCCCGTGGATCGGCTAGCGCAACAGGGCAAAGGGCTTCGTGACGACCGTGCCCCCCGCCTCGATCCGGGCGACGTAGAGCCCGCTGGCGACCCCCGCTGGGTCCCAGGTGATGGCGTTGTCGCTGACGGTCCCGTCGCGATCGATCCGCTGCACCAGGCGGGCGGCGGCGTCGTACACCGAGAGCGTGACCGGACCCGCGGCCTCGAGCCGGAATGCGAAGGTGATCGGCTCGCGCCGCGCCGGATTCGGGTAGCAGACCAGCGAACCCTCGACAATGGCGCTCGTCGCCGAGCCCCCGCCGTTGGGCACGTAGGTCACGCCGTCGGCGTACGAGCGCGTGCTGCCACCCCCCATCGCCGTCCAGTTCGAGCCGATGGTGGGCCCGGCGGGGATCACCGGCACCGCGCCACCGAGCCCAATCCCGTAGAGGAGCGTGTCCCCGCCCGCGGCGAAGAGCCACGGCGAGCTCGCGCCCAGCCACAGCGCGGGCGTCCCGCGCGTCCCGACGGAGAAGCCGAGCGGGAAGCCTTCGACGTTCTTCGCCGAGCGATCGAGCGCGACGACCACGCCGTTGCCGAGCGGCGCCAGCAGGAGCGGATCGGGCGACAGCGTGGTGCTCGTGAACGGCAGCGGCCCGGACGAACTCGGGAAGCCCTCGCGTTCGAGATCCGGCGGCCAGCCGGGCGAGGTCGATCCGTTCAGGTTCCAGTAGCCCACCCGGCCGCTCGCGGTGAGGAACGCGACCTCGGGCTCGCCATCGAGATCGAGGTCGGCGACCGCGGGCGGGCCGACGGCCTCACCGAGTTCGCGGCCCTGCCACGGCACGTCGAGCGGCGATGCAGCGGCGTCGAACGCGAACGTGCGTGCGCTGCCCGCGGTCCGATCCACCACGACGACCTGCTGCCCGGCCGCGCCACGGCTCAGCAGGATCGGCTGGATGTCGTGTCCGGTGGGAAGGTCGGCGGCCGCGAGGAACGAGGTGAACGCGGCGCTCGCGTCGGTCCCCGCGAACGTGCCAAATCCGAGTTTCCCGGAGACGCCCGTCGCCGCGACACGCAGCCCATCGAGCGCCAGGCCGGTGACCGCTCCGGGTCCGACCGGGAACAGGTCGTGCACGGCGCCCGTGTCGGTGCGGTACTCGCACACGCTGCCCTCGGCGAGGCCGAAGATCACGCGATCGGGCGCCGACTCGGACGCGATCGGGCCGGCGGTGATCGCGGCCGGGAACGCGACCGTCGTGACGATGCGCGCGGCGGCATTGCACTCCACGGTCAGCAACACGCCGCCGGGACCCACGGACTTGCTGCGCGCCACCGCCAGCAGGTTTCCCCCGCCGGGATGTGGAACGAGCGCGACCGGGCCCAGCGGATATCCGGGCGCCAGCGCCACGTCGCTCGGCCACCCGGCCGGGATCGTGCCGTCGAGATTGCGCACGTGCACGGCCGAGTCGCCACCGGTCCACGCGATGCGCGGATTCGGGTCGTCGCCAAAGATGCCGACGATCGGCGAGATCCCCTCGGGCGGCTGCGTCACGCGGACCGGCCAGCCGGGGAGGTCCCACTGGCGCGACACGCGCAGCGTCATGTCCGGGCCCGGGGCACTGGTGAACTCGAGATCGAGGTGCGGGTTGGTGCGCGAGTGCGTGCGCAGGCTCGGCACCGTGTCGTCGTTGAGGCGCGACGCCGGTCCCGCCTTCCACGTGTCCGACGGAACGCCGAGCGCGAACGGCGAGTTGAAGTCGCCCAGGTCGTCGAGTCCATCGGCCTCGACGATCTCGAGCCCGTTGCGCGCGGGATTCACGTTGAGGCCAAAGCCGGGATCGGCCCGCGGGCCGAAGTAGTCGGCGACGCTCTCGTCCACCTGCCACGCGAGGATGCCGGGGCCGGGCACGAGATAGTCGTACTCGCGGGCGTCCTCGGGGGCCGGGCCCAGGATCACGCCTGTGGCCGGGTCGCGCTGCAGGGTGAGGACGCCATTTCCATTGAGGTCGTCGAGGCGATTCTCGAGCAGCAGGTACTCCTCGCCCGAGAGCGGGACCTGGATCACCTCGAACGCCTCGGAGCTGTTCCCGAGCGTCTCTTCCTGCCCCCAGTTCGGGAAGCGCGCCAGCGGGACGTCGGGATAGATGAGCCGCTTCTGCCAGGGATCGACCGACGGCGGCAGCAGGCCCGTCGCGTACACCGCGAGCCCGCTGGGAAACGTAACGGCGTTGCCCAGCAGGTTGCCGACGTCCATCAGGCTCCAGTACCCGACGACGGGCAATCCGCTGACCACGTCGTACACGTCACGGAAGCCGTAGATCAGATGGCCGGCCTCGTGTGCGATGACGGCGTTCACCACGCCCTCGTAGCCGTCCTGGCGGATGGTCTCGGGCGCGATCACCGCACCGAAGATGGTGTCGGCCTTGGCCGGGCCGACGACTACGGCGTCGGAGTCGGGCACGCCGATGGTGAACGTGGGGATGTCCAGCGGGCTGTCCTGGAAGACGTCGCTCTGCAGGTCGGAGCCGGCGTGCACGATCATCACGCGATCGAACGTCGACCACGGGATCGTCTCGGTCGTGTCCGCGGCGTTGATGCAGTCGTGGAACAGCTTGACCGCGGCCTCGTAGATCTCGGGGCTGAACTTCCACGGACCGTAATCGGCCATGTCCGACAGGTGGAAGGCCGAGTCGCTCTCGCTCGGGTAGGTGACGGTCTCGATCACCGTGCGACCGTTGGTCTGCGCGTCCCAGTAGCGGGCGAGCGCATCACCGTGCGACTGCCAGAACGCCTTGTTGTGCGGCGTCGGATCGAGCGGACGATTCACCGTGTCGCGCGGCGCCAGGTCGAAGCGACCGTCCCCGCTCGAGCTCCCGCCGCTCCTGTCGCTGCGGAAGTCGACGCGGATGATGGCGATGCGCACCAGGTCCTGCCCGGGCTCGCTGGTGAGCGCGTCGCGGCGATGTCCCGATGGGCCCGCCGCTGCCCGAGCCGCGGCGAGGTCGCGCGCGCGCGTGGTCACGTCGACATGTCCTCGCGCGCTCTTGGCGCGCGAGCTGATGATCGGCGCCGAGCGGGAACCGGGTCGGGTCAGGTAGTGCGGGAACGTGCGCCGGGAGGCCGGGGGCGCCGCCACTCCAGGAGCCGCTCCGGGACGGGCTGCGGCGACCGCGGCCGCCGCGCGCTCGCGACCGAGCGCGGCCTGCGGATCGCCGGGCGTGGCGAATGCACCCACCGCCGGCCCGCCGCCGGGCTTGCTCAAGACAAGGTCCCCCGGGTGTGCAAACACGCCCGGGGGACCGCGGAACAGGGTCGCGGCGATTGCCGCGACCGACATCACCGCTCGAAGATCGAGCGGGCGCATGCGCAGACCGCGGGGCACGAGCTAGAAGCGCGCGCCGATCGAGAACTTGGTCACGCGATCGAGGCCTTCACCCGGCCCGTCGCCGCCCGCCTGCGGGATGCTCGCGAAGTCGAACAGGATCGTCTTGTAGCCGATCCCGAGTCCGTACGTCGCGTTCTTGATGTCGCCGTCGTCGTCGAGCACGTAGCCGCCGCGCAGCGCGAGCGCGACTTCGGCGGTGTACGAGACCTCGGCGCCGAGGTTGTAGATCGGCTTCGGGTAGCTGCTCTTGCCGTCGACCACGTCGCCCTTGACCAGGAGCTGGTTGACGTCGGCAATGACGATCGCCTTGATCGCCTTCTGCTGGTAGGCGTTCACGGCGGTGCCGACCTTGAGGTTGCGGTAGATCGGGTCCGAGTTGTCGTCGGTGATGAACGACAGGTCGCCGCCCAGGTTCTGCAGGTTGAGACCGACGTTCACCAGGTCCCCCGGGATCTTGTACAGGCCAGCGATGTCGAACGCGAACGTCGAGCCCTTGCCCTCACCACTACCGTCGAAGTCGGGCGACAGCTGCACGCGGACGTACTTGATGTTGGCGCCGACCCCGAGGCGATCGCCGATCTTCGTGCCGTAGGACAGCGTGGGCGCGATCTCGTACGAGCTGAACGAGCCGAGCGAGTTGCCCGACTCGTCGGTGCCCTCGCTCGTGCCGTAGCTCAGGTAGACGAGTCCGAAGCCGAACGTGCCCCAGTCCTTCACTTGCATGGCATAGGTGGGGTAGGTGTAGAACACGTCGTCGGCCAGATCGGGCACGAGCTTGGCGTAGGTGATCGAGACTTCCTTCTTGGTGAGGAAGCCAAGTGCGCCGGGATTCCACCACGTCGCCGTCACGTCGTCGGCGAGGGCCACGTAGGCCTCGCCCATTCCATTGGCCCGTCCGGTCGGGGGAATGCTGAGAGAGATCGCCGCGGCCTGCGCGAACGCGTCGCTCGCAAGGGCCAGGGCGGACAGGACGAGGGCAGGCAAGATCAGACGGCGCATTACGTTAGCCTCCGAACGGGATCCAGTGAGTGGCGTCGA
>JBKJNH010000336.1:0-14361 GCA_046596055.1 Candidatus Eiseniibacteriota bacterium
CACCGACCCTTCCACCCAAGATCGCGAAGCCCATGCCCCTCTTCGACAAGAGCCTGCGATCCTTTGCCGCCTTCCGAGCCGGGGCCCCCGCGCTGTTCCGCGCGTATGCCACCAACGAACGCCTCGATCGCCGCGCCCTGGGGGCGTTGCAGGTCGAGCGGCTCAAGTCGCTGCTCGCCCACGCGGGCGGCGCAACGGCGTTCTGGCGGCGGCGCTTCGCCCGCTACGGCATCCATCCGGAACTGGTGCGCTCGATCGGCGATCTCGCCGCGCTCCCGCCGCTCGATGCGCGGGATCGGCGTGACTTCGCCCGCGACCTGGTGGCCGGCGAGGCGCCGGGCGCCGACTGGATCGAGGCACCGCCGCTCGCCGGGCAACCCGGCGACGCCCCCGCCGCCCCGATCTGGCTCGATCCACATACGCGCCGTGAACGCCAGGTCGACGAGCTGCGTCACGTCGGCTGGATGGGCCTCGACTGGCGCCTCCCGCGCCTCGAGTTGACGGGCCGGGCCGAGCACGGCGCACTCCTGCCGCACGCCGCGGGCACCCTGCGCGGCGCGCTGCGCGGCGGTGCGTGGCTGCACCCGGCGCAGCTCGAGCCCGGGGTCGAAGACGGGGCTGCCGCCCTGTTTGCGGCGCGCGGTGCCCGGCTCGGCGCCGAGCTGCTGTGCGGCGCCCCCAGCGCGCTCCTGCGCTACGCCGCCGACGCACCGGCCGACGGTTGGAAGCCGCGGGCCGTCCAGGCGAGCGGCGAGGGCCTGGGCGAGGAGCGTCGTGCGCGTCTCGAGGCCCTGATCGGCGCGCCGGTGTTCGACGCGTGGCGCACGCGCGAGCTGGGCGAGGCCGCGCACGAGTGCGACGCGCGCAACGGGCTTCACGTATCGATGGAGCGCGTGCTGGTCGAGGTCCTGCGCGACGGCGACCCGGTGCCCGACGGCGAGGACGGCGAACTGGTCGTCACGGTGCTCGACAACCGCTCCTACCCGATGTTCCGCGTGCGGACCGGCGACGTGGGCTGCCTCATCCCGGAGCCGACGTGCGCGTGCGGCCGCACCAGCGAGCGACTCCTGCTGACGGACGGCCGCAGCGACGAACTGGTCACCTCTCCCGCCGGCCGGCGCATCCATGGCGACTGGTTGGAGTGGCTTCTCGACACGATTGTCGACGCACCCGACGCCCCCGCGATCGCCGACTGGCGCGTGGTCCAGACGCGCGCCGACATGCTGGTGTTCGAGATGCGGCCTGCCGCGGAGTGGAGCGAGGGGGCGCAGGCGCGCATGCAGACCGCGCTCGCCGCCGGGGTCCATGACGTCGATGCCGCACTCACACTCGAGCTGCGCGTCGTCGAGGCGATCCCGCGCCGCGCCGACGGCCGCCGCCGCGCGGTGGTGTCGAACGTGCCGCTGTCGTGGAACCCGCCGCCCGTCGTCTCGAGCCAACCCGAGGCCGCGCTCGCGGGACCGCGCGCGTGATCCTTGGCCTGGGCATCGATCTCGTCGAGGTGGAACGCATCGCACAGGCGATCGCCAAGGGCGAGCGCTTCACGCGGCGGTTGTTCACCGAGGGCGAGGCCGCGTACTGCACGCGACACAAGGAGCCGGCGCGTCACTTCGCCGCGCGCTTCGCCGCGAAGGAAGCCGGCATGAAGGCGCTGGGCACCGGCTGGTCGAACGGCGTCGGCTGGAAGGACTTCGAGGTGCGCCACGATCCGCACGGACGTCCGCACCTCCACATCACCGGCCGCGCGGCGGAAGTCGCGCGCGCGATCGGCGCGACGCACGCGACCATTTCGCTGGCGCACGACGGCGGCGTGGCCACCGCGGTGGTCGCGATCGAAGGCGACGGCCCGTCGCCGGACGCCCACTCGTTCACCACAGGACGCACCGCGATCGGCATCGCGGCCCCGCCCTTCGTGCCGTTCGAGGCGCTGCCCGCCGTGCCCCCCACGGAGCCCGCGTGAAGCGCGTCCTCGTCGCGAACCGGGGGGAGATCGCCGTTCGCGTGATCCGCACGCTGCGCGACCTGGGGCTCACCTCGATCGCCGTCTACTCGGATCCCGATCGTGCGGCGCTCCACGTGCTGCTCGCCGACGAGGCCTACCGCCTGGGGCCGGGACTCGCGCGCGAGAGCTACCTCAACATTCCGCGCCTGATCGCGGTCGCGCAGCAGGCGCACGTCGACGCGATCCATCCGGGCTACGGCTTCCTGTCGGAGAACGCGGAGTTCGCCCAGGCCGTCATCGATGCGGGCATGACGTTCATCGGCCCTCCGCCGAACGTGATCGCGAGCCTCGGGAACAAGCTCGCCGCGCGCGAGATCGCGCTCAAGGCCGGCGCGCCGCTGGTGCCCGGATCGAAGGGCGCGCTCGCCGACATGAAGGACGCGACGAAGGTCGCGGGCGACCTGGGATATCCGCTCATGCTCAAGGCCGCGGCCGGCGGCGGCGGCAAGGGCATGCGCGTCCTGCACTCGGCGGCCGAACTCGACTCGGCGCTCGAGTTGGTGCGCGGCGAGGCGAAGGCCGCGTTCGGCGACGACAGCGTGTACCTCGAGCGCTTCGTCGAGCGGCCGCGCCACGTCGAGGCCCAGATCCTCGCCGACGCGCACGGCAACATCGTGTTCCTGGGCGAGCGCGACTGCTCGGTGCAGCGCCGCCACCAGAAGGTGGTCGAGGAGACGCCGTCGACCCTGTTCACGCCCGAGATCCGCGCGCGCTTCGCCGAGGCTGCGTGTTCGATCGCGCGCACGGCGGGCTATGTCAACGCGGGCACGGTCGAGTTTATCGCCGACCCGGCCGGCAACTTCTACTTCCTCGAGGTGAACACGCGCCTGCAGGTGGAGCACCCGGTCACCGAACTCGTGACGGGCCTCGACCTGGTCGCCGAGCAGGTGAAGATCGCCGACGGACAGCGCCTGAACCTGCCCGCCGCCGCGATGACGCCGCGCGGCGCGGCGATCCAGTGCCGCCTGTATGCCGAGGACCCGTTGCGCAACTTCATGCCGAGCGCGGGCGTGATCGAACGCCTGCGCCTGCCTCAAGGGCCGGGCATCCGCACCGACGCCGGCGTGTACCACGGCTTCCGCGTCCCCATGGAATACGATCCGCTGATCGCCAAGGTGATTGCCTGGGGCGAGGATCGCGCGCAGGCGCTGGCGCGCATGCGCCGCGCGCTCGAGGAGACCGTCGTCGAAGGCGTCGCCTCGAACGTGGGCTTCCACCGCTGGCTCCTGGCGCTCCCGGAGTTCGATCGCGGCGACGTGCACACCGGCTTGCTCGGCGAGCTGTTCTCCGCGGCGTCGCTGGCCGCGTCGCCCGAGACCGAGGAGATCGCGTTGCTGGCCGCGTCGCTGCATGCCCACGAGAAGGCGCGCTCGGTGCGCCCGGTCGCGCCGGGTGGCGACGGCGGCGCTGCGGCAATCGCACGCTGGAAGTTCGCGGATCGCATCGGGGAGGGACGATGAAGTTCTGGTCGCAACTGGGCGAGCGTGAACTCGACATCGAGGTGGAGATCGAGGCGCGGCACCTGGAGGTCGACACCGGCGAGCGCCTGCTCACCGCCGACTTCGTGCCCCTGCCCGACGGCGAGGTCTACTCGATGCTGATCGACGGCCGCGTGCACGAGGTCGCGATCGAGGAGGACGCGCAGGCGATCTGGGTCACGATCCACGGCCAGCGCCACAAGGTCGTCGTGCGTCACCCGCTCGAGAAGACGTTGCGCGAGGTGCGCCGCGCCGACGCGAAAGCCACGGGCGAAGTGGTCGAGTCCCCGATCCCGGGACTGGTGGTCGCGATCAAGGTCGAGGTGGGTGACATCGTGCCCGCGGGCGCCGCGGTCGCGATCGTCGAGGCCATGAAGATGCAGAACGAGCTCACCGCTCAGCAACCCGGCATCGTCACCGCGGTCCACGTGACCGAGCGCGAGACGGTCGAAGCCGGGCAGAAGCTGGTAACGCTCCGCCCGGCCTCGTCCGCCTAGCTCCTTACAGCCGCAGCAGCTTCCGCACGAACTTCTCCCCCGCCACGTCGAGCCGCGCCCAGTAAAGGCCGGCGGGCACGCGCATGCCGCGTGCGTCGGCTCCGTCCCATTGCAGGTTGTGCGCGCCGGCCGCGGCGTCGCTCTCGTAGGCGCGCACGACGCGCCCGGCCGGGTCGAAGATGCGCAGTCGATAGCGCGCGGCGCGCGGCAGGTCGATCGCGAGCGCGGTCGCGCCCCGCGCCGGATTCGCGCCGGCGAGCCGGAGGTTGAACGCTGTGGGCACGAACACCGGCGCGACGTCGACCGGGTTGCCGTACTGCACCTCGAGGCATGCCGGCACGACGCCCGGGAACTCCATGCAGAGCGCGGCAAGCGCCCCGGGTGTGCCCGCGGGCGATTGCACGACCAGTTCGTGATGGCTGCGCCACTCGAGCAGCGGCGCCGGCTGTCCGCCGATCAGGACCGAGCGCGGCGCGCCGTCGCGCCCGAAGTTCTGCCCGACGATCGTGATCGGGACGCCGCCGGCGGGGTCGAGGGGATTGGGCTGTGCGAGGTCGATCTGCGGTGAATCGTACGTGTACAACACCCCGCCGCCCGAGCCACCCCCTCCGCCGCCCGGACCGGGCGCCCGCTCGACGGTGACCGGGAAGTTGCCCGGCCAGCCCTGGGGCGTGACACAGGAGATCTCGGTCCTCGACCACGCGGTCGTGTTGGCGACTTCGAGGCCGATGCGCAGGACGCCGGTCGCGTCGCCGAAGTTGGCGCCCATGATCGTCAGCGGCACGCCGCCCAGGGTGGGGCCGCCCGGCGAGGACAACGCCTGAATGATCGGCGGCGCGGCGACCGCTTCGTACACGCCGGCGAAGCTTTCCTGGCCGGCGATATCCACGAACACGTCGAAGAATCCGGGCACCAGCTGCGGGACGGTGGCCACGACCTCCACCTGGTTCGACGGACCGTTCTCGACGACGAGCGGCGTGCTCGCGCCACCCGTGTCGACCGCGCGCACGCTGCGCTCTGTTCCCGGCGGGCCGAAGTTCGAGCCCATGAGCGTGAGCAGCACGCCGCCCTCGGCCGGACCGCTCGACGGAGCCAGCAGGTCGACCTGCGGCGGAAAATAGTGGAACGGCTGGGGGCTTGCGGCGCCCACCGCGCCACCGACGAGCACGCTCACGGGCCGGTCGGCGCCGGCACCGGCGGGAAGCAGGCACGTGATCCGTCCGTCACTCACGCGCTCAACCGACATTGCGGGTTGCGAGCCGACCAGCACGATCGGCTCCGGATCCTCGCCCGACGTCCCGAAGTTGAGGCCGTGGATCGTCAGCGGGATGCCGCCGATCGTGGGCCCGGCCGGCGGCTCGACGAGGGTGATCGAGGGGCGATCGACTTCGATCGGAAACGGCGGTGCGGAAATGCCGTTGATCTCGAGCTCGAAGACCGAGAACGAGCCCGGCGGCAGCGACGGGGTGACCACCTCGAGCAGCTCGTGACTCAGGCGGGTGCACAACGCGATCTTCCCGTTCATGCGCACGACGGGGCGATTTGGGCTCGCCGTCCCGAAGTTCTGTCCGCTGATGGTGATCACGGCGCCCCCCGCGGCGGGAACGGTCGGCGGGAAGGTCGAGAAGACGACGGGCGACTGGTAGCCGAACTCGAAGTAGGGCTCGCCTGGCGTCCCGGAGGACAGGACGACGATCGGCGCGGGACCCGGATCGCCTTCGGGCACGAGAATCTGGATCTCTTCCGGCGTCCAGTCGGGTCCGGCGGGCACGACGACCTCGCGACCCTGCACGCCCACCCTGCCGCCGGCCGATCCGAAGTTCGTGCCGTGAATGGTGATGCGCTCGCCGCCCTGCGTGGGCGCATCGGGCGGATTCACCGCCGTGATGACCGGAGCGCCGACGACCTCGTACGTGGCGGCGTTCGACAGCTGACCCTCGACGTCGAGGCGCACGGCATAGGCACCCGACTCGAGCGGAGGCAGATCGGCCACGAGTTCCCCGTGCTCGCTCGGCTCCGCGATCATCCCGTGCACGGCGAGCCCGCCGCCCAGCGGCTGCAGCTGCAGGTCCCGCGGGGATCCGGCGGGGCCAAAGTTCGCGCCCGTGAGGGTGATGCGCACGCCGCCCAGGGCGGGGCCGATCTCCGGACTGATGCCCAGGATCACGGGCGGGTCATACGAGAACAATTGCGCGCTCGGGGGGCTCTCGACGCCCCCGACGAAGACCAGAAGGCTCTTGCCGACTCCCGAACCGGCGGGAACCGTGGCGTGGATCTCGGTCTGGCTGATGCGTGACTGCACGGGTGCCAGGATGCCGCCGAACTTCACGATGGGCGACGGATCCGGCGCCTGCCCGAAGTTCTGCCCCTCGATCGTGATCACCACGCCGCCCTGGGTCGGCGCGTTCGCCGGCTGGAACGAGTCGATGCTCGGCCAACCCACCTGGTACGGCTGCTCTCCGCTCGGCTGCGCGTTGATGAGAACCGAGACCGCCTGCAGCGAGCCGGGGGGCCGCGGCGGCGCAATCGCCTGCACTTCGCTCGGACTGACGGGAATCATCGGCACTTCGACGCCGCCGAACAGCACGGTCCCGACTGCCGACAGCGTTCCAAAATTCGAACCGGTGAGCGTGATCACCGTTCCGCCGGCGGCGGGCCCGCTGGCGGGCGAGAGCTGGAATAACTGCGGCGCCGGATAGAACGGCCCGAAATGCACGTCCGACGCCGGACCGCTCGCGGGCTGCACGATCACCGGGGCGGAACCGGGATCGCCCGCGGGCACGGTGACGCGGATCGAGTTCGGCCCCCAATCCCCGCCGGCCGGCACGGCGACGGAGCGGCCTTGGATCGACACCGATCCGCCGTTACCGCCGAAGTTCGCGCCGTTGATGGTGAGGCGAATTCCGCCAAGGCCCGGCAGCGCGGGAGGGAACGCATTCGAGATCGTGGGCGTCTGGGCCGCGACCGGAGCATTGAATCCGAGGACGACGAAAGCCGCGACCACGACGGCCGCAAGCGCGGCCCGGGGGCGGGTCGAAGCGAACGACATGCGAACCTCCAGGGGACCGGAATCGGGCGGGAGCCCAAGGCAAACAAGCCCGACGATTATGGGGCTTTTGGCGCCCTTTCGGCAACCCCGGATTGCGGACGGCGCAACCACGCCACGACGCGGCGAGCCTCGTCCGTGCGCTGCCCGGCGGGAGCTTCGGCGAGCGTCGCCGCGAGATCCGCCTCGGCGCGTGCCGAGTCGCGGGCCGCCGGATGCAATGCGTACAGGTAGCCGCGGGCGCGGACCAGTTCCGGATCCTCGGGGACGATGCCCGCGGCAGCGCGCGAGCGCTCGAGTGCGGCGAGCAGGTTCGTGAAGCCCGGCGTCGTCTGCGGTGACAGCGTGGATGCGGCGGGAGTGCACAGTCCACGCGCCGCGCGCGCCAGCAACTCCGTCATCCGACCGCGCTCGAACACCTCGAAGCTCCACGGATCGTACGCCGCGAACGCCGGCGCGAAGTCGCAGCGCGCGACGACGGCGAGCGTCGACTCGGCGAGCGCGCGCAGGTCTGGTGCGCCGCCCTTGCGATAGGCGCGAAGGACGTAGCCGACGGGCACCAGGTCGTAGCGCGGCTCGAAGCTGCGCTCCTTGAGCCCGAGGAACACGACGGGACGGGTCGGCGACAGGTGATCGAGCCACACGCCGTTGCCGCTCGCGGGCGACCCGTCGTAGCGATCCTCGGCGCCCAGGCGCGCCGGCAACACGCCGGGATGCAGGCGCCGCGCGCGATCGACGTACCACGGGTACGTCATCATCTCCTGGTCGAGCACGACGACGTCGGGTCGCGCGCCTTCGACCAGCGTGCGCACGGCCAGCGCGTTGTGGAACAGATCGCCCTGCACGAAGACCACGCTCGACTCGGGGGCCGAGGCCAGCACGCCGTCGGCGAGCGCAGCGACGAAGCGATTCTCGTGCTGGTCGACCTCGCCGAGGAAGGCGAGCGCCGGCCACACGCTGCTGCCGAGGATCGTGAGCGGGGCGACCACCGCGAGCAGGACCCGACCGTGCTTCACCGTCGCGAGCCTTGCAAACAGCGCCGCGGCGCCGACGCCCAGCCCGAACGCGACGACGACCGCGGGGAGAATCCAGAATCGCTCGACGACGCCCAGGTAAAGCGCGGGCGTGGTCGGGAAACCGACGCGGGTGAAGAACGCCAGTTGCAGGGCGATGAAGCCGAGTAGCGCGAGCCCGAGCGTGCGCCGCCGCGGATCGCGCAACAGGACCACGAATCCGGCGAGGGCGAGCGCAAGGCCCCACGGTGCGTGACTGCGCGGCAGCGACTCGGCGAACACCGCGACGTGGCTGCGATCGGCGACGAGACCCGATTCGCGCGACTGCAACTGGAAGGTCCCGTAGTCGCCGCGCGTGAGCACGCGCACGAAGCGCTCCACCGTGACCGGATCGCCCCACGAGAGCGGCGCGGGCGGCGTGCGCCCTGCGGACATTGGCAGGGACGCGAGCGGCAGGAGACCCAGTGCGAAGGCAAGCCCGAGCAGACCCCACACGCGCCGCGCCGGGCGCGCCACGGCGATCGCCGCCATGCCGAGCGGGAGGAGCAGCAGCACGAGCGTGTGATGGTGGCCGACGAAGAGACCGCCGATCGTCGCCAGCAGGACGAGCGGCGCCGTGGTCGACGCGCCGGCATCGCGCCGCCGGAGCAACGCGACAAACGCAAGGAGCGCACAGGCCGCGAAGAGCGCATTGAGCGCGAACACCTCGGCGACGAGCGCGTAGGTGAAGAACGGCCGGGCGCAGGCGAGCGCGAGTCCGGCCGCAACCCCGGCCGCGATGCGCCAGTGCGCCGCAAGCGGTCCGCGCGGCGCGGCGGCGACCGCAGCGGCGACGACGCCTGCCGCGAGCGCCGCGGTGACGGCCGAAAACAGGTTGAGGCGGAAGGCGTAGCCGCCGAGCGGGACGAGTGCGCCCCAGGCGGCGGCGAGCAGGGTCCACAGCGGGTAGCCGGGCGGATGCGCCGTGCCGAGCGTGTGGGCGACGGCGATCAGCTCTCCCGAGTCCCCCGCCGGAATGCCGGGATGCAGCCGCGGAACGAACAGCAGGAGCGCCGCGACCACGGTCGTCAGGAGGGCGACGGCGGCGGGAGGGCGCACGCGGTCGGACGATCCGCCGCGACGGATCGCCTCGCCGGTCGACGTGCGTGGGCTACGGCGTGGAATCGGCCGCGCCTTCGAGGATGGGGCCGGCCGGATCGTCGAGTCGCCGTGCCTCCTCGCGATCGCCCGGGCCCACACGGAAGCGGTAACACTGTCGGCCCGCCCCGTGCGCCCATTCCTTGGCGTAGGGATACCGGGACTCTTCGTCGTCCGGCGTCGGGAACCGGAACGTGGCGCACAGTCGGTACGACGTCGAGTCGATCACCTCGTATCCGTACGAGCGTCCACCCTCGGGCTCGGTCAGGCGCACCGGCAGCGGCGAACGGCGTACCACGTGCTCGAGCGAGTCGGGCAGCGCGCCGTCGCGCCGGAAGTGCAGGTCGATCGCCGTGCGCAGCTCCTGCAGCTCGCGGATGCGCTGCTCGTCGAGTCGGCGTGCCCGCTCGTCCACGGGTGAGCCGAGCGCCATCAGCCCCGCCACGACGGCCGCGACGATCACGGCGGCGACGACACCCAGGAGCACGCGATTGCCGGGGCCACCGCTCACGCGTCGTCCTCCTTCTCGTCCTTGCGCAGGTCGATCAGGTAGTACCCGAAGATCGTCCCGGCGATCGCGGCCACGACTGCGACCTTGAGCACGAAGCGCGTCGTCAGTTCCCCGGACAGCACTCCGTTGACGAGCGCGATCAGATCCCCGATCAGGACGCCGGCGCCCAGGAAGAGCGTGAGGTAGGTAAGCCACTTGCGGATGCGCGACGAGCGACGCAACGGATCGCGCGTGATGGCGCGCTGCATCGAGATCGACAGCCAGACGAACAACGGGAACGCGACGATCAGGTTCGAGACGGCCCAGCGCACGCTGTTGCGGAACGACTGCCCATCACCGCGCTGCGCGGCGTCGGGGAACGCCTGCTCGATGAACTCGAAGGCCAGGCTGTTGAGGCTGAACGCGGTGATGTAGAGCGCCGTGAACAACACGAGGTAGAGGAACGCATCGCGCGCCGAGAGATACGGCCGCGGGCGTGGCACCGGCACCGGGAACGGCACGTCGGCCCAGGCGGCCAGCGCGCGGCGCACTTCCTCATGCCGCCAGCCGGCGGCCGCCAGCGTGGATTCGATGGTCGCGCGCGACGCTCCCTGGGCCAGGGCGTCACGGACGAATCCGGTCAGGTCCTCTTGTGCCGACATTCGGTCCCTCGCTTGTCCGGAGTTTCGCCCGACGTAGCACGCCCGACGAGCCGCTCGAAGGGGCCGGCCCGCGGAGTATCCCGCGGGGATCGGCGAGGTCAATCCGGAAAACGAGGGTTCAGCGCGCCGACGTGCGGACGAGTCGGGTCACCAGCGGGACCGGCCCCCCGCTCAGGCGCGCGAAGTAGAGGCCGGTCGGCACGGACTCGCCGGCGTCGGTGCGCCCGTCCCAGGCGACGTCGTGGCGGCCCGCGTTGAACCAGCGATGCGCCAGCCGGCGGACAAGCCGCCCGTGCGCATCGAACACGTCGAGCCGACGTGGCCCGTCCCCCGGGGAATCGACCACGAGGCGCGTCGAGGCCGCGAATGGATTCGGCAGCGAGGTGAGGCGGGCGCCCTGGGCGTCGGCGTTCGCGGGCACATCGACGCCCGCGAGGATCGCGATCGTCGCATCGCTGGTCGTCACGCCGGCGACCGCGATCCCGGCGTCGAAGAACCGCGTCCCCGGCAGCAGTTGAACGATCGTCGTCTGCGGCGTCGAGGACGCCTGGAAGCGCAACCGGTAGATCGTTCCCGGCCCGCTCACCGACACGCCGCTGCACAGGAGGACGACCGTCGCGGTGTCGCGCTCGGCGCCGCGGCGGAAACGATGGAACCGGCTGCCGCAGGCCGTCGTCATCAGCGCGCCCTCCTGCAGCGACAGTGGCGCCATCTCGACCAGGGTGAGCGCCGCGGGGTCGTGGCCGACGATCGCGTCGAACGCGTTGAAGCTCGAGCCCGGCTCGGCCACGACGACGTCGAGTTCGAACGTGTCCCCCGGGCTCACGGTGAGCGTGGCGGGCTGGAGCTCGGCGATGACGGCGGCCTGCGCCCCGCCGGCAGCGAGCAGCAGCCCGAGAGCGCTCGCGATTGCGTGAAGGCGCCTCATCGCGCGAGCACCACGGACTGCCGGTAGACCGCGCTGCCGACGATCAACCGCGCGAAGTAAACGCCGGCGGGAACGCGGCGTCCGCCCTCGTTCGTGCCATCCCACGGCACGTAGTGCGTGCCGGCATCGTGGGCCCCGCGCGCGAGGCTCTTCACCAGCCGCCCGTCGACAGAGTACAGCGCGAGGTCGACCGGGCCTGCGGCGGCAAGGCTCATCGCCAGCATCGTCGAGCCCGCGAACGGATTCGGCGTCGGCCGCGCGAGCCCCGACACGATCGGCACGGCGGCCGACACGACCGGGGCGAACTGCAGCACCGCGACCTCCTTGTTCCCCGCGTTGCGTGCCGTGACGTGTTCGAGCCGGATGCCGGGGTCCCCGGCCGCGATGCGCTCGAACTCGACGCGACCGATTTCGCCGTGGCCGAGCAGGCCCTGCGGACGCGCGCCGAGGAGGGCGACGTCGATCGTGCCGGGCCGCGGGGACAGGAGCAGGCCGCCCGCGTCTGCGACGAGACTTCCGAGCGAGTGCTCGAGCGGGCGCACGACGGCCGGGTTCCAGCCCAGCCGCACCGACATCGCCTGGATCGCACCGGCTCCGCGCAGCTCGAGTCTCGCCGCCAGGGAGTCGCCGACGGAGCCCGCCGGCGAGACGTCGAGGTGCAACTCCTCGGGATTGGTGGTCAAGGCGACGTCGAGCGAGCGCGGCGGAACCTTCGCCCATCCGCCGAGCAGGTCGAAGTTCAGCGTGAACAGCACGAGGTCCTCGAAGTCGAGCGCCTGGTCGGTCAGCGGCATGCCGGTGACGGTTCCGCTGGAGGTCGGACCGACGTCGAGGTACGCGAACGGCGCGACGTCGACGCCGGTCAGCCCGTAGTGCGCACCGAGCAGCGAAAGGTCCGCCGTCGCGACGTGGTTGTCGCCCTGACCCGCCACGCTTGCGTCAGAGACGTCGCCGAGCACGTAGTTGAGCGTGCCGCCTGTCAGGTTCGACACGGTCGAAGTCACCGGGCCGGCCTTGCTCACGAACGCGACGTAGTGGTGGAAGTCGCGCGTTGCCGGAGCGTCGAGCTGGCCGGACGCGGTGACGGCGGTCAGCACCCACGGCGGCCCCGGCGGGTACGTCGGGACGCTCGGCGCGACGCCGCCGTCATCGTCGTAGAGCGGGTGGCCCCCGAAGGCGGCGCGCCACACCTCGACGGTGGTGCCCGGGGGCGTCGCCGTCCACGTCACGCGAATGGGCGCGGTCGACTCGCCCGACGTCCCGGGCTCGCGGGTCACGGCGAGATCGGCGATCGGCGAAGGCGGCGTCACGAAGACGGTGAGCGCAATGCTCGCGTCGGTCTGCGCCACGCCGTCCGTCACCCGCACGACGAACGGGTACGTGCCGGGCGCCTGCGCGAACGTTGGCGTCCACGAGAAGGCGCCGGTTCCGCCCACGATGCTCGCCCCCTCCGGGGCGCCGACGAGCGAGTAGGTGAGCGCCTGCACGGGCACGTCTTCGTCCGTACCCGTGGCATTGAAGGTGTACGGAATGGTCGCCTCGGTCGTGGCGGTCGCCGGAACGCCCGACAGCACCGGAGCGACATTGACCTCGGCCACCGTGAGGAAGATCCCGGAGCCACGCGTCGAGATGCCGTCGCTCACCTGGACGAGGATCGGGTACAGCCCCGGACCCTGCGCCTCGGTCGGCGTCCAGGTGAAGACGCCCGTCGTCGGATGGATCGCCGCACCCGGCGGCGCGCCCGACAACGTGAAGGTGAGAGCCTGTGCGGGGATGTCCGGATCTGCCGCCGTCGCCGTGAACGTGTAAGGCACGCGTTCCGGGGTCGTGGCCGAGAAGGGAACACCCGCGATCGCCGGCGTGAAGTTGACCTCGGTCACGGTCAACGTGACAGGGACGCTCGTCGTCGCGATTCCATCGCCGGCACGCACGCTGAACGCGTAGACGCCCGGGCCCTGCGCCTCGCTCGGCGTCCACGTGAACGTGCCCGAGCTTGAATTGATGCTGGCGCCCGTCGGCGCCCCCGAGAGCGAGAAGCTCAGCGACTGCGCGGGCAGATCGCCGTCCGTCGCCTTCGCCGTGAATGCGTACGCAGCCTGCTCGGGGATGGTCGCGGTCGCCGGCACCCCGGTCACCACGGGCGCGGCGTTCGCCTCGGTCACGGTGAGCGTGATGGCCGCGTCGGTCGTGACGATGCCGTCGGTGACCTGCACGGTGAACGGATACTCACCCGGGCCCTGCGCCTCCGTGGGCGTCCACGTGAACTCCCCGGTGTTGGTGTCGATTGCAGCCCCCGCCGGCGCACCGAGCAGCGCGAACGTCAGTCCCTGCACGGGCACGTCGTCGTCGGTTGCGGTGGCGGTGAAGGTGTAGGAGACCTGCTCCGGGATCAACGCGGAAGCCGGAACGCTCGCAAGCACCGGCGCGATGTTCGCCTCGGTCACGGTGAGCGTGATGGCGGCCTCGGTCGTGACGATGCCGTCGCTGACCTGCACCGTGAAAGGATACTCGCCGGGGCCCTGTGCTTCGCTCGGCGACCAGGTGAACTCCCCGGTATTCGCGTCGAATGCAGCGCCGGTGGGTGCACCGAGAACCGCGAACGTGAGCGCCTGCGCAGGCAGGTCGTCGTCGGTCGCGGTGGCGGTGAAGGTGTAGGCGGCCTGCTCGGGGAGCGTCGCCGACACCGGGACGTTCGCGAGGACCGGCGCGATGTTGACCTCGGACACGGTGAGCGTGATGGCTGCGTCCGTCGTCGCGAGTCCGTCGGAGACTTGCACGGTGAACGGATACTCGCCGGGGCCCTGCGCCTCGCTCGGCGTCCAGGTGAACACCCCGGTGTTCGCATCGATTGCAGTGCCGGCGGGCGCCCCGAGGAGCGCGTACGTCAGCGTCTGGGCTGGCACGTCGTCGTCGGTCGCGGTGGCGGTGAAGGTGTAGGCGACTTGCTCGGGGATCGTCGCCGACGCCGGGACGCTCGCAAGCACAGGTGAGATGTTGGCCTCGGTCACCGTGAGTGTGATTGCGGCGTCGGTCGTCCCGACGCTGTCGCTCACCTGCACCGTGAACGGATACTCACCCGGGCCCTGCGCCTCGCTCGGCGTCCAGGTG
>JBKJNH010000217.1:0-5490 GCA_046596055.1 Candidatus Eiseniibacteriota bacterium
GAAGAACGCGTCGATCGGCGCGCGCAGTGCCAGCAGCGTGCCGAGCACGCCCTCGTAGTCGCGCGCCGCGAACTGCGGATCGGCGGCCCGCGTGGCGGCTGCCAGCGCCTCGGACAGCGCGGCCTCGGCCGGATCCGGGTACGCGTCCGTCGCGTGGGCGGGCACGTCGCCCGGCTGCGCCGCGCGCAGGATGTTGGCCACGCGCTTGAAGCCGATCACCAGCGGCACGAAGTCGGCCGCACCCCGACGGTTCGCAACCGCCCGCGCCCGGCGCTCGACCTCGAGCGGGTCGCCCGCGCCGTCCTGGCCGCCCTGCGCGGCGGCGATCTCGTCGTAGGCGAGGCCGCGGTCGGCGAGGGCGGTGGCGACGCGGCCGTCCCAGAACTCGGCGAGCTTCGCGCGCACCTCGTCGGAGGGCGCGGCGTGGCCGGCGGCGATGTAACCGGCCACCGCGGCGTCGGTCAGCGCGGAGAGGTCGAGCCCCTTCGTGCGCTCGAGCGACAGGCGCACGACTCCGTTCGCGGCACGCCGCACCCCGTAGGGATCCTCCGAGCCGCTGGGGATCTTCCCGGCAAGGAAGCAGCCGATGACCGTGTCGGCGCGATCGGCCAGCGCCAGGGCCGCCCCGGCCCCGGTCACGGGCAGCGCATCGCCGGCGCCCTTCGGCCGCACGTGATCCTTGATCGCGGCGACGACCGACGCGGATTCGCCATGGCGCTGCGCGTAGTACGCGCCGATCACGCCCTCGAGGCTCGCATACTCCTTGCCGCTGCCGATCATCTCGGAGAGGAGGTCGGTCTTGCACAGGAGCGCCGCGCGCTCGACGTGCGGGATCAGGGACACGTCGTCGTGCCCCGCGACCCACGCAGCGAGCCGCGTGAGGCGCCGCGCCTTGTCGAGCATCGAGCCCATCCCGGCCAGCCACACGATTCCGGCCAGATCCGGCACACGAGCTTCGGGCGACCTGACGAGATCGGTGTCCCAGTAGAAACGCGCGTCGTCGAGCCGCGCCTTGAGCACGGCCGTGTTTCCGGCGACGACGCCGGACAGGTTGGTCGCGTCGCCGTTGCGCACGCCGACGAACGCCGGCAATAGCTTGCCGCCCGCGTCCTCGACGGCGAAGTACCGCTGGTGCTCGCGCAGCGCCATGACGATGACCTCGCGCGGCAGGTCGAGGTAGGACGCATCGAACGTGCCCAGCAGCGCGGTCGGCGTCTCGACGAGGTCCTGGTTGATGTCGACCAGCTCCTCGTCGGCGACGAGCGTGCCGCCCACCTGCGCCGCGAGCTTCCCGGCTTGCGCGACGATATCGGCCCGCCGCCGCGCAGGATCCGCCACGACGGATGCCTTCGCCATGGCATCGACATAGTCCGCGGGCCGCGCGATGGCGACCTCGCCCGGGTGCAGGAAGCGGTGGCCACGCGACACGCGGCCGGAGACGAGGCCGGCGACCGTCACGTCGAGCACGTGATCGCCGAGCAGCGCGACGACCCAGCGCAGCGGGCGAGCGAAGCGCACCTCGGCGAGCGGGCCGTCGAGCCAGCGCATCGCCTTGGGGAACGCGAGCGTCGGCGCGTGGCGGGCGACAGCGGCGGCGAGGATCTCCTCGGCGGTCTTCCCGATGCGCCGCACCGTCACTGCGACGTACTCGCCCTTGTCGGTGGCGACCTTGCGCACGGCGGAAGGTTCGACACCCTTGCCCTTGCAGAAGCCGAGCAGCGCCTTCGTCGGGTTGCCGTCCTTATCCCAGCACGCGGCGACGGGCGGGCCCGTCGCTTCCTCGTCGTAGTCGTCTTGCTTCGTCTCGACCGCAGGGATGATCACGGCCAGCCGGCGCGGAGTCGCGTACGTGAGTGCCGCCCCGTGCGCCAATCGCGCATCGTCGAGCGCTGCCACGAGGCCCGCTGCGAGTTGCGCCAGCGCCGGCGCGATGTACGACGCCGGAAGTTCCTCGACGCCCAGCTCGAGCAGGAAGTCCTCGCGCGCGCTCACGCCTTCACCTCGGTCGTCACGGTGGACGCGGCCGGGACGAGCGCCGCGCGCTGCTCCGCCGGCAGCATCGGGAAGCCCATCTCCTCGCGCCTGGCGAGGTACGCGACCGCGGCCGCGCGTGCCAGCTTCCGCACGCGACCGATGAACCCCACGCGCTCGCTCACCGAGATCGCGCCGCGCGCATCGAGGAGATTGAACAGGTGCGAGCACTTGACCACCGCGTCGTAGCCGGGCATGACGAGAGCGGCCGCGAGCAGGCGCTGCGCCTCGCCCTCCCACATGCCGAACATGGCGAAGAGCTGCTCGACGTTCGCCTCCTCGAAGTTGTAGCGGCAGAACTCGATCTCGTTCTGCAGCCACAGGTCGGCCCAGGTGAGGAAGCCGCCGCGCCCGTCGGCCGCGTACTTCAACTCCTGCACGCTCTTCGTGCCCTGGATGGCCATCGCGATGCGGTCGAGGCCGTACGTGATCTCGCCCGAGATCGGCGACAGGTCGATGCCGCCCACCTGCTGGAAGTAGGTGAACTGCGTGATCTCCATCCCATCCATCCATACCTGCCAGCCGAGGCCCCACGCGCCGAGCGTCGGGCTCTCCCAGTCGTCCTCGACGAGGCGCAGGTCGTGCGCCTTCGCGTCGATGCCGATCACGGCCAGGCTCTCGAAGTACAGGTCGAGGATGTCGGGCGGCGACGGCTTGAGGATCACCTGGTACTGGTAGAAGCGCTGGAAGCGGTTCGGATTCTCGCCGTAGCGCCCGTCCTTCGGCCGGCGCGACGGCTCGACATAGGCGGCGCGCCACGGCTCCGGGCCGAGCGCGCGCAGGAAGGTCGCGGGATTGAACGTGCCCGCCCCCACCTCCGAGGCGTAGGGCTGCTCGATCACGCAGCCGCGCTCGTGCCAGAAGCGCTCGAGCGCGATCAGCATGTCCTGAAAGGTTTCGACGGGGCGAGCGGTCATCGGACTTCCCGGGCTTCGGCGCCCTCGAGGGTCAGGAGCATCGCGAGCGACTTGAACCCCGCGAAGCGCGGAACGTGGTGTCGCAGGTGCAGCTCGGTCAGGCGCAGCATCTCGCCGGCGCGGGCCGAGGCGAACGGTGCGGCCGGGTCGGCCAGGTCGAGAGCGAGCGCGCGGGCGATGCCGGCGAGCGCCTCGCGAGAGACGACGGCGACCGTGCCCTCGCCCGCGGCGCAGCGCGCGCACACCGCGCCGCCGCGTGCGGGCGCCCAGCGATCGGCCGGCGGCGCGCCGCAGCCGGCGCAACGATCGGCGACCGGCCGGTAGCCGAGCACGGCCGCGCCCTGCAACTGGAACGCGAGCGTGATCGACGCCAGCGACTTCTCGTCGGGTGCGACGCGCAACGCGGCCAGTGCGGCGAGCACCAGGTCGTAGAGCCGGGGCTCGTGCTCGGTCTCCCACACGAGGCGATCGACGAACTCGAGCACCGCCTGCGCATGGACGACGCGGGCGAAGCCCAGGTCGGGCCACGCCGCGATCACGTCGACCTTGGACAGGAGGTCGAGGTCGCGACCGTCCTTCCGGTAGAGCACGACGTCGATCTGCGACAGCGGCTCGAGCCCGGCGCCGAACGGTCGCCGCGGGCCCCGCGCGCCCTTCGCCACGCCACGGATCAGGCCGAACTCGCGGCTGAACAGCACCGCGATTCGACTGGTGTCCCCGAGGGCATACGTGCGCACGACGACGGCTTCGCAGCGAGTGAGGGCCATATTCGTCTGGAGAATAGGCGAGGCCGGTCGCTCCGCGCAGCCTATTTCCCGGCGCGGCCCACGGCGAGCGTCTTGATGCGGCGCGCGTCGGCGACGAGCACTTCGAGCCGCACGGCCCCCGCCTGCACCGTGTCCCCGGCCCCCGGAATGCGTCCGAAGCGCTCGAGGAACAGGCCGGCGATGGTCTCGTAGTCGCCCTCGGGCAGCTCGAGGCCCAGGGCCTCGTTCACGTCGACGATGCGGGCGGCGCCGTCGACCGCGTGGCGGCCGCCCTCGAGCGGACGGAACACCGCGGCGGCGGCCTCCTCCTCGCCGCGGATGTCGCCGACCAGTTCCTCGACCAGGTCCTCGATGGTGACGAGCCCGGCGGTGCCACCATACTCGTCGATGACGATCGCGATGGCGCGGCGGCGCCCGCGCATCTCGCGCAGCAGCTCGTCGCAGGGTTTGGCCTCGGGAACGAAGTCGACCGGGCGCAGCAACCCGTCCACCGGCAGGTCGGGGCTCGGCGCGCGGAACAGGTCGAACAGGTGGACGATGCCCACGACCTGGTCGAGATCGTCGCGATACACCGGGATGCGGGTCAGCCCCTTCTGGCGCACGAGTCCGATCACCTCGCGCACGGTCGTACCCAGCTCGACGGCCACGATCTCGGTGCGGGGCCGCATGGCCTGCCCGACGACGATCTCGCCGAAGTCCATCACGCGCGACAGGATCCGGCCCTGGCCGGGCGCGACCTGCCCGGTCTCCTCGCTCTCGTCGAGCAGGAGCTGGAAGTCCTGGCGGTTGAGCGCGGCCCGCGCCGGCGACGCCTTCACGCCGAGCAGGCGCACGAGCCCCGTGGCGGCCAGGTTCACGGCGCCGATCAACGGCGCGAAGAAGCGCGAGAGCGCATCGAGCGGGGGCGCCAGGCGGACGGCCAGGTCGTCGGCCTGCGCGCGGGCCATCGCCTTGGGGACAATTTCACCCACCACGAGCAGCACGGCCGTGAGGACGGCGACGAGCCATGGCACGACCCACTCGCCGAAGCGGTGGTCGAACCACAGCGTCGCGGTGGTGGTGACGAAGACGTTGGCCAGCGTGTTGCCGACCAGCGTGACGCCGAACAGGCGCTGCCCGTCGGACAGCAGCGCGAGCGCGCGCGCCGCAGCGGCGTCCCCTTCGTCGGCACGGTGTGACAGGCGCGTACGGTTCGCCGAGACGAGCGCGGTCTCGACCGCGGAGAAGAAGCCCGACACGAGGATCCCGATGGCCACAAGCGAGAGGACGATCACGCGACCGCTCCCTTCTCCACCCGCACGCTCCACACCTGCCGCCCGGTCACCGCCTCGACGATGAGCCGCGCGTCACCGACCATGAACGCGTCGCCCTCGGCCGGCGCGTCGCTGCGCAGGCGGGCGACGAGTTGCGCCATCGTCTCGCCGGGCGCCCCTGGCAGCCGGACCCCGAGCAACCGGTTGACCTCGGCGACGGCGACGCGACCGCGGAACGTGCCCCGCCCCTCCCCGAGCGGGCGGTACGCGGGCTCCTCCTCCTCGAACTCGTCGGACAGGTCGCCGACGATCTCCTCGAGGACGTCCTCGAGCGTGACGATCCCGAGGGCGCGCCGCGCGTCGTCGACGATCACGGCCAGGTGGACGCGCTCCTTCTGGAACGCGCGCAACAACTCCTCGAGCCCGGTCGACGGACGGGCGTAGAACGGCGGGCGCATGATCCCACGCACCGTCCGATCGCCGGGGTCGGCCAGCGTCCACGCGACGATGTCCTTGGCGTAG
>JBKJNH010000276.1:0-11940 GCA_046596055.1 Candidatus Eiseniibacteriota bacterium
CCAAGCCATTCGTACGCCGCGCGCTCCGCCGCGCCCGCCCCGACCTCGGAAGGATAGCCCGCCGTCGGCGCGACAGCCATCGCCTGCAACGTGAGCAACGGAGCGGCCGCGAACAGCGCGATAAACACGATCGCAGCCGCGCCTTGCCCGCCGCGCCGCGCGATGCCCGCGAGCCAGGGCCCGAGGGCTCCGCCGGCGAACAGCGCCAGGCCGAAGTGGACCTGGAACGCGAACTTCGACTCGTTGTCCTCGGGCAGGTTGACGATGGCGCTGAAGGCGAGCATTCCAAGCGTCCATGCCACGAGGAAGCTTGCGGTCGCATGGGCCCGCACGAGGCGGCGCGCCGGCCCGAAGGCGAGCGCACCGGTGACGAAGCACGACGTGACCAGGGTCCAGAGCATCCGCGGCTGAGGCGCAAGGAACGAGTGCTCCACGCCGCTCGCGCCTGCACTCCACCCGGCCGAAATTGCGCGTGTGTAGGGCAGGCCCGCCACGGCGCCGACGGCCAGCGCGGCCAGCGCAGCCAGCACGCGCCCGCGCGGTGGCGCCGGCAACCCGGCCGCGGGCAGCACGAGCGCGACGATCAGTGCGCCCACCGTCACCGGGATCGCCGACAAGCCGACTACGCCGTGAAACAGGGGTTGGCCCAGCGCCGCGAGCGCGGCGACGGCCAACCACGCCCAGCCGGCGCCGGCGAGCCAGCGCACGACGGCGAGAAGCATGAGGAGGAGCATGATCCACGCGTAGTTGAGCGCGGTGCCCAGCGTGAATTTGTCGAACACGTTCACCATGTGCGCGAAGGGGGCCGTCAGCTCGTAGATGATCTTCCACGAGCCCGGGTGTGGCAGGTGATATTCGGCGATCGCGGCATCGAGGCCGCGCACCTGGCCCGTGAGGCCCCGGATGCCGACGAGCGGGGCCAGGAGCCACGCGCCCGCGGCCAGGCCACCGATGGCCACCACAGCCGCCGCGAGCGCCTCGCTCGCACGACCCCACACGGCGTGAGCGAGAGCGAAGACCAGTCCGATGAACACGGCTGTGTTCGCGACGTTGAAGATGGCCATGAAGGCGAACGGATCCTGACGATGGAACGAACAGAGGAGTCCGATGAACCAGTTGTAGAACCACACGTAGTTGAGGGTCAGGCCCGCGAATCGAGGATCCTGCGGCGGGAACCCCAGGTCGAGGACGTCCCACACGATCCCGGCGTGGATCCACGAATCGGAGCGGACCCGGGCCAGCACGTTGACGAGCGGCGGCACCGCGACCAGGAGCGCCATGCCGATCGCGAGTGCGATCGTGCGGCGGGCGTCGCGATCCTCGGCCTCGTCGCGAGCCGCCTGCGGTGCGCGCGCGGCGCGCAGCTCGGCGACACACCAGGTCGCGCCCGAGGTGATTGCGATCGCGCAGGCCGCCGCGGCGGGCGCCATGCCGAAGCGGACGAGGAGCCAGCCGACGAGGGACGCGACGAGCGGGGCGAGCGCCAGGCCGACGACGGCGCGCAGGCGCGGCCCTGCAGCGGGGAACAGGAGGCCGACGCAGGCCATGCCGGGCAGGACGCCGAGCGCGGGGTAGAGCGCGAGCGCGGCGAGCGGGTGCACTCCGCCGAAGGCGATGCCGGTCGCGGCGACCGCGCAGGTGACCAGCGCGACGAGGAAGCCGACCTTCACATGGCCTCTGGAAAGAGACGACGCGCGCGGGGCCCGATCGTGCGCGCCACCGCCAGCGGCAGGCGTTGCCACAGCCGGACCGCGAGGTCGAGCGACGACTTCTGCGCCGCGAGCGTGGGCACTTCCTGCGCCGTGCCGAGCGCGTACTGGTACGCCAGCGGCCGCGGTGCCGCGCCATACTGGACCTTGAAACGATACGTGCCCGAACCCGGCTGGCTGCGGCCGAAGTCGAAGCGACGCGCGCCGCCGGCGATCGCGAACTTGACCGCCTCCCAGTAGAGTAGGTTGTTCGGGCAAAGCGCGAAGTAACGGCGCAGCGACGACGCCCACGGATCGGCGAACGTCTTCCCCTGGGCGACGACGAACATTGCGCCGATCGGCCGATCGCCCAGCCAGACGACGAGCAGGTCCGCGTCCTCGCCATAGAGCTCGAGCGCCCGCGCGAAGTAGTTGCGCTCCATCGCCGGCGTGCCGAGGTCGCGCATGTTCTCGGTGAACACCCGGTGGAATGCCGCGACCTGGTTCCTGCCGCGGACGCAGCGCAGGCCCGACTTCTCGGCCTTGCGGACCTGGTTCCGGAGCTTCGCGTCGAATGCCTTCCACTGCGTGTCCGCATCGGCGGCGAGGTCGAGAACGAGCGTCACGTGCTCGGGATTGGTGACGAGCCCCGGCCACTCGCTCGCCTGGTCGCGAAGCTCGAGCCAGCGCAGGCGCTCGCGCGCGACATCGGTCCGCGCCCGCTCGATCAGCGCGTTGGCGACGGCGGCGTCCTCCGCGAGCAGCCCGCCCGGGGCGGAGAACAACGCGTCCCTTCCGCGGAACACCGGCAGAACGCCGACGACGCGTCCGTCGGGGTCTCGGGCGAGCCACCAGCGCGCCTCGACGCCGAAGAACTCGGTGGTCAGGCGACGCCACGCCGTGCGCTGGGCGAAGTGGGAGCCCGCGGCGGCGGCGACGTAGGCGTCCCAGGCCGGCTCCGTGGCGGAATCGACGGGATGGATGGAGATCACGCGCGGGGAACGGCCGGAACGGCCGGCCGCTCGGCCACGGCGAGCCGTCGAACCGTCGGCCGTGGAGCCGGAGCCGCCGCACCCGGAACGAGCTGGAGCGCGGCCCTCGCCGACTCGTCCCGTGCGACGCGCCCGATGGCCCACAGGATGCCGAACAGCAGCCAGATGAAGAACGAGTAGCGGGCGTTGCGGAGGTAGTCGATCTTGAGCTGATCGATCAGGAAGGTGGCCAACATCACGCGCGCCAGCACCGTCGCTCCCTGCGCATAGGTCCCGTGGCCGAGCGAGAGCGCCCGCGGGCGCGTCGCCCTCCACAGCGACCACTGGAACCAGAGGAAGAAGGCGAGTCCCACGAAGCCGACGATGTACGCGTAGAAAAGGTAGATGTTGTGCGGCCAGTACTGCGCGACGACGCCGATGCGCGGGGCGAAGTAGGGGCCGTGACCGATGATTGGCTTCTGAGAGATGCGCTCGATCGACTGTTTCCACACCGGGGCGCGCGAGTCCGGGACGCCATTTTCCAGGGTGGTGGCCATCATCCGCTCGAGCACCGAGTCGGCGTTGGTGAAGTTGGCCACGATGTAGTCCGCTCCGAACATCAGACCGGAGGCGAGGGAGAGCACGGTCACGAGCTTCACGAAGTTGAGCCGATGTCGCGACAGCCAGATGAGGTACGCGGAGCCCGCCATGAAGGCGAGGATCGCCCCGCGGGTCACCGTCGCGAACAGGCAGAAGAAGGTCAGCAGCATGACTGCCGCCAGCACCCAGCGGCGGGTGGCCGAGGTCGCGCGGGACCACAGGAACATCTGCAGGAACAGGTTGAGGACGCAGTACTCGCCGAACAACTCGTAGTCGAGGAACGTGGAGCCGACGCGCACGCCCGTGCCGTGGCCGCCCGCCGTGTCGCCGAACGAGATCCAGCCGGGAATCAGCACCGTTCCCGGGTGCCCCTGCTCGTAGACTCCGAACAAGCAGACGATCACGCACGAGATCGTCTGCATGGTGAAGATGCGCCCCAGGTCCGCGCCCGTCTTGATGATGTTGACCGCCATGTAAAGCAGAAGGACGTAGGTGAGGAAATTGAGGAACAGCGCCCAGGCGATGGCGAAGTTCTGGGGCTCCACCTCGTAGAACGAGATGCAGTACGCCATGACGAGCCCGAGGAGCGGAATGTCGAGCGAGGTGCGCAGCGGCGGATCCTCGCGCTTGGTCGAGACGCGATAGATCCACACGAGAAAGATGAGCAGCACGAACGCCACGTTCGTGTTGCCGTAGGACGTTGCCTTCGGGAAGGGAAGCAGGAGCACGCTGAAGGCCAGGGCCGAGATCGAGGTCGCGCGGAAGGCGAGAAACACGACCGCGCCGGCGATCACGATCTGGATGACGCGTTCATTCGGGGACAGAAGCTGTCCCCCGGCAACGACGGAAATGCCCAGCACGAGGAGCACGGTCAGGATGCGACCGGTCCATTGCGCGACCTGGTCCTCGCGGGGGGCCTTGTCTGCCGTCATTCGCATCCGCGCCGCCGTGCCTGGGTCAGTCGGTGAGGGGGTTCGAAGCGGTGACGTCCGGGATCGTCGAGCGCCGGATTCGCGTCGCCATCACGAAGTACCGCGAGATCGTCCGCATCACCTTCATCTTGCTCGCGCCTTCCTTGAGATCGTAGCGCAGGACGAGCGGCCACTCCGCGACCCGGGCACCGCCGCGCCCCAGCTTGAGCAGGACCTCGGCCATGCAGGTGAACCCCGACTCCTCGATCAGCCGATCGCCCCACGCCTCGGCGGCGCGGCGCAGCGTCGCGACGCGATAGACGCGGAAGCCGCAGGTGTAGTCCCGCGCGCCGCGGACCGGGGTGGCGACCGTGAGCAGGAAGCTGGCCCCGCGCGATAGCACCTTGCGCAGCGGCGTGAGGCCGATCTCGTCGCCTCCCGACGCGTAGCGCGATGCGATGACCACGTCGGCGCCGGCCGACTCGAGGTGCGACCACATCTCCGGCAGCAGGCCGGGATCGTGGGTGTTGTCCGCGTCCATCGTCGCCACGACGTCGCCGGGCGCCGCCCGCCGCAGTCCCTCCTGGATGCAGGTGCGCAGCGCCGCGCCCAGGCCCTGATTGACCACGTGCGGCACGACCTCGATCCCGAGGCGGTCGGCGAATGCGAGGGCTTTCTCGATCGTTCGATCCTTGCTGCCATCGTCCACCACGACGACTCGCATGGCGCGACCTGCGGCCGCCAGGCGCGCCGCGACGGGGACGCAGCGCTCGAGCAGCGCCGGCAGCGACTTCTCTTCGTTGTAGGCCGGCAATGCCAGCCAGAGCGTGTTCATTCCGGGAGCCTCGAGGGAGTGAGTTCGATCGCGTCCGCGATGCGCTCCGCGGCGTGACCGTCCCCAAAGGGATTGCGGGCGATCGCCATCGCGCGATAGGCGGCCTCGTCCGAGAGCAGCCGGTCCACCGTGCGGAGGATGTGATCGTAGTCGGTTCCGACCAGCAGCGCGGTGCCGGCCTCGACGGCCTCGGGCCGTTCCGTGCGATCCCGCAGGACGAGCACGGGCTTGCCCAGCCCCGGGGCCTCTTCCTGGATTCCGCCCGAGTCCGTGAGGATCAGGTGGGCGCGCTTCATGAGATCGACGAACTGTGCGTATCCCAGCGGCTCCAGCAGGTGAACGTTCGGCCGGCCCTCGAGGTGCCGAGCGACCGCGGCGCGCACATTCGGATTCGGGTGCACGGGATAGACGATGCTCACGCCACGCGGCCCGTCGCGGCCGGCCAGGGTCGCCAGCGCGCGGCAGATCGAGTCGAGCGGCGCGCCGAAGGACTCGCGACGGTGCGCGGTGACGAGCAGGAGGCGGCGCGCGGGATCGAGCGACTCGAGGCCGGGCGGTGGCGGTGGCGCCGGTCGTCCCGCCATCCACTGCAGGGCGTCGATCGCCGTGTTCCCGGTGACGAGAATGCGCTCCTCGGGCATGCGTTCGGCCAGCAGGTTCCGGCGCGACTGCTCGGTCGGCGCGAAGGCGAGATCGGCGAGTGCGTCGATGGCGCGCCGATTCCACTCCTCCGGAAACGGCTCCTGCAGGTTCCACGTGCGCAGTCCGGCCTCGACGTGGCCGACCTTCACGCCGCGATGGAACGCCGCCTGGGCGGCCGCCATGCTGGTCGTCGTGTCCCCCTGGACGAGCACCCAGTCGAACGGTTCGGTTTCGAGGATCGCGTCGATCCCTTCGAGGACCCGGACGGCCACGTGGGTGAGCGTCTGTCCGGGTCGCATGAGATCGAGGTCGTGATGAACCGGCAGCTCGAACGTGGCGATCGCCTCGTCGAGCAGGCCGCGATGCTGCGCGGTGAGGCAGACGCGCGTCGTGACCTCCGGCCGCTTCGCCAGGGCGTGGACGACGGGGGCCTGCTTGACGGCCTCGGGACGCGTGCCGATGACGACGAGGACCTTCATCGCGCGCTCCCGGCAACGGAGGTGTCGCGTCGCTCGAAGATCCGCACCTCGGGCGCCGTGTCCGCGCCCGCCCCCGGCAGGCCGAACGCCGCCGCCTCGACGTAGCCGGCCGAGCCGTCGGCAAGCGCCGCGTCGTAGCCGACAGCGCCGTACGTGCTGCGCCCCGGCTGCCGCCGATTGCGGACCCAGTCGGCGTGCGTCGCGACGAAGCGCGGACGCGTCGCCAGCAGGGACTCCGGCGGGGCCCAGCGTGCGTTGACGAACACGATGCGCCGGTGGCCGCCGTACCAGTTGTCCGTCCACACGGGATCGTCGCCCCAGGTGACGGTCTCGTCGTAGAAGACGCGCGGCGGATTGCCCCACCAGTTCCAGCGGACGTCGACCAGCGAATCCGGCACGAAGACGCCGAGGTCCGCGACCACCGAGTCCGTGCTGCGGGCATGCTCCGCGAGCCAGCGTCCGGCGGCCATGCGCGGGCTGGTCTCGATCGCGGCTCGCCGTGACGAGGCGTACGCCCCGTTGCTCGCGAGCGAGGCGACGAGCGCGAGCAGGATCATCGCGACGGGAGCGAACTTCGGCGCGAGCCAGCGTTCCTCTCCCGCCCAGGCGAGACCGGCCAGAACGGCAAGGAACGGCACCCAGAGGTCGATGTAGGACGGGAGGCGTGCAAAGACGAACAGGACGAGCGCGCCGTAGGCCAACGCCCAGCCGACGACGAGCACGAGCCCATTCGAGCGCGCATCGCCGTTCCAGCGGAGCAGTCGCCAGACGCCCCAGAGAACTCCGCCGACCAGGAGCACCGCGCCGACCGGGCCGATCGACGCGAGCACGTACTCCAGCGAGACCGACGCGGGCAGGGGACGGCGATTGCCCGCCTGGGCGAAGAACACCTGAGCCAGCCCGTAGCCGAATTCCTTCGGCGAGAGGAGCGCGTAGGGCATCGCGACGAGGATCGTCACGGCGAAGACGGCGCCCGGGAGCGCCAGGGCGATCGGGCGGATCGGCGTGGCGAGGCCGCGGCGCAGCGCGCCGAGGATTCCGCCGACTCCCCGGGCGGGGTCTGCCGCGGTGCGCACGCCTGCGGCAAGGGCGGGGGCCACGACGAGGCCGACGAGTCCGAGCGCGCCGAGCCACTTGCTGGCCGTCGCCAGGGCGAAGAAAAGAGCGGCCGTGCACGCCGTGCGCAGCCGGGCGGTGCGGGCCAGCGCGAGCAGGGCTAGAAATCCGGCGAGGAGCAGCGCGAGCTGCAGCATGTTCGGCTTGGCGATCGTCGAGAGCTCGATCATCGTGCAATCGGTGGCGAGGAGAGTCGCGGCGAGAATGCCGGCCATGTCGCCGCCAAGGCGTCGCGCGATCTCCGCGGCGAGCACCAGGACCGCCAGCCCGCACAGCAGGCTGATCGATCGCACGGCCACCAGGTACGCGGTCCAGTCGGGCCCGCGCTGCGCATGGATCGGCGCCTCGACGAGCAGGCTCAGGTAATAGAACGCGCTCGGGTACTCGAAGGCGTGCGGGTTTGCGGTGCGCTCGTGCAGCATGCCGCTCGAGATCCGGATGTTCTCGACTTCCTCGATACTGAACGCCTCGGTCAGCCGGTAGGAGTCGGCGGCCCACCCGAGGAGCGGGAAGCGCAGGAAAGTGGCCAGCACGAGAAGGGCCGCGAGCGCGACGAGATAGCGCGCCGAGGGCATCCCGGGCCGGCGTTCGGGGCGGGCGGTCATCTCCGGGGTCAAACCAGGCCGAATCGCTTGGCGAACAGGAACGAGAGATTCAGCCAGCCGTCGCGCCACTTCTGCAGCTTCACCTCGCCGATCCGCGGCCGGTAGTCGATGCCGAACTCGGCGAAGCGGTGGCCCAGCTTCTCGATCGCCTCGATCTTGATCTCCTCGCTGAGCGGCATTCCGTCGGAGGTCAGTTTGAGGCGGGGCAGCACCGAGCGGCGGAAGACCCACATTCCCGACTGCGAGTCGCGCAGCGGCCGGAACCAGAGGACCCCGGTGGCGACGGTCAGCACGAAGTTTCCCACCTTGTTCGTGAAGTTCATCGCGGCCGGGTTGCGCAGCGGGAAACGGGCCCCCGAGATGAAGTCGAGCTTTCGATCCTCGAGCTGGTCGACGAGGAGGGCGATTTCGTCGGCCGGGTACGTGCCGTCCCCGTCGAGGGTGGCGATGATGTCGCACGTCGCAGCCGGAAGCCCCGCCTGGTAAGCCGCCCCGTAGCCCTTGCGGGGCTGGAAGACGACCTTGGCCCCGAGCGACCGGGCCACCTCGGCGGTCCGGTCGGTCGAGTTGTTGTCCACCACCACGACCTCGTCCACGTAGGAGGGCATCCCCTGGTAGACGTGACGGATTCCGTCTTCCTCGTTGTAGCAGGGGATGACGACGCTGATCGACAGGCCACGGTGCATCCGGATCTCCGTGCTTGGGGGGGATTCTTCGACCGAGGGCGGCCGGCCGCCGCCGTACTAGTGTACGGCCATTCCGCCCGGCCCGGCAAGGGTAATTGCAAACCGCAACGTCAGTTACGTGGGTGGATGAGTCAGGAACAAACCCTCGCAGCGAGTCATCGGCAACCCCGCGCGGCATCCTGACGAGATCCGTCCGGTGTCGCCGCTTGACCTTTGCCGGACTGTGTGGTACTGTCTTCGCACGTTGTCTGGAGGTGCCTGATCGCGGACTCGGGGAAGGGACCGGGCCGTGGGCCTTCAATGGATTGATGGTATCAAATCGGTTTCCCTTCGCTGACCTCCTGGGCCTTGGCCCACGTCGCACCGTTACGAGTCTCGCGTTTCCGTCGAGCCCCGAACCTCATTGACCGATCACTCCATTTGAGGTTTCGGGCAGTCCTCCCCCAGGGCACGGATTTCGCGGATACCCCGTCAAGGGGCAGCCGCACCGACAGTTCCGGGAGAGGACATCCATTGAGTCCTCGGCGTCCAGCAATCGGGCGCCGCATTCCGGTCGATGTCCGGCCGTCGGGCCTATTCAACCCGCGACGCTGTCCGCGCACTGGAGCCGTCATCGTGTCCCCCGCGATTTCTTCGAGCACCATCCCGCAGGCAGGCATTTCGTCCGGCGATGAGGTACACTCGTCGTTGGCGGCCGCATCGTTGCGCGCGGTCGCGATCGAAACCGGAGTCCACCCCCTTGGCGTGGATCCCTCTTGCGATGCTCCTGCTGATTCTCGCGGCCCTGCCCTCGGCCATGCGAACGGAGCGGTCCTGTTCACGGTCGAGGTTCCTACGTCTCCTCCCCTGTCGTCGGTCGCACCCGTCCTCGGTTCCGAGGACGAGTCGGACATCCACCTTCAGGTCGTCGACCTGCGGAATGGCTCCGCGTTGGCGCACGTCAATGGACATGCCCGCGATCACGCGAACGGCCACAACGGCGGTTCGCGTCGGCGCGACGAGTTCGACCTGGGGGAAGTCGCCACGTTCCTGAGCGGGCCACTGGTCAGCACCGGCTTCGCCGGCAATCCGACGGCGCCGAGCGCCATGCCGCTCCGGCACACCACGGCTCCCGCGATTCCCACGCTGCCGACCGGGCTGTATGCACGCATGGGCAAGCGTGCGCTCGATTTCGCCGGCGGCATCCTCGCGTTCGTACTCGCGGGCCCCGTGATCCTGCTCGCCGCGCTGGCGGTCAAGCTCTCCTCGCGCGGCCCGGCGTTCTACAAGTCGACGCGCCTCGGGAAGGACGGCCGACCGTTCACCTTCCTCAAGCTGCGCTCGATGTACGTCGGTGCCGACGCCGAGCGTGCCCGGCTGATGCACCTCAATGAAGTGGACGGTCCCGTCTTCAAGCTGCGCCGCGATCCGCGCGTCACGCGCGTCGGCCAGTGGCTGCGCTCGACCTCGGTCGACGAACTCCCGCAGCTGCTCAACGTGCTGAAGGGCGACATGAGCCTGGTCGGACCGCGTCCGCCGCTGCCCGAGGAGGCCGATCGCTACGGGGCCTGGCAGCGCCGCCGCCTCGACGTGAAGCCCGGCATCACGTGTCTGTGGCAGGTCTCGGGTCGCAGCCGCCTCAGCTTCGACGAATGGATGCGGCTTGACCTCGAGTACATCCGGCGGCAGTCTCTCGCCACCGATCTCTGGATCCTGGTCCGGACGATCCCGGCGGTGCTCTCACGCGAGGGCGCCTACTGACCGTGCGGGGCCCGGCCCGCGCGTGAGGAGCGCGTGGACCGAACCCTCGGCAACCGTCAGACCAAGGAAATGCAGGCCCCGTCGCCAGGGCGTCGGGGCCTTTGGCTTGCCCTGATCGCCGCCGCAATCCTGCGGTTCTACGAGCTCGGGGCCCAGAGCCTCTGGGTCGACGAGATCTTCACCTGGCAGACGTCCTCGCCCAACGCCCCGCTCACCTGGCTCGACATCGTTTCCAACCTGCACGGCCCGCTCGTTTCCGTGTTCGCGCACTTCTGGATGCGCGCCTTCGGCGAATCGGAGTTCGTGCTCCGGCTCCCCATGGCGCTGGCCTCGATCGCGCTCGTGCCCGTCGTGGCGGGCCTGGCGCGGCGCGCCGTCGGGCCGAAGGCAGCCCTCCCCGCGGCGTGGCTCGTCGCGCTGTCGCCGTTCGTCACGTGGTACGGTCAGGAGTTCCGCGGCTATGTCTTCGCGATGCTCTTCGCCGCACTCGCCATGTCGGCGCTCCTCGACTGGCGGGCGCGCGGGACGCGCCGCGACTTCGTGGCGCTGGTCGCGTGGACCGTTCTCACCACGTGGTCGAACATGAGCGGCGTGCTCCTCGTGCCCGTCTTCGCCGGCGCGATGTTCCTGGCGCGGCCGCCGGGCCGCGGCCGGTTCGCGCCCACGCTCCTGTTCCTCGGTCTCGTCGGGTTCGCGCTGGCGCCGTGGATCGGCTACCACTTCGTGCAGCGGATGGGCTGGCTCGAGTGGGGTCGGCTGGTGCCCGGGCGCCCGCTCGAGGCCGCCGGCGAGCCGTTGCGGGGCGAGCTCACGTTCTCGTGGCTCGGGATTCCGTTCACCTTCTACGTATTCTCGGTGGGCTACACGCTGGGGCCGAGCCTGCGCGACCTGCGCTCGGGCGGCGGACTCGACGTCGTCGTGCCGTTCCTGCCCGGCATCATCTCCGCGCTGCTGACGTTCGGCACGCTGGCCGTGGTCGGCGTCGTCGCGCTGGCAAATCGCGCGCGGAGATTCGAGCGCGGACTCATCCTCGCCGCGATCCTCGTGCCCATTGCCGTCGTGTCGTACTTCGCCCTCTCCAACTTCAAGGTGTTCAACCCGCGCTACGTCGCCATCGGTGCGCCGGCGTTCTTCGTGCTTCTCGCCGCCGGCTTCGCCTTCCTGTCCCCGGCGGCGCGAAAGCTCACCGCCGTGTCGGTGCTCGTGCTCTTCACGCTCTCGCTGCTGCACCACTACCACGGGGCGCGCTACGCGAAGGACGACTTCAAGCGTGCAGTCCATGCGCTCGAGGCCGTGGTCGCCCCCCAGGACGTGATCATCGCGGCGGGCAACTTCTCCCCGCTCGAGTTCTACTGGGGCGACCGCGAGCCGACCCCGGTCGTGTACTGGGCGGGGTACGCCCGCGACGGGCGCATGGAGGAGAAGTTCCTGCCCCTGCGCAACCCGGCCGGAGCCACCTGGCTGGTCGTCTCGCGGGTGCACGAGCTCGACCCCGAGGGACGCCTCGAGCGCTGGGTGCAGGCCACGTGGGGCGCGCCGATCGTGGCATTCCCGGGCGTGCGCGTCTATCGGATCGCGGCCCCGGTGCGGTGACGCCCGCCCCCGGTGCGGCTGGCCGCTCGCGCGGCCGCCGCCACCGGGGTTTCGCGTCAGCGGAGGAGAATCCG
>JBKJNH010000113.1:0-9038 GCA_046596055.1 Candidatus Eiseniibacteriota bacterium
CCGCGATCGCCTCGTGCCGATCAACCAGCGGTATCCGCTCCGCGAGCTCCTGCGGGCGGCCGAGTACTACGCGAACACGACCGGTCGGCGGATCACGCTCGAGTACATCCTTCTCGCCGGCGTGAACGATCACAAGGGCGATGCCGAGCGCCTGGCCGAGATCGCGAACTCGCTGCCGTGCAAGGTGAACCTGATTCCCTACAACCCGGTGCCCCAGTTGCAGTGGGAGCGCCCGACCGACGAGGCCATCCAGCGCTTCGCCGACTGGCTGTTCCCGCGCTGCCCTGCGGTGACGCTGCGCTGGAGCCAGGGCGGCGACATCTTCGCGGCCTGTGGTCAGCTGGGCGCGAAGGGCTGAACGCGGAACCCACTTGAGCCTTCGCGCCCGGCTCACGCTGTGGTTCCTGATCCTCGCGCTGGTCCCGAGTCTCTTCCTGTCGTTGTTCGTGCTGCGGCAACTCGTCTCCACCGTCGAGTGGTGGGACAGCGCAGGCGCCGAGGACGCGCTCACGAGTTCGGTCGCGGTGGCAAAGGCCTCGCTCAAGCGCCTCGAGTCGAGCCTCCGGCTCTCCGCGGAACCGCTCTTCGATATCACCCGTCAGCGTCCGCTCGAGCTCGCCCCCGACAAGCCCGACCGCATCTTCGTCGAGCGCTTCCTCAAGGACGCCGGGCTCGACCTGTACCAGGTCTACCGCGCGGACACGTCGGGCTGGCACCGCGTCGTCGATCTCGCTCCTTCGGGCATCACGAGCGTGGGCGCCTATGACCTCTCCGAGGAAATCAACGACGGTCGCGTCTCCTGGCGGAGGCCGGCGCAATCGGTCACCGGTGCGTTCGCGCTGCTCGATTCGATCCCGCAGGATTCCCTGCACACCGGGCCCGAGATCGTGGCCGTTGGCTACGCTCTGCCGCAGGACTTCTTCCTGCAGCTCTCGGCGATCCAGCTCGGCATGGGCATCTTTCGCCGGCTCTCGGTCTACGCCGAGGTCTACAAGTGGTACTTCCGCGTCGTGGTGATTGCCGTGCTGCTTCTCGTCGCGGCGATCGCCGTCTTCGCCGGGCGCGCGATCGCCCGCCACCTCACGCAGCCAATCGCCACCCTGTCCGAGAGTTTCGCCCGCGTCGACGGCGACGTGCCCGTGCACGTCGAGCCCACCGGGGCGCCCGAGATCCGCAGCCTTGCCGAGTCGTTCAATGCCATGACGCTGCGCCTCACGCGCGCGCGCGCCGAGCTGGCGGTGGCCGAGCGGGCCGCGGCATGGCAAGGCGTCGCCCGCCAGGTCGCGCACGAGATCCGCAATCCGCTGACGACGATCACGCTCGCGCTGGAGAACCTGCGGCGCGAGTTCGCCGCCCTCGAGCCGACGGGACGTGCGCGCGGGCAGAAGAGCGTCGACGCGCTGCGCCGCGAGTTCGATTCGCTGGTCGACCTGGCCGACTCGTTCTATGCGCTCGGTTCGCTGCCCGAGATCCGGCCCGGCCGCGTCGACCTGAACGCGCTGGTCGAGAGCCTCGTCGCGCTGCAACCGTGGCCGCACGTCGAGGTTGCGGCGACGCTCGATCCGGGACGCCCGATGGCGCGCGGTGACGAGCGCCAGCTGCGCCGCGTGCTGCGCAACCTGGTGAAGAATGCATGCGAGGCGCAGCCGGGCGGCGGACGCGTCACCATCGCCACGCGCGACGGAACGGCGGCCGACACGGTCGTGGTCGAGGTCGCCGACGAAGGACCGGGCATGGATCCGGGCACCGTCTCTCGCGTCTTCGAGCCCGGGTTCTCGACCAAGGGCCGCGGATCGGGTGTGGGCCTCACGGTCAGCCGCAGGGTCGTCGAACAGCACGGCGGCTCGCTCGACATCGAATCGACGCCGGGGCGCGGCACGCGCGTCACGGTCGTTCTTCCCGCACTGGCGGAGGCCTCGGCATGAAGGACACACGCCTGCGAATCCTGGTCGTCGACGACGAGCCGGGCATTCGCGAGATGCTCACCACGCGCTTCGAGCTCGACGGCCATGCCGTCGACACGGCGGCCACCGGCGAACGCGCGCTCGCGGTGCTCGCCGAGCGTGCGTTCGACGTCGCGTTCGTCGACCTGAACCTCGGTGGCGGAATGAACGGGCTCGAGTTCCTGCGCCGCGCGCGTCCCGAGCACGGCGACCTCACGGCGGTGATGATCTCGGCCCAGGGCTCGATCGCCGAGGCGGTCGAGGCGACCAAGCTCGGCGCCTTCGACTTCCTCGAGAAGCCGCTGGATCCGGCACGACTCGAGCTGGTGTTGCGGCACCTGTCGGAGCGCGCCGCGTTGCAGCGCCGCGCTCGCGCGGTCGCGGTGGGCGGCGCACCCGGGCTCGAGATGATCGGTGCGAGCGAATCGCTGGGACGGCTCAAGAAGGAAATCGATCGCGTCGCACCCACGGGCGGAAAGGTGCTCATCACGGGCGAGAACGGCTCGGGCAAGGAACTGGTGGCGCGGGCCATCCACCTGGGGAGCCGGCGTGCCGGCGCGCCGTTCGTCAAGCTCAACTGCGCCGCGATCCCCCGCGACCTGATCGAGAGCGAGCTGTTCGGCTACGAGCGCGGCGCATTCACGGGCGCGGTCCAGGCGAAGAAGGGGAAGCTCGAGATGGCCGACGGCGGCACGCTGTTCCTCGACGAGATCGGCGACCTGTCGCTCGAGGCGCAGGCCAAGCTGCTGCGCGCCATCGAGACGGGCGAAGTGGAGCGCGTCGGCGGCACGAAGACGTCGACCGTGGACGTGCGCCTGGTCTCGGCGACCCACAAGGACCTCGCCGCCCAGGTGCGCGCCGGGCTGTTCCGCGAGGACCTGTACTTCCGCCTCAACGTTCTGCCGCTGCACGTTCCGCCGCTGCGCGAGCGCCGGGAGGACATTCCCGTGCTCGCCGCGCACTTCCTGTCCACGTTCGCCGAGGCCGAGGGCCTGGCGCACAAGGAACTGGCGTCCGATGCGAGTGCGCTGTTGACGGAGTACAGCTGGCCGGGCAACGTCCGGGAGTTGCGGAACCTGATGGAGCGCACGGTGATCCTCGTCGCCGGCCCGATCGTGCACGCGGGCGACATCGCCGACTGGCTCGTTCCGGTGACCCGGCGCCCGCCCGGCGAGGGCAAGGCGAACCCCGGCGGGGCGGCAGGCGACACCGCGGACGACGACGACGACCTGCCCGCCGAGCCGGGCACGCTGCGCGAGGAACTGGAGAAGCGCGAGGCCGAGGCCATCGTCAAGGTGCTCGAGGCCGCGCGATGGAACGTGACGCAAGCGGCGACGCAACTGGGCGTCGACCGCACGAACCTGCATCGCAAGATGCGCAAGTACGGCATTCGGCGCACCCGGGAGGACGAAGCGTGAACCACAGGACGCGGACAGGTTCGGGAGGACACGGACTCGGAGTGGCCGGCGCCATCGCGGCCGCGGTGGTGCTCGCCGCGCTCGCGCTCCCGGCATCGGCGCAGGACGACGACGGCGAGGGCGGCGCCGACGCCGACACGGGCTGGGTCGAGATCGGCGGCGGCGCCACGGCCGGCGCCGGCGAACCCTCGGTAGAGTTCGGCGAGAACGACCCGTTCGCCGACCTCCCCATCGAGCAGGACGAGACCCCTCGCCAGAAGGGCGGGCAGGTGCGTCCGTACGTCGACTACAACCGCGTCGACCAGTGGACGCTGGGGCTCGACCTGCTCTACGCCCCGACCACTGGAATGAAGCCCGGCATGAAAGTCCGGGTCGGTCGCGCCTTCCAGCGCCAGACCGACGACGGGGACGGTCGCACCGTCTACTCGATGAGCCTCGATCAACCCCTGATCGAGTCGCGCGCCATCCGCCTGGGCCTTGCGCTCTACCGGAAGACCGACGATGACGGCTTTGGCCAGATCGGCGCCATCGAGAATGCGGTCGCCACCTGGGCTCTCCGCTGGGACTACCGGGACTGGTTCGAACGCTCGGGCTTCGCGGCGGGAGTCGAAGCCGACTTCGGCCCGCGCTGGACGGGGAGCGCGACCTGGAACTCGGATGACCATACGTCGATCACGCGCCTGGCGGACGGCATCTCGCCGGCATTCCGGCAGCACGAACCGATGCGCGAGAATCCGGCCATCGACGACGGTCGCATCCAGTCGATCACGCTGGCGGCCGCCTACGACTCCCGCTCGAGCAAGGATGTGCCGCGCAGCGGCATGTGGCACCGCGTCGCGATGGAGACCGCGGGCGGATCGCTCGACGGCGACTTCACGTACCACCGCTGGTTCGGCGACTTCCGCGCCTACGTCTCGCCCTCGCCGTCGCATCGCCTGAAGACGCGGGTGATGCTGGGCACCGCGGGCGACGACGACGTGCTGCCGTTGCAGCGCTCGTTCGCCATCGGCGGCGTGGGCACGTTGCGCGCCACCCCGTTCCGCCAGCTCCGCGGCGAACACCTGTTCCTGTGGAATGCCGACTGGGCCTGGGAGGTGTTGCGCCGTTCCAGCAAGAACACCGCGGTGAAGATGGGCCTGTCAGTGGTCGCATTCTCGGACCTGGGGCTCGCATGGCACGCCCCGCGCTGGGACCTGGCGCAGCAGCGCCCCGCCTGGAACGTGGGACTGGGCGCCGGCACGACCGACGAGCGCTTCCGCGTCTACGCCGGCAAGGACATGCGCGACGACGACGCGGCCGTGCACTGGACCGTCCGCGTGGCGCAGACCTACTGAGCCGGCGCGTGCGCGTCTCCCGTCCAGCGATTCTCCTCTGGTTGATCGTCATGTGCGGCGTCCTCGCGACCCCGGCACGGGCGGTGGAGATCCGCGACGCCCGCGTCCTGCTCTTCGAGCAGGATGCGACGGTCGCGCTGCGCGCCACCGGGGCGCTCTCGCCGCGTGTGCGCAGCTCGCTCGAGCGCGGCATGCCGGCGACGGTGCAGCTCTCGGTCGAGCTGTGGCGTGTGCGTCCTGGCTGGTTCGACCAACGCATCCGGCTGGAGCACTCCGAGATCCGGATCGCCCGCGACGCATGGTCCGACGAGTACCTGATGCAGCGCGACGCGGGCCCGCGCATCGTCGTGCCCGACCTCGAGGAGGTCGACTTCCAGCTCGTGCGCCCCCTGCGCGTGCGCCTGGTGCCCGCGACAACGCTCGAACCGAGCGCGCGCTACTACGTGATCGCGAGAGTCGAGGTGAAGCCCCTGACCGCGGAGGACATCGAGGAGGTGGAGAGCTGGCTGTCGGGCGAGGCGAAGCGCGTCGGCAAGCCCGGACCCGGCTCGATCGCACGGCTGCCGCGGTCCATGATGATCGTGCTGGCGAACCTGTCGGGCTTCGGCAACGAGGTGGCGCAGTTCCGCGGCGGCACGTTCACCCGCCAGGACCTGGCTCCACACCCGACACCCTGACGCTGCCCGCCATGCATCCGGTCCGCCGCATCACCGCCGCCGAGACACGACCGCTCCGCCGGGCGATCCTGCGTCCGCACCAGCAGGAGCACGAACTCGTCTACCCGGGCGACGACGCCACGACGAGTCTGCACGTCGGCTTCTTCGACGGCGCGGCCCTGCTCGGCGTCGCCTCCCTCTACTGCCAGTCCCCTGAGGGCGCCGCGGACGATCTCGGCGAGTGGCGCCTGCGCGGCATGGCCGTCGTTCCGGCGGCCCGGCGCCGCGGCGTCGGCGCGGCGCTCGTCGCCGCGTGCGAGGCGCACGCGCGGGCGCACGGCGGGACGCGCCTGTGGTTCAACGCCCGCATCGACGCCCTGCCGTTCTACTTCTCACTCGGGTACGAGGCGGTCGGGGAGCCCTACGAGTTGCCGGGGATCGGCCTGCACCGGTTCGCGGCGCGAAGCCTCATATCGACGGGGTAGCGCTCAGCGGCTGAACACGATCCGGGTCGCTCGACCCGACTCTCCTTCGGCCTGCACGAAGTACGAGCCCGCCGCCAGCTCGATCCCACCGTCGCCACGACCATCCCAGCGCCATGTGGCCGTCCCGTCGCCGCTCACGCGAACCATCTCGCGTCGGACGACGCGACCGCGCGCGTCCACGATGCGAAACGTGCGCTCGCCTGGCAGCGCGCCGATCGCCAGGGCGGGAGCCGCCGCGATCGTGACCGCATTGCGGAACGGATTGGGGAAGGCCGCCAACGGGCGACCGGCGGCGAACGACGCCGTGAGCGCGGTGCGACGCGCGCGATCGGGCAGGTCGGACAGGAACTCGGCCAGGCCCTCGACCTTGACCGGCGCTTCGAGAACCGCGTTCTCGACGCTGCCGTCGCCGCGTGCCTCGGGGCTGCCGAGCAGCGCGCGGAAATCCTCGGCGAAGATCTCGCGCGCACGGTCGACGTGCGCGACGTCGCCGGGGATTCCCCCCGCAAGGGATCCGTCGACCGAGAGCGCGCGCAGCTTGAGGTAAGCGCTCCACGCCGGACTGCCTTCGGGGGCGAAGGCGTACTGGACGACGTGTCCAAACTCGTGGGCGACGACGGCATGCACCGTCGTCGCCGGAACGGGCAGAGTGCCCGGAGCCAGAAGAATGGCGCCGTGGGACGCCGCCGACTCGAGACCCGCCCGTCTCGGATACGGCAGGACGTACACCGCGGCGTCCACACGGTCGACCGGGAAGTCGAGGCCTGCGATGGCAGCCTCGACCGCTCCACGATCGAGCGGGTGGAACGAGCCGTCGCCAGGATTGGCGACCGCCGGGTCGTCGGTCGAAGTGACCAGCTCCTCGGGCTTGAACCCGGGAAGAGTCAGGTAGAGCCGGCCCCCGTCCTCGCGACAGAACCGTGCCCGAACCTCTTCGACACCGACGATGCGAACCTCCGCCGCAGATCCTCCGGCGGCACACAGGACCGCGCACGAAACTACGAGCGCGGTCGCGAAGGGGAGACAGTTGGCGTGCGACGCACCGGACCTCGAACCACGACCTATCGCACGACGGAGGCGCATGCAACTGGCTATAACAGGAAGTGTGCCAGAGCTACCTGACGCGAGCAAAGCGAGCGGAAGGCGCTGTGTCACCGCTGCAACTCTAGATTTAAAAACGAGTTGAAGCCGGCGGGCAAAGCGAGGACGACACCCGATCTCTTGCCGTTCCCCAACGATACGGCCCCGAAATCGGGGGAGTTCCCCCAGACTTCAGGGCCGTGCTGGGAAACATTTCCCAGCCGACGCGATGCGACGCAAAGTTTCTAGCGCTACAACGCCTGCGGATTCGGCGCCGGATACACGGGCGACACGGGCACGGCGCCCGTGTGGACCGCGCTCGGCTGGTCGTCCTGGCCGAGTCGCGAGAGCAGCAATGCGCCGAAGCCGAGCATCCAGCAGACCATGCCGATGACCATCCATAGAGCGAGCAGCGCGAAACCAAACATCCGGAAGCCGCCCTCGAAGGCGATCAGGGGAACCCCGAGCAGGTAGAACAGGGTGACGAACCCGGTTCCCGCGGCGATCGGGGCGAACATCCCGCCCTTGGGATCAGGCGCCCGACGCAGCAGCTTGCACCCGAGCAGGTAGGCCGACGCGACGTAGCCGACGAATGCCGCCAGGGCATAGAGCAGCGGCAGCAACAGCGCGAGCGGGATGCCGATCACGGTGACGAGCAGCAGCAGCGCGAGCATCAGCGCCAGCGGCCCCGAGAGCAGGCCGAGGATCAGCGACAGGAACGTGCGCCGCGAGATGGTCCGCGCCATCCCCACGAGCCGCTCCGGGAACAAGCGACCGAACAGCGCGGCCAGGCCGACAAACAGCCCGTAGGCGAACAGCCCGAAGAAGAGCAGGAGCGGAACGGACGGAATGGCGAAGCCGGCGAACGGCAGGAACCCGATCGAGACCGTCTGCCCCTCGACCCGCGCCCCCGAGCCCAGCTCGCGGATGGCGCCGCCGATGGAGACCGCGTCCCCCGCGATGACCGCCGAGTCGCCTTGCTCGATCGAGCCCAGGATCGCCACGCAGTCGCCGCTGATCACGCCGAAGTTCTTCACGTTGCCGAACAGCGCGACGACATCGCCAGCGCTCTCGCCCTTCTCGATCGTGACGTCCTTGAAGAATTGGACGATCTCGCTCTCGCTCCGGGAGTTGATCCGGACACGGCCCAGCGAGTCGCTGAAACCCACGACGGTAATGTCATGGCCGTCGACGTCGACGTGGATCCTGCCATTGTCGACGCCGCCGGGGATGACGATGTCCTTGTTGTCGCCGACGACGCGGATCCCCTCGTCGTCGATCGTGATCTCGCGGACGATCGTCGTGTCGCGGGTCGAGGATTTCTGGACGGTAACCCTCGCGTCGGCGGTTGCGGCGGGCAGCAGCGCCGCGGCGATGGCCAGCGCGCAGATTGCGATGAACCGGGCCCGCGATGGGGCGCGCGGCGGACTAAATGAACGCGGAGACATCGTTCATCCTCCCCTGCCCCGCGACCGTGCGGCGGTCGATCATCCACCACAGCGCGGTCGAGAGCACGAGCGCGACGGCGAATCCGGCGCGCAGTTCGGGTTGAGCGGCAACGACTTCGAGCGAGCGCCCGAGGGGAGCGAGGGGAACCAGGGCCTGGGCGGCGAACTCGCGCGCGCGCAGTCCGAGCGACAACAGCGACATGGCGCGGTCGAAGGCGCCGACGAAGGCGCCGACCGAACCGGAGAACAGGGCCGAGAAGACATCGCGCAGGCCGATGGCCGCCGTCTCGCGCCACGGCGAGGCGAAGGCGATGACCCCCGAGGCAAGGAGGGCGGCGCCGGAACCCGTGTACGCCGCACCGGCGATCCGGATCCAGCGCGGGCGGCTGGCGGCGCGCGCGATCCGGTCGGCGGCCACCGCGGCGACGATGCGGTCCGCGAGGCCCGCAGGCGGAGCGGCGGGCGTGGCAGGCAATCCGGCCAGGCCGGCAAAGAGGGCGCGGAAGTGGCGGACCTCGGCGGCGCACTCGCGGCAGTGCGCCAGATGTGCGGCGACCCGGGTGCGCTCGGCGCCGTGCAGCTCCCCGTCGAGCCAGCGCAGCATCAGGCCGGGCTGCGCAACCAGGTGCGCGGTCCGGCGATCGGCGGCTGGGGTCGTGCGCTTCGGGGTCATG
>JBKJNH010000268.1:0-12675 GCA_046596055.1 Candidatus Eiseniibacteriota bacterium
CCCACAGGCCATAGCGGTAGGCCAGGCGCTTCGCGTACCGGATGTGCTGCCCGTTCGGGGAATCGCGCTCTACTTGGGTGCCGAACTTCGCGTCCTTGATCGCGGCGAGTTCCGCCCAGGGACCAGGGAGGCTCGTGACAGGGAGGTCCGTGTCGCTGACCTCGACCTGAAGGTTGATGCCGGCCAGGCCGTCGGGGTTGCCTAGGTAGGTGTTGGGCACGTCGGCGAACGCGGCGATGACCATGTCGATGGCTTCCTCGGGCGGCGCAAAGCCGCTCATCGCGTCGACTTCGACGAACAGGTCCTTGTGGTCGGCCCGCGCGGTCCGCGCAAACAGATCGAGGTCGATCACGCCGTCGTGGTTGACGTCGAGCCCCCAGCCGTCGGTCTCCCAGCAGTCCATGAGCCCGTCGCCGTCGCTGTCGTCGAGGCAGAGACACTGGGAGAGCTCGGAGGTGTTGCCCGTCGGGTCGGTTGCGGTGGCCGTGATGTAGGGCGTCGGGGGTGGAACAGTCGGGAGCGGCAGGTCGACGATGAAGGACGAGTTCCCAGCGCCGTCGGTGACGGTGACGGCCTCGCCAAGGTGCTCCTGCGCTTCGCCAAAGTGGCGGGGATCGCACGCCTCGTTGCGGAAGAGGTCGATCCGGTAGGTCTTGTTCGACGCGCCCTCCATCCGGCCGTAGACGCGGCGGACGTTGCCGAGGACGAGCGCGGAATCGAGCAAGGGGAAGTTGACTAGCCCGTTCGCCCCGGAATCGAAGTCGAGCAGGTCGTTCTTGGTGAGGCCGCGGGGGAACAGGTCGATGCCAAGCTCTCCGTTCGAGCGCAGGACGTTGTAGCGGATGAGATTGTCGACGCCTGTGGAGTCGTAGACCCCGGCGCGGCCATTGAACGCGATGATGTTTCCGTGCGCGAGAGTCGTGCCGCCGATCGTGTCGGTCGAGGCGGTGATCACGATTCCGTGCAGCTTGTTGCCCACGTCGAGTGCGCCGGTCACGTCGGTCCCCACGTAATTGCCGGAGGCTCGCGAGTTGTTTGCGCTCCGGAACTCGATCCCGTAGGTCTCGTTGCCCGAGATGACGTTCCGATCGCCCGCGGTCGTCCCGCCGATCACGTTTCTCGCGGCACTGGCGACGAGGACGCCCTTGAAGTTCGGGAGCGCCGCCGTCCCCGCGACATTCGTGCCAATGCGGTTCCCGCGGATCAGATTGCCGGTCGCACCCGCATTCGTGATCACGATGGCAGTGTAGTCGATGTGCCCCGAGATGAGGTTGCCTTCGCCGGGCTCCGAGCCGCCGATCTGGTTGTTCGCCGCGTTGTCGATCACGATCGCGTTGCCATCGCCCAGAGCGACGGTCCCGGTCGCGTCCGTCCCGATGTAGTTGCCCTGGATCCTGGTCCCGGTTGCCGGACCGAGCACGTAGATATTCGAGAAGTCATTCCCGGCAATGACATTTCGCGCGTCGGCCGAGTTGCCGCCAATCGTCGTGTTGCTCACGCGGTCGATGTAGATTCCGTTCTGTGGCTGCCCGAGGTCGACCGTGCCGGTCGCATCCGTGCCGATCCAGTTGCCCTGAATGGTCGTCGAAGTGGCGCTCATCCCGACGAAGAAGCCGGAGCGGGTGTTTCCCGAAACGATGTTGCGTGAGCCCGGGATCGTTCCGCCGATCAGGCAGTTCGATGCGTTCACGAAGATCCCGTTCCCGCCATTGGCGACCACCGCCGTGCCTGTCGCGTTGAGACCGACCCAGTTCCCGCGCGAGACGTTGCCCCCCACGTTGCCGCTGGCAAAGGCGATTCCCGAACTCCCGTTCCCCGAGACGACGTTCCGGGTCGCGGCGGTCGTACCGCCGATGAGGTTTCCGGTCGAGGCGCCGAAAACGGCGATCCCATTGCCGGCGTTCCCGGCCGCAGCCGTGCCGGCCGCGTTCAGGCCGATCCAGTTTCCCTGGATCACGTTGTTGCTTCCAACATCGAGGATGATTCCGAATCCTGCACCGCCGGCGGAGCGGAAGCGGTTGATGATGAGCCCTTTGACCGTGCTGAATCCCGCCGTGATCAGGAGGCCGTTGGCCTCGGGCATGAGGGATCCGTCGATCTCGATCAGCGGAGCGTCAACGAAGCCTGTCTGCGACGTAGCGTCGATGACGACCGGCTGTGTGATCGTCGGAAGGGGGGTCGCCGGCCTGATCGTTTGCAGGCCACTGCCGATGTGGAATGTGATCAGGTCGGTGGCGGCATCGGCGTTGGCCGAGGTGATCGCGGCGCGAAGCGAGCCGGCACCCGCGTCGGCGGTGTTCGTCACGTCAAAGGTGGTCGCGATCCGCGTCGGAATCGGATCCCCCCCGAGAAGTCCGAGCGGCAGGGCCGCGGCGGTGACGGCAGTCGCCGGAACATGGCGCAGATAGGGCTGATCGGCAGGCACAACGCCATCGGGCTGGTTGGAGGCTCCAACCCCGACGTTTGCGTCGGCCACATAGAGCGGGGCGACCGCCGCGGTGGCCGACGAGGCGTGGGATCCGGCAACGGCGCCGTGGCCGGCGAGGAGCGCGAGGGCGAGCAGTCGGGCAGGGAACGGGTTCATGAGATGGCTCCGGATCGGGTCGTCGCTCCGCGGGTGGGGGTCTCCGCGCTCAATCTCAAACAGCAAGATTCCAGGCAGAAGGGAATCATCTATTCCTCGAGGACCACGATCCGCCGGACCCGCACGCCGTCGCCCTGCCGCAAGCGGACGAAGTAGACCCCCGTCGCCGGGCGCCGGCCCGGGGTGAGATCGACCGCATGAGGTCCCGCGCCCAGCGCGCTGACGTCGCGCGCGACGATGCGTCGGCCGGCGACGTCGAACAACTCGAGTGAAGCGGTCGCGTCCGTCGGGAGCGTGAAGCGCAAGATCATCGCGCCCATCCGGCTCGGATTGGGCATGGGTGCCTCGAGGGCCAAGTCGAGCCCCACTTCGCCCGGCACCTGAACGGGGACCTCCCCGAGCTGGCCGTTCGCGCGAACGTGTTGAACGTAAATGTCGTCATCCTCGCCGTATCCCCCGGAGCCGTTCCGGTGGTCATCCCATGCGATGACGGCTCCGCCGCTGCCATCGGTGACGATGACGGGAAGAACCTGCAACCGGCCGGCCGTACAGACCGCGCGGCCATCGGCGGGCCAGGCGGGATCCACCGTGCCTCCGATGGTCATGTGTTGGGCGAAGATGTCGCCCTCGTCATTGCGTTTGTCCTCCCATGTGACGATGGCGCCGCCGGCTCCGTCGGGGACCATGCGCGGCCTCACTTGACTCAGAGCGTCCAGGCAGAGCGCAAGGCCGGTGGAGGGCCACGTCGGATCAATCACTCCGGTTGGGAGGACATGCTGGCCATAGATGTTCCCGTTGGAGTGCCAGCTCACGAGAACGCCGCCAGCGCCGTCCGCTATGATCGCAGGCGACGTATGGTCGGAGAAGTCCTCGTTCAGGGCCCGGCCGCTGACGGGCCAGGCGGGATCGAGCGCACCCGTGGCCCGGAGATGGTGAACCCGGATCGCGTGCGACCCGCCGTCCCACTGGGCCCACGCGACCATGGCGCCCCCGCTGTTGTCGACCGCTATCGCGGGCAAATCCTGTGCGCCGGGGAGCAGGGGAGCAATCACGCGGCCAGCGGCAGGCCAGGCCGGATCCAGCGCCCCGCTGGCCAGGATGCGCTGGGCAACGATGTCGTAGTCGCCGTTGCGGACGTCCTGCCAGGCGACGATGGCACCCCCCGCGCCATTCGAGACGATGATCGGCCGCGTCTGGCCGGCGAGCGAGTTCGTGAGCAACACGCCGTCCGGGGTCCATTGCGGGACGCCGCTGGCGTTCACGCGTTGGGCGTAGATCTTGGAATTTCCAGTCCGCAGGTCGTCCCAGGTGACGATGGCGCCACCGCTTCCGTCCGAAACGATTCGAGGGTGGGCCTGGAAGTTGGCAGCGGTGCAGAGAGCGACGCCGTTGGCCGTCCACAGCGGCGTCCCGGTCGAGTCGACACGCTGCACGTAGATGTCGTAGTTGGCGCCATTGCGGTGGTCGCTCCACGTGACGATGGCCCCGCCGTTGCCCTCCGCTACGAGCTCCGGGGACCACTGATCCCCGGTCGCCGTGCAGAGCGCCACGCCGTTGTCCGCCCACCGTTGCATGCCGGTGCCGTCCACGCGCTGGACGTAGATGTCGCGGGGACCGCTGCGTTGATCATCCCAGGCGACGATCGCGCCCCCGCTGCCGTCCGGAGCCGCTGCCGGACTCCCCTGGGCTTCGACGGCCACACACAGGGGCACGTTGGCCGTCGGGTCCGTCGGCCAGTCGGCCGCGGCCGGCTGGGGAAAAAGCACCAGGAGCACGGACACGGAGAGCGCTGCGCAAGTCGAGGCAAATCGCGTGGACATGAAATCCTCCGTGTGGATGGCTGCGCACCTTCGACGCAGGGCGACGGCGCGCATTCAGGGATCCGCGCTCACCTGCAAACAGCAAGATCGGACGTGCAATTGGCTCATGGCTAGCATCCGGTGCCGGCCTTGAAGGCGGTTTTGCGGTCTGGCGGAGGGGGCGCTGATCATGCTGAACTCCTGCTCTTCGAACGGAAGGCCGACAGCCTGCTGCAGTTCCTGCAGGATACGAGCGCCGCTCGCCGGGCTCGGGCGTCGTGACGAGGCCCTGAGGGAGGCCCTTTGGCTTCAGCAGACGGTCATGTATCGCGAGGACGCCTCTTCCGAACTGGCACTGAGTCGCGCCCTGATCCTCGCGCAGGTCGGCGAGGACGATGCGGCTCTCGACGAGATCGAGCGCCTGCTACCGGGGCCATCCTCGCTTGGCGTCCACGACATGCGGCTTGACCCGCGCTGGGACCCAATCCGTGACCACCCGCGGTTCAAGGCGCTGCTGGCGAAGTAGGGGGACGGACGTACGAGCTGGCCTCCCTTTCCTTTCGGCGGGGGCCGCGCCAGAAGTGCTTCACGCCGCGCGGGCTCGTTCCTCGGGATCCGCATCATCGCGCCGCGGTCCGTACCAGACATCCAGACCGTTGCGGCTTCTCACTGCGCCCAATCCCCGCGTGGCGACGAGGGCAGCGAAACGGAGGATGTCGCGCGATGAATGCGAGCGCAATTTGCGCCCGGACGTGAGGACACCCTCGCGCAGGATGACGAAGCGCCCCCGGCGCTGCAGCGCGCGGCTCAGGACGATTTCCTCGCCGGCATAGATCGACTCATCGAACCCGCCCGCGTCTTCGAATGCGTCGCGAGTGCAATAGATGAAACAACCGGCCGCCAGCCGAGCCGACCGCTGGAGGGCATGGAGAGAGGCTTCGGCGACGCGCGCCCAAACGGGCAGTCGACCGTCGAAGCGAACGTGGCACCCGCCTCCGACGGCCCCGGAGCGCAGGGCGTTGAGGGCAGCGCCAACGACTGCAGCATCGACCAACGTGTCGGCATCGACGAAGACGATGAACTGCCCGCGCGCCTCGCGCGCGCCGGAATTGCGCGTGGCCGAGATCTGGCGATTCACGACGCGGACGAGTCGTGCCCCGTGCTCCGCGGCAATCGCGGCCGTGCGATCCGTCGAGGAGTCATCGACAACGATGATCTCGAACGGCTCGCCGCAGGCTCCGGCGGCGGCGTGGAGCGACGCGAGCGTGCGAGCGAGAAGGCGCTCCTCGTTGTGAGCCGGGATGACGAAGGAGATCATTCCGTGGTTTTCGGCGCGCCAAGCGGATGCCTCCACTCGATTCGGCACCCCCGGATCCATGGGCTTCTCCGGCCCTGGTTTGGGTGAAATCAAGGGCTGTTCCGGCGATCTCAACCGGCCGGCCGGCTGGTCATCGGGTTGTTTCCCTCCAGAGATGTGGCCGCGCCGGTCGTATGAGCGTATGATTGCACGCGCTCGTCTCTGTGCCCCCGAGGATGCGCGATCGCGTGGTCGGGAGAGTTCGTCCCCGGGAAGCAGCGTGTCCCCGGGTATTGAGGGGAATCGCAGCGTCCTTCTCGAGAGGGGATGGTCATGTTCCTGTTGGGTCGCATCGCCGTGGTCGCGTCCATCTGCGGCTTCGCTGTGGTGGCGGTCGCCGCGGACAGTCCGCAAGGCCAGAGCCCGCAACCCATCGCCGTCGCGCCGGTCGCGGTTGGGGCCGGAGGCACCCCGGGTAGCCGGCCTCTGGTGCTCGACGCAACCGCCGGCGTGCCGGGCCTCCCGGAGAATCGGGCCGAGATCGAGGCGCTGCGTCGCGGTGGAATGACATTGAAGCCCATGGCCATGCCTCTCCGGGCCCCCGCCTTCGACGCCGCCAGAGAAGCCCGCCGGGTTGCCTTCGCCGCCGTCATCACCGCCCAGGACGCCAAGGTTCGGTCGCTGACCGACCGTCTTGCGGCCATCCCCGGCGGAGCGGCGGGCGTGGAAATCCAGAAGGAGATCGAGCGCGAGAAGTTGGCGACCAGCCGGCTTCTGCTCGAGGTGCAGCTGGCCTTTGCGACGCGCTCCGGCAACGACGAGCAGGTCAGGAGAATCCAGGCCGCGCTGAAGGCCTGGGACGCCCCGCGTCCCGTGCTGCAGCCGATCGATCGTCCCGCTCCCACCAGCCCCGTCCGCTAGCCGGACAGGAGGCACGACATGCGTGGGATCCATCTGCTCCTTGCGGCGGCGCTGATGCTCTTGCCCGCCGGAATCGCCGTGGCCGACGTCGGTCCGCCCGTTCATGTCAGGATTCTCGGCGAGCTGCGCGCCGCCCAGCCCGGAGTGCCGTTCACGGGCGAGTTGCAGATCACCTCGGATGCACCCCTGAAGCTCGATGATCTGAAGCTCGGCGGCGTGGGCTGGGATCAACTGTCGCTGGCAGTAGGCCCGCAGGCAAGCGTCGACAAGAGCCGGCCGCTGGTCCTCGACTTTTCCGTCGTGACGAACGATCCAGGTCAGTTGCTGGTACTGACCTGCACGGTGGACGGCCTGCCCGTGACCCGGTACTTCGACCTCTCGTCGGCGACCATCGCCGGCCTGCAAACTCCAGGAGCAACGATCTCGGTGACCCCGAGCGGCGACGTGATGACGTTGACGGACGAGACGCGGGTCTCACCACTTCCCGCGGACTCCGGGCCGACCGCGAAGCTCGGAACCGGCAGCGCCGAGATGGCGCGCAACATTCGCGTGCACGGGCGTTTCACCTATCAGCGGATCGACGGCTGGACCATCGGCGCCGACGGCATGACGGTGCGCGTCTTTGACGACAACAGTCCCTCCGGCAGCATTGAACTGGCCACCGTGGTCACCGACGCCCAGGGCTGGTACGACGTGACCTTCACCTGGAATGGCGGGCTGTTCGACAGCGAGCCCGACCTGCACCTCGGATTCGAGACGGCCAACAGCCGCGTCTCGGTCGGGGGGATCGCCTCGGTGCTCCCCTACATCTGGAAGACCGACACGGACTGGAACTACACGGGCAACGACAAGGACTACGGCTGGACGCAGCCGAGCGACATCAACCAGCACGCCGCCGTCCATCTGCAGACCACCCTGGTGCGGACCTGGCGCTGGTGGATGGGCTACGGCTACGACACGCCGGGTGTTCGGTGTAACTGGCCGGCCCTCACCGGGAATTCCTTCTTCGCCGGCCAGATCTACATGGCGGACAACCGGCGGTGGAACGAGGACGTGATCAGCCACGAGTACGGGCATCATTGGGTCTCCAGCTTCGCGTCAAGCCCGATTCCGGGCTACTGCAACGGCCTCTGTGACAACGCTGCGCCGATCGACTGCGGGCACTGCTGGTGGTGCGAGGAAACGGCCGGCATCGCGTTCACGGAGGGCTTTCCCGACTGGATGGGGGACGTCATCCCCCGCAGTTTCGGCGCGAGTTACGGCCGCGAACCGTACTCCCCCTACAACATGGAATCCATCACCACCTGCGGTGCCACCGGCGTTCTGGGCGACCCCCTGATCACCGAAGGGTTCCTGGCGGCGGTCGTGCGTGATATCGGCGACGGGACCGACGACGATGAACCGGCGTTCCCGGAAACCGATGAGATGTCCATCGGCTGGGGGGCGATCATCACCTGCGTCGATTTCGACGCGCCGACCACGGCCGCGGGATTCCTTGCCGCGTTCAAGAACCGTTATCCCTGGCTGAGTGAGCAGCTGTGGGCGACGGCCAAGAACTGCGGTTATGAGATCGACGTGAATCCGCCGCCGGCCGTCACCGGGCTCGCTTCTCCGAGCCATGCGACCAGCGGCGATTCGCCGGACCCGACGATCGACCTGACGTGGGCGCGTGCGGTCGACGACGTCTCGGGGATCCGGGGTTATGGCATCACGATCGCCGACGGGATCGGCCTGCCGTCGGCCGTCATGGACATCGGCGACGTGACCGGCTACACGACCCCTTCGCTGGCGCCGGGCACCTACTATTTCAGCATCCGCACGCTGGACCGCTCCGGGAAGTGGAGCAGTGTCTACGCCTGGAGTGGGCCCTACACGGTGCGCGCCCCGCTCTCGGCCAACCTTGCTGTCTACCGGTTCGGCGGCTGGGACCAGGTGCTGTTACCGCGCCCGGCACCCGACGCGAGTTTCGGCAGCGTCCCGGCTCCGTTGACTTTGACCGGCAACGCCGCGGCGACCTGGTGGAACATCGGCCTGTGGAACAGCGGCGAGGCGTACACCGGCGCCGGTTTCGAAATCCGCGCCCATGTGGACAGCGACTGGCACTGGTGGGTGTGGTCCGGGGAACTGGGTCCCGGGTGGGGTCAGTACGGAGTCAATCTCGGTCCGCTCCATGTGCGGGGCGGCCGGCACACCATCGAGGCCCGCCTGGATGCCACCGAAGTGATCGCCGAAACCAACGAGGGCGACAACCGGTGGGCGCACCAGTGGGTCTGGTCGCCACTTGATCTGCCGGCGAATACTCCGCTGGTCCGGGGCGCGCCGCCCCTCCAAACGGCGGGTTGGGAGGCCGTCGTCGATGGCTCGGCCCTCTTCGCCAACTCCGATGGCCTCCGGATGGGAGCCAGCTCGTACTGGGATGCGACCGTGCTGCGTTCGCTCGACGCTGCGGCGGACCACGATCTGTATCTGCACGCGGCCAGCGCCGGCGCAACGGACGGGTTCAATGTTGCGCTGAGCGTATCGACCCGCGGGAGCGGCGTCCTCGATGCGGTCATCGTCAACCGCAACCGGGTGGGCTGGAATGCGCATGACGTCGGGGTGGTGAACTACAACTCCAACGGCTCCAACTACGAGGTGGTTCACGCGACCAACTCGGCGCTGGCCTTCGGAGATTCGGTCACGGTGTCGTTCGCACAGGACCAGATGCTGGGGATCTGGGAATTCTACGTGTCCCCGTCCGACCTCGGGCCGGTGAGCTTCACCGTCGATGTCGATCCGGCCGTAGGCCCGCTGCAGGCACAGTGGAGGAATCAGGACTTCCAGACGGGTGGTCTCCTGGCCTACTCCGCGGCTGCGCAGACCACTGCCGCGGGCCGCGCCCGGATGGATGTCAACATCACCGACGCCGGCTATCACGCGCTCCTGGTCTACCGGGATCCTGACTGGAACAGCGGAAACGGCCCGATCAATTTCACCATCGAGATTCAGAAGACGCCGCCGGATTTCGTGCCCCTGCTTGCGGCGGGCTGGTACGCGCCCATCGTGCCGCGCGCTGCGTTCGACGGGACCGGAGGTTCGGTGCCGATGCCGACGACCCTGCCCGGCAATCTCGCTTCGACATTCCTGAACCTGGCCGTGCGCAATGAAAGTCCCTCCGCCTCACCGGCCGGTCTGCCGGGGCAGATCTACATCGACGGTGGCTACTCTGCGTGGGTGGACTGGGGTTGGTTCCCGGCCTATGCGGACGGCCTGTTCAACTGGGGCAACCCGTGGACCTTCAGTGGCGGCAGGCACACCCTGAGCTGGAAGCTCGACGCCAACATGACGATCGAGGAAATCCACGAGGACAACAACGTGTACGGCGAACAGTGGGTGTGGTCGCCGCTGGATCTGGTCAACGACACGCCCGTCGCCCGGGCCAGCCCGGCTGATCCGTACGGCGGGTGGACCGATCTCAGCACCGGCGAGATCTTCTATCCCAACTGCGACGGCTTGCGGATGCCGAATGCCGGCGGCTACTGGCGAGCGGTGGCGGTCATGCCCGGCGCCGACAGTGACGTCGACCTGCGGCTGCACCCGGCCAGTGCCGGCGCCAAGGACGGGTTTGCGACGAACCTCGCAGGGTCCTATTGGGGGCGGGCTGCTTCGGACTACGTGCTGGTGAACTTCAACGTCACTCCGGGGGGATTCGAGGCCTACGATGCGGGCGTTGTGCGGTACTCGGGTGAGGAGGAATACACGACCGAATCGACCGCCTCGGATGAACGGCCCATCGGTCCGGAGGGCGTCTATGGTCCGTACACGCTATCGGCCAACCGCATCGTCAATCTGCACGAACTCCGCCTGCCGTCCGGTCCGATGGCGGTGCGCGTCGCCAACCAGTCCGGATCGGTCGACTGGGGGATGAGCCTGCACCCCGCGGACCAGGCGTATCAAGGAAAGTCCGACGCCCTGGCCTACGGTGGTGACGCTGACAGGGACGAACTGCTGATCGTCGATGTACCGGCGGATGGCAACTATGGTCTCGCCGTGTGGAAGACCACGAGCAGGGAGTTGGAGAAGGACGGCACCTACAACCTGGAAATCGCGCCGGCGGGGGTCACCGGGGTGGGCGACCCGGTGACGGCTCCCATGACGACGACGCTGGTCGGGATCACCCCGAACCCGTTCAATCCGGCGACGAACATCGCCTTCGAGCTCGCCGCTGAAGGGCAGGTGCAAGTGGAGATCTATGACCTCCGGGGGCGGCGCATGCGGACGCTGGTGCATGGGACCGCGGGCGCCGGTCGCCACGTCGCGACCTGGAATGGTCGTGACGACGCGGGCGATCGAGTGGTCAGCGGTCTGTACATTGTCCGCCTGAGCTTCGGAGGCGTCAGTGAGACGATGAAGGTGGTGCTCATGCAATGAAGAGAACTGCTCCGGGAGCACCAAGCCCCAACAGCGTCCTGGCCGTCAACGATCAGTCCGAGCGGCGCGCGGCCTCGCGGCGGCGAGGAATGTCTTCCGCTCTCCCCGAGCGGCAGTCGTCCGTCGTGCTCACCCAACTGCGCCAGCAGTTCTTTCACGCGCCCGATCCGCTTCAGCGCTGCAAGAGCTGCGCTCCGCTCGTGTCATCGTCCTCGATTTCCAGCCCCATGGACTCCAGCCGCGTGGCTTCCCGGCGGCCGGCCAGCTCGACGTTGGCGAACAGCGACCCGTCGCAGCACAGGCCGCATCGCGTGCAATGCGTGTCCGTCAGGCTCGGTTTCATGCAGGGATCATGGGGGCCCGGGCGGCCCGATGAAAGGGATCTCCGTTTTCGGCTGACGATCGGGCCCGGGCGTCGTCTCACGAGCAGACCACCACCCCGGGAGGCCGCCATGACCTTTGCACCCCGCTGCACCGCATTTCTGGTTGCCACGACGGCGACGCTGCTCCTGGCCAGTGCCGCAGCCGCCGACCTGGTCCCGCTCCTCGACCTGCGGCAGCTTCACGTAAAGGCCATCTACGAAGGCGAGCCCCAGGAGTTCACTTCGTATCCCTTTGCGAGTTTCGGGGCATGGGACTGGTACGAGGTCGCCCTGGTCTACGGCGCGAAAGCCGGCCAGGCGAGCGCCACAGCCTTCCAGAATTCCCAGCTCAGCCGCGACGGAAACGGAATCCCCACCGGTTTCTTCCACGCGGGAGGCACCAGCGGGGAGTTCCAGGTCGGGGTCGGCTCCTACGAGGCGCTCTCGCTCTCGACCATGGTGTTCCAGCTCACCACGACCAGCGACGTCTTTCTGGACGCCACGCTCGATCCTGGGGATGCCGGATCACAGGGGGAAGTCTTGCTCGGCAATCCGCACGGCGCGCCGGGGCACTTCGAGGTGAGCAGCGGTCACGTGATCCTGAATGGACGTCTCGCGCCGGGCGACTACTTCATCGAGGGGCGCTCGCAGGTGTCGACCCTGGGTCCTGCGCTGCTCGGTCCAACCTACGCGATCTTCATGACCATCCAGCCAACCAGCTCTCCGCTCATCCAGATCCAGCCGTCGGATATCGTCATTCCGTCCGGGGGCAGCGGCAACCTGTCCGCCACCACCGGCTCGCTCTCCCCTGAAGCCGGGCAGAAGGCGACCGCCGCGTTCACCTTTCAATGGCGCAAGAATCGGGTTCCGCTCGCAAACGGCGGTCACTACAGCGGAGTCACGACGAATACCCTGTCGATCACCAACGCGGCGATGCCCGACACCGGCTGGTACGACGTCCTGGTGACGTCGGGGGAAGTGCAGGAGCCGAGCCGCTACGCTCGCGTGACGGTGGGCGTCACCGGAGTGGAGCCGGTCGGACCGGGCGCATCCCTGGACTTCCGGCTCGAAGGGGCGGCGCCGAATCCTTCGGCTTCGATCACCAGCTTCCGCTTCACCACCACCCGGCCGGTGATCGTCGAGGCGAACGTCTACGACGCGTCGGGGCGGCGCGTTCGCAGGCTGCCCGAAGGCGGAATCAGCGGCTCCGGCGCGCTGCATTGGGATGGTCTGGCGGAAGGCGGGGAGCGGGCACCGGCAGGCATCTACTTCCTGCGGGTCCGCGTCGAGGGAGAGACCCAC
>JBKJNH010000139.1:0-7612 GCA_046596055.1 Candidatus Eiseniibacteriota bacterium
CCTGCGAGGCCTTACCCGTGCCGCTGCCGTCCCCGCTGCCGGCGGTGACACGGCTTGCGCCACACGATCTGCCGGCGCCACCGCTCGCCATTCTCGCGCAGTTCGGTATCGCAGGGCCGCCGCGCGCGGCGCTGGAGGCCTGGCCCGGGGGCGCGAAAGCAGCGTCGCGTCGGCTGGAGACCTTCCTCGAGCACGGGCTCGCGCGCTACGCGGGCGAGCGCGACGTGCCTTCGGCGCCGGCCCACTCGCGACTGTCGGCGGATCTCAAGTTCGGGACGATCGGCGTGCGGCGTGTCGCCCACGCCGCGCTCGAGGCGGCGGCCGGCGGCCGGGGGGGACCGGCGCTGCGTTCCTCGGTCGACAAGTTCATCGCGGAGTTGCGCTGGCGCGACTTCTACGCGCAGGTGCTGTTCCACCATCCTCACGCGGCGGACGGAGCGTTTCGCCGTGAGTTCGACGCGATCCGGTGGGCGGGCGTCGACCCGTGGTTCGACGCGTGGAAAGAGGGCCGCACCGGCTACCCGATCGTCGACGCGGCGATGCGCGAGCTGACGGCGACCGGTTTTATGCACAATCGTGTGCGCATGATCGTCGCGTCGTTCCTGACGAAGGACCTGCTGACCGACTGGCGGCGCGGCGAGCTCTGGTTCATGCAGAACCTGGTCGACGGCGACCTGGCGAACAACAACGGCGGTTGGCAGTGGGCCGCCGGAACCGGCACCGATGCGCAGCCATGGTTCCGCATCTTCAACCCGGTGCTGCAAGGCGAACGGTTCGATCCCGACGGCGCGTACGTGAAGCGCTGGGTGCCGGAGCTCGCCGGCGTGCCGCCGGAGCTCGTGCACAAGCCGTGGGAGATCGGGGCGAAGCCGCGTCGCGGTGCGACGCGTGATCTCTTTGCCAACTCAGGCGCTCCGGCAGGCTACCCGGAGCGCATCGTCCTCCATGAGCAGATGCGGGACCGGGCGCTCGCCCTGTACAAGGGCGCGTCGACCGCCTAGCCGTCGCTCGATCGAAGATCGACCGGAGCGGCTCGCTCGATTACTTGTTTCTGCCCTTGCCCACGCGACGGCCGGGACGCTCGTTCCACAGGGTCTTGCTGCCGATCGTCGTGCTTCCACCCGGGTTCTCGATCAGCGTGGGCGTCTCGGCACCCTCACCGGGGGCGGGGAGTTCGTCGATCGGCGCAATCGCGCTCGACGTCTCGATCGTGGGGGAAACCGCGAGGGCCGCCGGTCCCATCGGATTCTCGGTGCCACAGCCGCTGAGGCCGGCGACGAGCAGGGTGAACAGGGCGAGGCGAACGGTGTTCTTCAGGGCAACGGACATGGGTTGGGATCCTCCGGGTGTTCGCTCCATGCGAACCACCTGCCCGAGTCCTAGTGCAACCGGCGTGCCGGGACGTCGAAACCGTCGCTTTCGTCTCCGTTCCGGCGAGAGCGGGCGATGTGCAATTTGATTCGCAGCCGGATTCGCAAGCTGCGGCGTCGCCGCGCGGCGGCGCGCGATCGTCCGGGGTCATCGCGCGCTTCGACTGCGAACTCTCACCCACTTTCGCCCCGAAACGGAAACCGCCCCAGCGCCTCGCAGCGCCGAATCCTGTGCTATCCTCCGGCCGGTCCACGAAATGCGCCCCTGGTGCCCGACCCGATCCGAGGTTTCCATGCCGTTTCTCACCGATCAGAACCGCGAGTGGCAGGCCCGCGCCCGCGAGGTGGCCGAGAAAGTCGTCCGCCCGCTGGCCCGCAAGTACGACGAGCTTCAGGAGTACCCCTGGGAGATCAAGGATGCGCTGGCCGAGGGCGGCTTCTTCGGCGTTTGGATCCCGAAGGAGTACGGCGGGGCCGGGGGCACGGTGCTCGACCTGTGCCTGGTCATCGAGCAGCTCTCGCGGGCGTGCGGCGGCGTCGGCGTCATGTACTGCGTCAACGCGCTCGGCTCGTTCCCCATGCTGGTCGGCGGCACGGAGGAGCAGAAGAAGACGTGGCTGCCGAAGATCGCCTCGGGCGAGAAGCTGATCGCGTTCTGCCTCTCCGAGAAGTTCGCCGGTTCCGACGCGCAGGGCATGCGCCTGGCTGCGACCCCGGCGCCGGATGGCGGCTGGGTCCTCAATGGCGAGAAGAAGTGGACGACGAACGGCGGCGCCGCGGACCTCTACACCGTCTTCGCGGTGAGCGATCCGGCGTCGAAGTCGCGACGCATCTCGGCCTTCCTCGTCGAGAAGGGCACGCCCGGCTTCTCGATCGGCAAGATCGAGGACAAGATGGGCATCCGCTGCGTTCCAGTCGTCGAGACCGTGTTCAAGGACGTGAAGGTGAGCGACGCGCAGCTCCTGGGTGGGCAGCCGGGCTTCGGCTTCCATCATGCGATGGGCACGCTCGACCTGGCGCGCCCCGGCGTGGCCGCGCAGGGTCTGGGCCTCGCGGCCGGCGCCCTCGAGCTGGCGCAGGTCTACGCCGCCCGGCGCAACCAGTTCGGCACCTCGATCAACTCGTTCCAGATGATCCAGCAGATGCTCGCCGACATGGCCGCGCAGGTCGAGGCCGCCCGTCAGCTCGTCTACGCGGGCGCCACGTCGCTCGACAAGAAACTGCCGAGCGCGAACAAGATGGCGGCCATGGCCAAGCTCTACGCCACCGACACCGCAATGAAGGTGACGACCGACGCGGTGCAGATCTTCGGCGGCTACGGCTACATGCGCGACTACCCGATCGAGAAGTACATGCGCGACGCGAAGATCACGCAGATCTACGAGGGCACCAACCAGGTGCAGCGGCTGGTCGTGGCGCGCAACCTGGTCAAGGAAACCGCGGCGCTGGCGCAGCTGCTCGACGCCTACATTCCGAAGGAAGTGCAGGTCGGCTACAACGACCCGGCGACGCTGGCGGCGCAGAAGGCCGAGGCGCCGGCCACCTCGTGACGCCGACGCCCCGCGCCGTCGCGATCGCCCCCGCCACCCGGGCCGACGTGCCGCGCATCCATGAGCTCATGCATGGGCTCGCGGTCTACGAGAAGATCGAGCACGAGATGGTCTCGACGGTCGCCGACCTCGAGCGCGCACTCTTCGGCGAGCGCCCGCTCGCCGAGGCGCTCGTCGGCTCGCTCGACGGACAGGTCGTGGGCTTCGCGCTGTTCTACCCCACCTACTCGACGTTCTCCGGCAAGCCCGGCCTGTGGCTCGAGGACCTCTTCGTCATCCCCGAGGCGCGCGGCGCAGGCGTGGGACGCGCCCTGCTCGCGGCGCTCGCGGCACTCGCGGTCGCCCGAGACTGCGGATCCGTTCAATGGGAAGTGCTCGACTGGAACGCGCCGGCGATCGGCTTCTACGAATCGCTGGGGGCGGAAGCGCTGACGGAGTGGACGACGAACAAGCTGGCGGGGGATGCGCTGCGGAAACTCGCCGGAGGATAGGCGGGGGCATCAGGCCCGCAGGCGCAGGCGGATCGTTTCCTTCGACGGCACCGTGACGCGCGTGCTCGCCGAACCGAGTCGCGGATTCCACGCCCGGATCACGTACTCACCCCTCGGCAGGTGGCCGAGCAGGAACGAACCATCGCGCGCGGTGTTCGTATTGAAGCGCTCGTCCGAGACCACGACGTAGAGCACCTCCGCCGGGTGCAGCTCGCAGAACACCTCGTACTCGCCGGGATGCGCGAACGACGCCCGTCGCACCTGCCCTGGACGATAGCGACCCAGATCGAAACGACCCTTCGGCGCGAGACAGAACGCGTTGTGATAGACGCGGTCCGCGTTGGCGAACTCGATGATCATGCCCGCCTGGACGGTAAGGACGCGGGGCTCGAAGCGGCCGCGCTGGTGGGTGACGCGGGCGGTGTCGGTCGGCGCCTTCGTTGCGCGTTCCTTCACCGGGAAGGCCTGGACGACGGTGTCGGGCGAGGGCGGGTGAACCCGCCCCGCGACCGATCCCTTGCTCGCACAGCCGCCGAACAACAGGCCGACGAGCACGATCCGCACCCCGGTCGACCCGAGGTGCGCCCTGCGTGAAGTCTTCTGAATCGAGTCCATTCGATCCTCCCCCGGAGGTATCGGCACGTCCGGGGGAGGGGTAAAGCGCGAAGTGAGGCCTATTCCTTGGCCCAACGCATCAACTCGGGCAGGTTGATCTCCTTGCCGTACATGAGCATGCCCACCCGGATCGCCGTTCCGGCGAGCAGGCGCATGAAGTACGTCGCGACGATCAGCAGGAGCAGCGCGCCGATCCACTCCCATGTGGGCGCGGCCTTGAGCGCGATGCGCGCCGGCATGAGCATCGGCGCGAAGAACGGGATCCACGACAGGACGACCGCGAGCATCGACTCGGGCTTCTCCATGATCGTCTCGATGAAGATGAACGGGATCACCGGAATGAAGTAGAAGTACGCCTGCACGCGCGATGTGGACTGCATGTCCTTGATCGTGGCCAGGATCGTCGCGAACATCGATACGTAGAACGCGAACCCGAAGACCAGGAACAGGAGGTACGCGGCGATCGATCCCGGATTGACGGCCGGCGGCAGCTGAAAGGAGGAGAACACGGCGAACAGCAGCGCCGAGCCGCCCCAGATGACCGCCATCAGCATGCCGATGCAGACGAACGCGATGAGCTTGCCGTCCATCCACGCCTGCGGCCGGATCGCCGAGACGATGACCTCGGTCACGCGCGCCTGCTTCTCGCCCGTGATACCGACGGCGAGGTAGGCCGCAATGGCGTAGATCGTGATCAGGAGCAGGATGACGAGCGCGAACGCCGCGATCATGTCGCCCTTCGATGTCTTCGCCTCGGGCCGCGTCAGCGTCTCGGCGATCGCGATCCGCGCATCGATCGCGGTCAATTCGGCGGCGTCGACACCCGCGGCGCGCGCCCGCTCGAGTCGCGCCAGTTCGGTGAGCGGCTCGCGGACCTTGCGAACCCAGCCCGGGCGCGAGCGCTTGGTCAGCACGCGGATCGAGTCGCCGGATGCGAAGCCGGCGGGCACGAGCACGGCGCCGTCGTAGGTCTTCTCCTCGATGGCAGCCTTCAGCGCCTCCGGGTCGGCCTCCGCGCCTCCGACCACCGTCCAGTTCACGGTCTTCAGGGTGTCGAGCGCCGGCAGCTTCACGTCGATGCCGGGCGCGCCCGAGGCGAACGCGAGCTTTACCGGCTCGTTCGCCGAGCGCTGCGCGATCCACCCGGCGCCGAAGGACAGCCCGACCGAGAGGAGCGGCATGAGCACCAGCGAGACCAGGAAGTCCCCACGGCGCACGACACGCAGGAACTCGAAACGGGCGACCGGCCACCACTCGGGGCGGTTCACGCGGGCGTCAGACACGGGTGACTTCCTCCTCGAGCGCGTCGTCGCCCATCGCGGAGCGGACGGCGCGCAGGTAGATCTCGTGCAGGCTGATGGGGGCCGTCTCGATCCGCGTGATGGCGAACGCGCCGCCGAGGATGGACAGCGCGGGGCCCACGTCGTGATTGGCGGGGAGACCGGCCTCGACTCGCAGGCGTCCGACGCCGGGGGACGTGACCTTCACCGTCCCCGCGATGCCGGCGCGATCGAACGCGGCGCGCGCCGAACCCGCCTCGGGGGCGGCGCCGTTGCCGCGCGCGGCGAGCTCGAGGACGAGCGTCTCGCTCGCTCCCCCGGTGATCGTGGCGCGCATCGAGTCGAGCGTGCCCATCAGCACTTCCTTCCCGCGGGCGATCATCAGGAAGCGGTCGCACAGGCGCTCGACCAGGTTCAGCTGGTGGGCCGAGAACAGGATGGTCGTGCCCTCGTCGCGCAACTCGCGCACGACCGAGAGGAACAGCTCCTGGTTGAGCGGATCGAGGCCGGAGAACGGCTCGTCGAGGATCGCCAGGGTCGGCGCGTGCAGCACGGCGCCGGCGAACTGGATCTTCTGCTGCATGCCCTTCGACAGCTCGTTGAGCTTCGACTTCGCCCGGTCGGAGAGACCCAGGCGCTCGAGCCAGCGCATGCCCGCCCCCCGCGCGTCGCGCGGTGACATGCCGCGCAACTCGCCCAGGTAGCCGAGCGAATCGATCACCTTCTGGTCCTCGAAGAGACCGCGTTCTTCCGGCAGGTAGCCGATGCGCCGGCGATCGACGGTGGGACCTCCGTCGAAGGTGACCGTGCCGCTGTCCGGGTGCGTGATGCCCAGGATCATGCGCAGCGAGGTGGTCTTGCCGGCGCCGTTGGGCCCGAGGAAGCCGAAGATCTCGCCGCGGCGCACCTCGAAGGACAGCGCATCGACGGCAATGCGGTCCTTGAAGGCCTTGGTGATGCCGTGCACCGCGAGCACGGACGAGTCGTTCGCGACGGTCATGAAGTGAACTCTCCGGTGAGGTACAGGATGGCGAAACCGATCAGCATGATCGTGACCGCGGCGATGATCGCCCAACGCTGTCGGGTCCGCATGGTTTCGTAACGGACGGCATTCACGAAGTACGTCCCCGCTTCGGTTCGCACGACCAGCCCCGAAGCGACGGCGGCTTCCAGTCCGCGGCGCTCGGGCCCGTTCTTCGGTTCGAACGCGCGCGCCGACCACTCGGACGTGGCGCCGTCGCGGAACAGCCGCCGGGCCACGCGGCACTTGCGGCTTTCGTCGGAGGATCCGGCGACCACGACGACGGCGGCCATGCCCTAGCGCTCCTGCACGACGACGATGCCGCCGGAGAGCTTGGTCTCGTGCCCGGCGCTGTCGAGGAACGCGATGATGCCGCTGCGCGATGTCTCGATGTAGGTCTTGGCGTTCCAGCGACCGATGACGTCTCCCTCGAGATCATAGAGCGTGATCGTGCGATTCAGCCCATCCGTCCCGGACTCCCAGTGCTTGCCGGCCTTGTCCAGCCGCTGGCAGCCCGAAAGGACCATCGCTGCGATCGCGATCGCGACGATGACGAGGAGGCCAATGCCCTTCAAGGGGTTCTTCAGTTCGCAGTTGCTCATGATTCCTCCGTGCCCGGATCCTCTCCGGTCGTGACTTCGGCCTGCCGCACCTTGCGGCCGGCGTCCTTCGCCGCCTGCGCGAGAAGGTACTCGATCTGTCCGTTCACCGAGCGCAGCTCGTCCGCCGCCCACTTCTCGAGGGCGGAATAGAGTTCCGGCGGCACACGCAACAGGAACGACTTCCGGGCGCCCATCTCAGTGATGCAGCGTTCCGGCGTTGACGATCGGACTGGTCGGCTGCTCGCTGCACAGCACCACCAGCAGGTTCGACACCATGGCGGCCTTCTTCTCGTCGTCGAGGACGACGATGTTCTTCTCGGACAGGCGGGCCAGCGCCAGCTCGATCATTCCGACCGCGCCGTCGACGATGCGGGCACGCGCCGCGACCACGGCACCGGCCTGCTGCCGGCGCAACATGGCGCCCGCGATCTCGGCGCCGTACGCCAGGTGCGACAGGCGCGACTCGATGACCTCGACGCCGGCCTTGTCGAGCCGGACCTGCAGCTCGGCGCGCAATGCCTCGGAGATCTGGTCCATGTTGCCGCGCAGCGAGACGGTCTCCTCGTCGTGCGCGTCGTACGTGTACTGGCTCGCCAGGTGACGGACCGCGGTCTCGCTCTGGACGGCCACGAACTGCTCGTAGGTGTCCACCTCGAACGAAGCCTGCGCCGGGTCGTGCACGC
>JBKJNH010000065.1:0-3139 GCA_046596055.1 Candidatus Eiseniibacteriota bacterium
GATGAACTCTTGCCCGTCGCTCGGCGGGTGCGCGCTGAACTCGTTGATCACGACCACGCCCTCGAGCGTGTCGCGAGCGTCGGCCCCGAACAGGCGCAGGCCCTGCCACTCGCTGTCGTTTTGGCTACGCAGGTAGGCGAAGCCCATGCGGTCGGCCTGGCCCTTGAGCCCCGCGCCAGGGACGTCGGTCGGCGCATCGTCGGTGTAGGCGATGGGCGCCGCATCCGGAAATTGGTTGATCACGGTCGTGCGCCGCAACATCAGGTCGACCTGCGCGCCCTCGAGATTGCTCCAGGCGGTGAGGAAGTTGTAGCCGCTCGACATCGCGATGGGGTTCGCCGGCACGTAGCTGCCGGGCCCCAGCGGCGCCGATCCGCAGTTGAAGCAGAAGGCCCCTCCGCCGAGCCACGTCCCCGTCGGGATCGAGAGGCCGGGGCCGTCGTTGTCCACGCGCTCCTGGTACGTGACCAGCCACGAGTCGCCGTTCCACGCGATCTTGGGCTGCTCGAACACACGCCCCGCTTCGTTGCGCACCGTCTCCTCGAAGTTCGAGATCTCGAAGTCGTCGACGTACACGAAGCGACCCATGATCGATCCGGTGTTCGGGCCGGAGCGCTTCTGGTAGACGAGGAACGTGCTGCGGAACTCGGGCTCGACGATGCGCGGCGGCAGCTGCGGCCGCTCCTCCTGCACGCCGACGGCGTTGGACACCACGAGTTCGCTTTCGAAGGTCGCCCCGGCAACCACCTGGATCGCCCAGATGTCGCGATCGCCGAACACGCGCTCGTCGGTCCATGCGACGACGACGATTCCCTCCTGCATGTGCTGCGCCGTCGGCTCGAGATGATTCCAGGCTCCCGCGGCCACGACGAACGTGTCGATCGGCGCGCCGCCCGTGGTGAAGCGGGCGCCCATGATCGCCCGGTGACCGCCCCGCTCCTCGCTCCAGAACAGGTTGAAGTTCGTGCCGTCGAAGCACGCGGTCGGCTGCTGCTGATCGAGCCCCGGCCGCTCGGCGGCGTACGCGATCGAGCTGGGCGCCTCGAAGCGAGCGCTGTCGGTGATGGCATAGCGCAGCCGACCCTCGGTCGGGCCGTAGCGATCATCGACCCACGCCATGAACCAGCGGTTGCCGCCGAACGAGAGCGCCGGCTGCGTCTGGTTCGGCGTCTGCGTCGAGATCACGAACGCCGTGCCCGGCGTGTCGCCGCCGCCGATGATCGCGCCCACGATATCCTGCAGGGGCTTCGGCGCGCTGGTGCCGATCTCGGGCGCCGACCACGCGACGATGGGCGTCGCGCTGTCGCCGCCGAACGCGGCCTGGCCCAGCGTGCCCGACGCGGTCGACACGTCGATGCGTGCGCCGCTGGCGTTGCCGTTGTTGGCGACCGCACGCAGGAACTGCCCCGCGTCGTTCTGCGACCACGCGACCAGCCAGTGCGCGCCCGTGTGCGTCACCGCAGGGTCGCGGTCGTCGCCCGCGTCGTTCGACAGGCGCGTGCCCGCCGGATCCTGCACCACGCCGTTGGCGTCGACGCGCGAGGCGTACACGTCGATGCCGGCCGGCGCGTTGCGGGCGTCCTCCCACGCGACGAGCCAGCCGTCGACGCGCGCGCCGACTGCAGGAGCGATCTCGCGGCTCGGGCCGGCGGAGATCGCGAAGTCCGCCACGTCGACGCGCACCAGGGCGGGCGGGCCCGAGATCGAGCGCTCGATCCGGAAGCCGTAGATGTCGGCGTTGCCGTTGCGGCTCGTCTGGAACGCGACCAGCGCGGTCGGTTCGTTGACGGCGATCACCGGGACCTGGTCGGTGGGGCCCGCTCCGACGGAGAGCTGCACCGGGGCCACCTCGAGGGAACCGTCCGAGGCGACGACCGCACCGAAGATCCGCGAGTCGGCACCGCTCACCGCCCAGAGGACCGCGTGCCCGCCGCCCAGTCCGGCCGCGGCCGGGGTGCGCGAGGTGAAGGCGCCGGTGTAGACGTCGATGCCCGACGGATCGAGTGCTTCACCGTCGGTCGCGACGCGCGTCGCAACGATGGCACCGTCGCGATCCCACACCACGAGCCAGTTGGTTCCGTTCCACGAGACCGCAGGCCCGAGCTCGTCGGCGCCGGTCGAGGCGATCATGATCCCGTTCGGATCGAGCACGGTTCCGTCATTGCGCACGCGGGCGGCGTAGATGTCCCGGCCTCCGCTGCGCGAGTCGGTCCATGCGAACAGCGTGACTGAATCGTTCGCCGCCGCCGCGACACCTTCCTGCATGCGGACGGCATTGATCTTGGTGGGATCGAGCGCAGCAGGTGCGCTGACGGCGAGGCCGGCGGCGGCGCGCGATGGGGCCATGGACAAGGCGAACGCCGCGATGATGAACGGCGTGGCGACGAAGCCGACGTGGGGGACGACCCGGCGTGAAAACATGACCCATCCTCGCAGCGCTCGCGCGCATCAGAAGGGGGGAGATCTCTGTGAACCGACCGCAGGCGTCAGATGGACGACGGAAGGGCGGGCGGACTCGAATCAAACGGGGGGAGGCCTGAATGGGCGGGACCCCGATTTGGGGACCATCCATGGCTCCGAAAGGCGGAGCGAAGCATACTCCCGGCCCCCCCGCGGAACCAGCCCCATTGTAGAGCGCCCCCCGGAACCCCCCCCGCTCCCGAAACCCTGGAACATGGCAGGTTCCCTCTGAAGAGGAGGATCCAGGAGGCGTCAGAATCGGGACGGCGGACACCAGACCGAAGGAGCGGGCAGGACGGGGACTCTACCCCCGAAGGAGGCCCGTCCTGCCCCGGAACGACAACGTGGACAGGCCGCCCGACGAGGCCGAAGAGGAAGGCCCCCAGGGACGACCTGCTCGGGCTCGGGGTCGGTGGGAGCAAGGGCGCGAATTCTGGCTCAACGTGCTGATGGAGCTCAAGAACCGCGAGGTGAAGGACGTATTCGTCCCCTTCATCGATGGCTTGAAGGGCTTCCCCGATGCGATCAAGAGCCTGTATCTACAGACCCAGGTTTAGCTCTGCATGGTGCTCACGTAGCGCAGGGAGTTGCGCACCATGTGCACCATGCAGAGCTAAAGCTGGGTCTGTAGATACAGGCTCTTGATCGCATCGGGGAAGCCCTTCAAGCCATCGATGAA
>JBKJNH010000188.1:0-3558 GCA_046596055.1 Candidatus Eiseniibacteriota bacterium
CACCTGGTCGGCGCTGCGCTTCACACGGCGAAAGCCGGGGCACTCGCACGCTTGAGAGGCCCCCCCGTCGCTCCAGCCGGAGCGGTCGCTGGCGGACCTGACGATCCACGTTTGTCCGCCGACCGGCTCGGGCCCCTGCTGCGACGGGGGTGCCTCTCAAGCGTGCGAGTGCCCCGGCTTTCGCCGTGTGAAGCGCAGCGCTGACCAGGTGGCATCGATGGCGCACACCTTTGAGTCCACCAGCCCCGCGGCCAGCGCCAGCCGCCGCACCGGTTCGTCTCCAAGGTCGGTGAGCACCCCGGACGCCTTCTTCGGCCAGCAGATCCACAGCGCGTTCCAGTCGTCGCGACGGGCCCAGGCGTGGAGACCCTTCGCGTACTCGGCGCGCGTCGAGACGAACCACAGGGCCACGTCGCTCGCCCCGCGCGTCGAGCGACGTACGCGCGCGCCCTCGGGAAGAGTGCCGAGCGTGCGCTCGAAGTCGTCGGGCGCATCGACGAGGGCGACGGTGGAGTCGGGCTTGATCCCGAGCTTCCTGGGCAGGGGTGCGCCCGAGGAGCCCGCAGGCGTAGGCTTCGCCGGGACCTTTTGCGGGTCCTTTCGTTTCGCCGCCTTCGCTGCCGGGTCACGAGCGGTCATGACGCGTATTCTAGGCTGCCCCGCGCGTGCGGGGTCGGCTATTCTGCCGCCATGAGCGACGCGCGCTTTCGCGCCCTTCCTGCCGTCGAATCGCTGGTCGAACAGGCCCTTGCCATGCTCGCGGCGAGCCTGCCCGCCGCGGACGCTCCGCCGCGGAGGCTCGTTGTCGAGGCCGCACGCGGGGTGCTCTCCGCCGAGCGCGCGGCGCTGACGGCTGACCCGGCCGCCGCGACCGACGCGGAAGCGACGCTTCTCCAGCGCGTCGTCGAAAAGGCACGAACCTTCGCCCGCCCGCGCCAGGAACGGGTGATCAACGCCACGGGCGTGGTCCTGCACACCAACCTCGGCCGCGCGCCTCTCTCGGCGGCGGCCTGCCAGGCGGTTGCATCGGCCGGAAACGGCTACCTCGCGCTCGAGTACGACGTCCCAGAGGGAAAGCGCTCGAAGCGCGCTCTGGGCGTGGCGGACTGGCTGGTGCGGCTCACCGGGGCCGAGGCCGCTCTGGTGGTCAATAACGGGGCGGCCGCGCTCCTGCTGGCCGTCTGGTCGCTCGCCCAGGGGAAGGAAGTCATCGTCTCGCGCGGCGAGCTGATCGAGATCGGCGGCTCGTTCCGCCTGCCCGAGATCCTCGCCCGTGCGGGCGCGAGACTGGTCGAAGTGGGGACCACGAATCGAACGTGCATCGACGATTACCGCCGTGCCATCACTCCCGAGACGGCGCTCCTGCTGCGCGTCCATCCCAGCAACTTCCGGGTGGTCGGGTTCGCGGAGCGGCCCAGTCGCGAGGAGCTGGCCGCCCTGGCTCGCGAGGTGAACCTGCCGCTGGTCGAGGACGTCGGCTCGGGCGCGCTGGTCGCGACCGAAGATTTCGGCATCGAACACGAGCCGACCGTCGCCGAGAGTTTGACCGGCGGGTCCGACATTGTTACGTTCAGCGGCGACAAATTGCTGGGGGGACCTCAGGCCGGCCTGATCGTCGGCCGGCGCGAGTGGATCGCTCGATTGGAGCGCGATCCGCTGGCCCGGGCCCTCCGGGTGGACAAGCTGACCATCGCCGCCCTGGAAGCCACGCTGGCGGCGTACGCGGATCCTGCGATCGCGCGGCGCGACATTCCCGCGCTCGCCCAGCTCGCGGCCCCGGCCGGGGCGCTCGCCGACCTCGCGGTGGGCCTGGCCCGGGCCATTCGCGAGGCGCTGGACGAGGCGGCGACGGGAGCCAGCGGAGCGATCCGTGGACTCGACGTCGCGGTCGTGCCCGAGACGAGTGAAGTCGGCGGCGGCGCGCTCCCCGGAGCCCTCCTGCCCACTTCGGTCGTGGCGCTCACGTGGACCGGTCGCACCGCCTCGGCGCTCGAGCGGCGCCTGCGGCTCGGCCGTCCACCGTTGATCGCCCGCATTCGCGAGGACCGCGTCCTCCTGGACGCACGCACACTCATGTTCGAGGACCCGGCGGAGGTCGCGCGTCTCGTGCGCGCCGCCGTCACCGGGGCCTGAGGAATCGTTCCGGGGCCACCCTCCCCGCGGAAGGAGCCGACCCTTGTTCCTGACCAAGCTCGAGTTGCGCGGATTCAAGTCGTTCGTCGACGAGACGAGCGTGTCGTTCGGCAACGGCATCACGGCCGTCGTCGGCCCGAACGGCTGCGGCAAGACGAACATCTCCGACGCGATCCGCTGGGTCATGGGCGAGCAGTCCGCGAAGCAGCTTCGCGGCGAGGCCATGGACGACGTCATCTTCAACGGCTCGGCCCGGCGCAAGCCGATCGGGATGGCCGAGGTGACGCTCACTATGCTCAACGACAAGGGCGTCCTGCCGACGCAGTTCACCGAGGTCGAGATTGGCCGCCGCGTCTATCGCTCCGGCGCCTCGGAGTACGTGCTCAACAAGGATGTCGTCCGGCTCAAGGACATCAAGGACCTGTTCTTCGACACCGGCATGGGCAGCCACGCATACTCGGTGATCGAGCGCGCGATGGTCGACAACCTGCTGTCGGACAACACGGGCCATCGGCGCTTCCTGTTCGAGGAGGCCTCGGGCATCACCAAGTACAAGCAGCGGAAGAAGGAGGCGCTCAACAAGCTCGAGGCGACGCAGGTCGACCTGGTGCGCGTCAGCGACCTGCTCGTCGAGATCGAGAAGGAGATCGGATCGCTCGCCCGCCAGGTCGCCAAGGCGCGCCGGCACGAGCGCTACCGCCGCGAGATCCAGGATCTCGACCTGCGCCTCTCGGCGCTCAAGCACCATGGGCTGATCGCGCGCGAGAAGGAGCTGGCCGAGGAGCACCAGGCCGAGTCGGTGCGTCGCGAAGGCGCCCAGACCGAGCTCGACACGCGCGAGGCCGCGCTGCAAACGGTCAAGATCGAGCAGATCGAGGAGGAGCGCACGTTCGCCGCGGCGCAGCAGGCGCTGGCCGAGCGCGAGTCCGAGCGCGCCGCCGCGCAGCACGAGGCGCTGGTCCTCGCCGAGCGCGAGGACGGGCTGACCCGTCGGATCGCGCAGCTCGACGAGGAGATCGGTCGTGCCAACGAGCGACTCTCCGAGCTCGCCACCCGCGAGGCCGACGTCAAGGCGCAGGTCGAGGCGCTCGAGGCCGACGAGATGACGCGGCGCGAGGCGCTGGCCGCGCGCGAGGCCGACCTGACCGCGATCGAGGCGGAGCTGAAGGAGACGCGCGCCGAGGTGACCGGCGTGAAGCAGCTCGCGCTCAACCTGTTCCAGGTCGAGTCGAAGGAGCGCGCCGAGTGCGAGCGTGCCCGCGAGCGGCTGACCAACCTGGCCGAGCGGCGCGAGGCGGTCGAGACCGCCCTGAAGGCGTTGACCTCCCGCATCGAGACGACCGGCGCCGAGCTGGCCGCCGCCGAGGAGACCGCGACGCGCGCGCACGCCGCGCACGTCGAAGCCGAGGAGCGCACCGCGCTGCT
>JBKJNH010000197.1:0-9785 GCA_046596055.1 Candidatus Eiseniibacteriota bacterium
AAAAACGAGGGGCGCCCCGCGTGTGCGGAGCGCCCCTTCGGCTTGAAGCACCGACCCGGAACTAGTCCCGGATCAGAAGTACCAGCGGAAGCCGATCGACGACGCGCCGGTCGTCAGGCCGACCGTCGACAGGCTGCTCGACGACTCCGGCTCGTTCGCCGACTCGAAGGGCTCGCCGGGCGAGATGCCGTGGCTCGACGTGACGCCGATGCCGTGGCCGAAGCTGAGCGAGAGGTTGTCCGTGGCGTGCCACTCGGCGCCCAGCATCGCGCCGAAGCGGGTGTCGCTGACGCTCTCGCTCGAGTACGTCGTGCCGCCGTCATCCGAGTAGTAGTAGGGGATCGACGTCATGGCGAAGCTCGGACGGACGAAGAAGTCCGCGCGGTCGGTCTGGACGAGGTTGAACTGGACGCCGATTTCGAACGTGAACTGGCTGTTCGAAGCCGTCTCGCCCGGATCCGAGAAGTCCTCTCCGTCTTCGGACTGGAAGCCGATGCCGGCATCGAGGCCGACCTTCGGGGTCATCATGTAGCGGACGCCGATCGGGGCATCGTCGAAGAAGTAGCCGAGAGCCCACTGCTTGGAGTGATCGACGGCGAAAGCGGACGACGGAACGAGCACTGCCGCGAAAGCGGCAACGGCCAGAAAGCGCTTCAACATTCAGGGACCTCCTGTTTGGGACCACCCGGAGGCGTGAGCGTTCGCTCGCGGTCACGGGCCGGCGCGAAGATACAGCACATGGGAGGTCGAGGAGGTAGCGGTGATGCGGCATAAACGTTCAGGAAATGTCAAATCAGAAGAATTCCCTGCATTCGGCTGAATTCTAGCCGGCGACTTCGGGGGTCCTCAGAAAGTCGTCGACTGCATCATTAAACGCTTGTGGGAAGGAGAGATAGGGCATGTGTGTGCCCGGAACGACGGCCACCGGGCGCCCGCTCAGGCGTTCCCACGCCCGGGTGACGTCTCGCGGAGTGACCGCGCGCTCGCGTTCGCCCTGGACGATCAGCGCCGGCCGCGGCGAGGGCTCGGGCAGGCGTCTCCAGTCCCAGTCGCGCAGCCCGGCGAGTCGACGGAAGAAGGGGCCGAGGTCGGTGTCGCTCACCCGGCCGGCCAGGAGCATCAGTTCCTCCTGCGAGAGGTCGGGCTCGACGGAGTAGATCCTTCGCGCGGCGAGCATGCGCGCGACGTTGCCGCGGGAGGCCTCGGGGGCGAACTTCATGAGGGCCCCCCCGAAGAGCCAGCCGGGTCCGAACGCGGCGCGCCAGGGGCCGTGATGGACGACCGGCGGGGCGACCCACACCTGCCGGCGCACCCGCCCGGGTGCGCGGCTCGTGGTGCTCGCCACGACGCAGGAGCCAAAAGAGGCACCGAGAAGGTCGGCGCGCTCGATGGACAGCGCGTCGAGCACCGCGGTCAGGTCGCGCGCGGCCGAGTCGATCGGCTCGACGGCAGGAGCCTGCGCCGGGTTGAGGTTGGTGGCAACGACGTCGCAGTGTTCCGCAAACGCGCGAACCTGGTGATGGAACGTGCCGCGCGGACCGCCAATCCCAGGGACGAGGACGAGGGGAGGTCGCCCGGCCGGATTGCGAGCCCGGGTGACCTCGACCTCGAACGTCCCGCCCGAGGGCATCGTGAGCAGTCGTGTTCCCGCGATCAACGGACGAGCACGACCCGCGTCGTCCGCTCGCCCAGGCCGGCGGCCTGGAGGTGCGCGAAATACAGTCCATGCGCCACGGTGCGACCGGCGTCGTCGCGACCGTCCCAGTCGGCGGACGAAGGACCGGCCGGCCGCGGCCCGTCGATCAGGGTGCGGACGAGTCGGCCACGCACGTCGTACAGCGCGAGTCGCGCCGTCACGGCCTGCGGCAGGGCGAAGGAGAAGGTGGTCCGCCCGATGCGGCTGGGGTTCGGCCGCGGCGTGGCGAGCGTGAACGCCGTCGGCGCCAGCGGCACGTCGACCGGCTGGCCGCCGTCGTAAGCGACCGTGACGTCGTCGACGTACCATCCCTCGCCACCGACGAACGAGTCGCAGCCGAACACCCAGCGCAGGCGGATGTTGCGAATCGACGCCGAGTGCAGGTTCACGGTCGCATCGACGAAGCCGCCGCTCTCGCCCGACCACACGGGATCGGCCACGTCGAACGGGCTGTCGGGGTTCGTGATGATCGCATGCGTATAGCCCTCGAGCGGGACCAGAGGCACCCAGCTCGCGCCGTCGTTCTCGGACCACTGGAGCTGCGCGCCATCGTAGGCCTGGCCCGGTGTATCGGACGATTCGAGCTCGTACCAGTGCTTGAAGCGCAGGATCGCGCCGGGGCCGATGGTCACGGGGCCCGACTCGAGCGCCGCGTGGAGCGATGCGCCGTACGGGTCGCTGCCGGTCGCGCCGCACTTCCAGGCCCAGCCGCCGCCCGGGGTCGAGTTCCGCGTGCTCGATCGATGCCACTGGTCGAAGAACCCGGCGGTGAGAACGCCGTGGGCAAAGCCGCCTTCGCCACTCTCGAACGACTCGGCGAAGTTGCCGCCCACGAGGATCGAGTAGGGTGCGATACCGGACGGCAGCGTCGCGCGATTCTTGATGGTCGCGGCGTCCACGCCGGTGAATCGATAGGTGATCACGTCGCCGAACCCTGCACCCGCGCCGATCGAGAACGTGTACGGGCCGTCCCCGGTCGCGTCGGTCCAGGCCGTCTGCTCGGGGCCCGAGTTCGTGCGCCACACCACGCCGACCGAGTCCAGGGCCAGGTTGTCGAACGCCACGACCGTGACGTCGAGCGGCAACTGCAGGTACGACGGATCCGCGGGAGCGACGTGCGTGAGCGCGGGCGGCGTCACGTCCGGTCCCACGCGGTAACTGAAGAACTGCGCGGGTGCTCCGGTCGGCGACGTGCCCGTGATCCCCGGGGAGGTCGATGCCGCACTGAACCAGTAGTCGATGATGGTCCCTGCGCCCTGGGCCGGCACGTTCGCCGTATACAGGTCGCCGCCGCCGCTGCTCATCACCGCGACGTTCCAGGCGCCACCGTTGGCGCGCCAGTGGAGGCGGGGCGACGCCGCATCGAAGGCGATCAGGAGGCTGCGTTGACGGATTGACATCTCGGCCTCGATCGCGCGGGGAGACGCCGTGTCCTCCGTATCCTTCAGCGCGACGTGGTCGATCTGCACGGAGCCGGGGACCGAGTTCACCGTGTTGTCCATGGCGCCGAGACCGTCGACCGCCGCCGAGAAGTAGGGGCCCCACGCCGCGCGGATGCCCTCGATCTTGGCCAGGTCGGGCGCGGTCGGCGCCTCGCCGTTCTTGACGACCAGGACCCACGCCATCTTGAACGTCTTCTGCGAGGTCGCCGGCGTCGGCACGCGGTGGCCGTTCGTGGCGACGATGTTGGCGATCGAGACGAAGGTCTTCGTGCCGGCGAAGGAGATGCCGATCCGCGGGGCCGATCCGCGCACGAAGGCGCCCGCCGGGTTGAAGCCCGAGGGGTTGTGGACATACCAGAGCGAGTCCACCTCGCTCGAGTCGCGCAGGCCGAGCAGGTACTCGTCGAGGAAGGAGAAGCCGTTCGTCGCTTCGATCGTGGTGAACGTGCCGTCCCCGTTGTCGCGGATGCGGTTGCCCTCGAGGTCCGAGCCGAGCGAGTTGTGGAAGAACGACCAATGGGCATCGCTGCGCCCCAGCAGGTTGGCGCCGGTCGGACCGGCGCCGTCGATGAAGATGAACGCGCCGAAGCGGTGTCCGGCTTCCTGCCCCATCACGTCGAGCGTCGAGTTCGTGCCGAGAAACGTCGCGTTCGGGTCCGCGGGATAGGCGGACAGTCGATTCATGTTGAGGAACGACTTCAGGACGCCGTTCGAGCCGAAGTCGTTCCCGAAGTCGTAGATCGAGAGCCCGAGTCCGTCGACCTCGTTTCGCACGTTGAGCTCGTAGGCGAACCCGCCGCCAAGCGTGAGGTTCGTCACGTTCGACGCGGTCCACACGTTGATGTAGTCGTACTCGTCATTGTGCAACTCGAGAAACCTGCGGCCGAGGGCCACGGGATCGATCTCGACCTGCGAGCCGCTGGGCACGAGGATCGTGCCGTCATCCTCGATCACCGCGATCTCGCCGCGGTCGTACGACTGCGACGTCGGCAACACCTGGATCATTTCGTACTGGCGCAGCCGATGCTTGAGCAACTCGTCGAGCATGCGCTCGGGGTAGGTGCCGCTGCGCCACTCGGACGGACCGTCGCCGTGCTGCGGCCGGTACATCCCGCCGGTGTGCGACGGCGCCACGTCCGCCGGATCAAGCAGCGTCGGCAGCGTCGCGCGCAACGGGCGCACGCGGGCCCCGGTCAGCGGGTCGCGGTACTCGCGCAGCGATCGATCCGATGGCGCGGCCTGCAGGGTCGCGGGGGCCTGGGCGGCGAGCGCGACGGCGGCGGCAAGGGCGAGCAGGGCGGTCGAGATCGATCGCATGGGGGGCTCCTGTCTGGCTGCAAATCGGCGGGTGATGGCCGCGGGGGCGGACCTCCGGATTCTAGACCTTCTGACGGTGGGCGGGTGGGGTAGCATCGGTCGGCCCGCAAACTCGACCCCACGGATTTGGCCTGCCCGAGGAGGACCCTTGCCGCCATTCGAGCATGTCTACGAAGACGTCTCCGTCCGCTACGGCGACACCGACCAGATGCGCGTGGCCTACCACGCCAACTACCTGTACTGGTTCGAGATCGCTCGCACCGAGTGGCTGCGCGCCCGGGGCAAGACCTACCGCGAACTCGAGGCCGAGGGGGTCCAGCTTCCGGTCATCGAGGCCCATTGCCTCTACCTGAGACCAGCGCGTTACGACGATAGGATGCGGTTGGTCGCCTGGGTGGGCGGGCTATCGCGCGCTGTCGTCCGATTTGACTACCGAATCGAGCTTGCCCCCGGCGAGGTCCTGGCCACGGGCTGGACGCGGCATTGCTTTCTGGGTCCCGCCGGTCGGCCGATTCGCATTGATGGCGCTCTGATGGAGCTCTTGGGGGGCTAGCGCCGCACCTCGAGGGCGCCTCCACGTTGCACATCGCCTGCTCTGGTGTTGCAGCGTGCCCGGGGCGGGTGAGGGTTCGGGGCGGTCTGGACTCAAGCCAGGTTTCCGCTTTTCTAACCTGTTGTTGCACTGGTGGTTACGCGAGAATCTTAGCGGCCTTCGGCCGCTGACATGTGGCACACCCCCTGCAATCCAGTTCTCCGATCGAAAGCGCCCGCGGCCGCGTGCGCCATGGAGTCTGGACCTGCAGGGAGGCGCCGTGCCCATCCATCGTTCGTCCCGAGTTTCCGTCCGTCCCCGCCCCGACGTCCGCGTCGCGGCGCTCGTCGCCCGACCGCAGGCCGTGTTCCTGCTCGCACCTGCGTTCGTCCTGGCCCTGGCGCTGGCCGCATTGCTCGCGATGCTCGTGGCACCCGTGCCCGCGCATGCGCACGGGGATGGGTCCTATCCGCGCATCTTCAACGTCGACTGGACGAACAATCCGAACGCGCGCCTCAACGCGCGCTACGACATGGTCGCGCTGGCGTCGCGTGCGACCCCTGCCAAGTTCGATTCGATCAAGACGCTCAATCCGAGCGGCCTCACGCTCGTGACGCCGTCCTGGTACTCGTACTACGACGCCGGGCCGTCGGAGTACCCGCCGACCAACGGGCCGTGGCCGGCGGACCACCCGGACTTCGGGTATGACCGCCGCTACTGGGACCTGCTGGAGAACAACCAGTTTTGGTGCTGGGGCGTCGACTCGACCGGGGCGCGCGTGCATGCCACGGCGTTCTGGGGCATGTGGCTCGGAAACTTCTCGTCGAAGTGTCCCCCCAACGCACAGGGCAAGCGCCTGTGCGACGTCTTCGCCGACTTCGTGATCGACGACCTGATCGCATCGAAGGGAGGCCTGTCGAAGGTGGACGGCGTGTTCTTCGATCAGCTCTGGGGATCGCCGGCATGGCTCAACGGGCAGATGGGGGGCTGCCTCCCGGGCAACGACTGTTCGCAGCAGACGCCGGGGACGGAGACGACGGCACGGTTCGATCTCGATGCGAACGGAGTGGCCGACACGTACGCGGAGCTCGATACGTGGTGGGCCGAGGGGGTCGCGGTCGTCTTCGCCCGCTTTCGCGAGCGGCTCGGCGACGACTTCGTGATTCTCGGCAATGGCATGAACTACTTCAGCGACGCGAACGGCCTGTTCCACGAGCGCTTTCCGACGATCCACGGTGCGATCGATCCGGCGCCGAATCCGTGGAACTTCCGCTGGCAGTCGTCGATGACGGGGCTGCACGGCTACCTCGACAAGCTCCCCACGCGCTTCCGCGCCCCGGTGCGCAACATCCTCGATGCCGAGCTGGGCGGCGGCACTCGGTTCACGTATCCGAACACCACGACACACCGCTCGCTGTTCCGCTTCACGCTGGGCAGCGCTCTTCTGGGCGACGGTTACTACGGCTTGAACAGCGGATTCTACGGCTGCTACTACTGGCTGCCTGAGTATGACCTGCGGCTGGGCTGGCCCACGGGCGCGGCGACGTCGCTGTCACTGTCGGGCACGACGATCTGGAAGCGGCAGTATTCGAACGGCGTCGTGTGGGTGAACCCGACGAACTACGCAGTCGCCGCGGGCGCCGACAACCCGTACGTCGCCCCGTACGACGCGGTGTTGCAACAGGCTCAGGACACGATCGATACCGGTTCGTCGCCGCTGGGAGCGATCGCGCTCGCGGCTCCCCGGCCGAATCCGTCGGCCGGGCAGACCGCGACGATGTCGTACGCGCTGGCCCAGGGCGAGCAAGGTGTGCTCGAGGTCGTCGACCTGCGCGGGCGGATCGTGCGCACGCTGTGGGCCGGCGCGGGCTCGGGAGCGCCCCAGATTGCGGGCTGGGACGGGCGCGACGATCGCGGTGCGCGCACGCCGTCGGGTGTCTACTTCGCGCGACTGGTCGGGCAGGGCGGCCGGATGGCCCAGCAGAAGCTGGTGCGCACCCAGTAGGGCTTCGAGCGGACGGTGGAGGGCGACGAAGGCGGCGACGGGGCGACCCGGCGCCGCCTTCGCGCTTGTGCAACCCGTTTCAGCTTCGTATGTTCCGGGCGTCCCTCTCGACACCATTCCGGCTCCAGGAGACGTCCCGTGCACGGCACGAACCCCGATGCGCTCCAGGCTCGCGACGACCTCTCCCAGGATGACCTGCGCGAGGCGTGGCCGCTGCTCGTGCTCGAGGATCGACTCGAGGCGTTCCGCGCACTGACCCGGACCGAGGCCGAGAGCTGGTTCTTCATGTTGTCCTCGCGTGACCAGGCCGAGTTGCTGGTCGCACTGCCGCCGGCCGAGCGTCGCTCGTGGATCCGCCTGCTCGCGCCGGACGATGCGGCCGACGTGATCCAGGAAGCGCCGCGCGAGGAGTGGTCCGACATCCTGGGGCTGCTCGACGAGGCGACGCGGCGCGAGGTCTCGGCGCTCCTCGCCTACGCCGAGGACGATGCCGGCGGCCTGATGAGCCCGCGGTTCGCCCGCGTGCGGCCGGAGATGACCACCGACGAGGCCATCGCGTACCTGCGTCGCCAGGCCCGCGAGCGCCCTGAGTCACTCCACTACGCGTATGCGCTCGACGCCGAGCAGCGGCTGCTGGGCGTGGTCAGCTTCCGCGAACTGTTCATTGCAGCGCCCGACCAGAAGATCAGTGACTTCATGCGCAGGGAACTCGTCACCGTGCACGAGGACATGGACCAGGAGGAGCTGTCGCGGTTCTTCGACCGCCACCACCTGGTCGCCATCCCGGTGGTCGACAGCGACGGACGCATGAAGGGCATCGTCACCGCCGACGACATCGTCGAGGTCGTGCGCGAGGAAGCCACCGAGGACATCCAGAAGATCGGCGGCACGGAGGCTCTCGACGCGCCGTACCTCGAGGTCGGCCTGTTCTCGATGATCAAGAAGCGCGGGATGTGGCTGTCCGTGCTGTTCCTCGGCGAGATGCTCACCGCCTCCGCGATGGGCCACTACGAGGACGAGATCGCGCGTGCCATCGTGCTCATCGTGTTCCTGCCGCTGGTCATCTCGAGCGGCGGGAACTCGGGGAGCCAGGCGACGACGCTCGTCATCCGCGCCATGGCGCTGGGCGAAGTGCGGCTGCGCGACTGGTGGCGGGTGGTCAAGCGCGAGGCGCTGTCGGGCGTCGGTCTGGGCCTGATTCTCGCGTCCCTCGGCGTGATCCGCGTGCTCGTGTGGGAGGCGGCGTTCCACGCGTACGGCCCGCACACGCCGGTTCTGGCGATCACGCTGGGCGTGGCTCTGCTCGGCGTCGTCGTGTGGGGCACCCTGTGCGGCTCGATGCTGCCGTTCCTGTTCCGCCGGCTCGGGTTCGACCCGGCGAGCGCCTCGGCGCCCTTCGTCGCCACCCTGGTCGACGTTACAGGCGTGGTGATCTACTTCGGCACGGCGCAGATCGTCATGCGCGGGCATGGGCTGTAGGGCGTCCCCGGAAGTTCCACCAGAACGTGACCGTCGCCACCCCGTAGCACAGCGCGGTCAGGTAGTAGGGCCACTCGAAGCCGAAGTGCGCCATGATCCATCCTGAGATCGCGGAGCTGATCGCCCACCCCAGGTACCACGCCATGTTGTCGATCGCCTGCGCGCGCGCCCGCAGCGCGGGCGGGATGATCTCCATCGCGTACGACGTGAGCAGCGGCGAGCTCATCTGCATGAACGCCGAGCGCAACCAGAACGACGCGACCGACACCGCAAGCGTGGTCTCGAAGCCCAGTGTGACGAGGAACGGCAGCGAGACGAGCTGGAGCAGGGTCAGCGCCTGCAGCTTGCCGTAGCGGCGGGCGAGCAGCGGTCCCGACAGCGTGGCGACGAGCGTGATCACCTGTGCGACCGAGAAGTAGAGCCCGATCTGCCCGGCGTCCGCGCCGTAGCGCTGGGCGAAATACAGGTTGAAGAAGGGCATGATCAGGCCGGCGCCCATCCCCATGAGCAGGAAGTTGAGGGCCAGCCGCGAGAGAAGGGGTGCATGATCGCGCGCCCGCGCGATCGCGTGCACCTCGCGCTCGTCGAGTGGCGCCTCGCGGACCAATCCAAGCGGCCACACCGCCAGCGACGAGGCCAGCGCCCCGATCACGAGAGCGCCCCGGTAAGACAGCAGCGGCGAGGACGCCAGCAGCGGCAGGCTGCGCTCGAGCAGGCCCGGCAGCTCGCCGCCCATCAGGTTGCCGAGCAGGCCGCCGAGCAGGACGACGACGAAGTGCATGCTGAACAGGTGCGTGCGTTCGAGCTCGTTGGAGTTCTCGATCATGAACGGCGAGGCCGCGATCGTGACGATCGCCTGGCCCATGCCGATCAGCAGCGTGGAGCCGAGCAGCGCCCATGGCGAGAGCGAGAGCGCGCGGGCGAACAAGCCGACGGCGACGAGAAGCGAACCGCCGCGGAGGCAGGCGCGACGGCCGAAGCGATCGGCCAGCCACCCCGCGGGCAGGGCGGTGGCGGCCATTCCGATCCCCATCATCGAGGTGACCACGCCGACGAAGTCGGCGCCGTAGCCCCCGGCGACGAGGTACAGGTTGAACACCACCTGGTTCACCGAGAGCCCGATCCACGACAGGAGGACCGAGATCAGGAACAGCCGGGCGTTCGGGGAGAACTCGCGTGTGGTGGACGCGTAGTCGGCGACGATGCTTCGGACCATGGAGCCCGGACGCTAGGGGTGGCATCGGGGGCTGTCAAGCGAAGTGCCTGTCCGGAAGCGGGTTGCGTGGTTGCCGGGCGGGCGGGGGGTGGCGGGAG
>JBKJNH010000201.1:0-11001 GCA_046596055.1 Candidatus Eiseniibacteriota bacterium
CGAGCGATCTCGAGATGCACTGCCCCCGGTGACCACCCCGGCGGCATCGGGCGAGATGGTTTCTTGCGCCCTCCGGGGTTCGTCCCCTCCGCGACTTCGAAATCTGGGTGAGGCGGCTCCGCCGCGACGCTCCCTTCTCCCTTCTCCCTTCTCCCTTCTCCTATGCTCCTATGCTCCAGATCAGGCGCGAGACTCCCGGGAATGTTCGCGGGAATCTCGGGAATGTTCGCGGGATGAGCTGGAACCCTAGCCTTTCCGGGCTTATCCACACGTTGGTGTCTTTCCCATCCCGGAATCTCGAAATATGACTGTCCTTCAACGCGATAGAGTCGGACGTACCCGATATCCGCCAACTCGGCCAGCGCGCGGCCCGCTCGCGAGACATCGTGCGTCTCATACGGCCACACCTGGCTCGCGATGTAGGCGGGTGCCGCGCGACCCCGGCCGTGGTCGTCGGCCAGGAGCAGCAGGGCCACGCTCAGAAGGCGCGCTTCGTTGGAGCACGACCCGAGTCGCTCGTTCTCAAGCCACTCCGGCTTGATGCTTCTGATCCGTCCTGCCACTAGCACCCCCCGGCGGTCGTTGTTGACTCAAGTTTTGCCGGGACCGGTCGATTTACCCGGCCATGAAATACCTGCTCTTCATCGTGGGCACATGCGCAGCGCTCTACGGCGTGCTGATGTGGTTCAACGCACAGAGCGCCGTGCACCAGGGTGTCGCCGTCGGCATGTTCACGGTCGCCTCGGTGCTTGCATCCGGGGGTGCCATCGTGGAGGCGATTGAGAAACTCGGCGGCGTCACCAGGCTGGCGACAGCGCAGTCCAGCCTTGCCTCGTTGAACGCCGCAGCCGCGGTGTCGAAAGCGACCAAGTCGGCACCGTAGACCGCACGCATTGCCCCCCGGCATGACCACCGGGTTAGCCCGCCGCCGCCGAGGACGTGTCTCCGTCCACGACCAGGTCCTCGACCGGGATGCCAAGGGTCCCCGCCAGGAGCAGCAGGTATTCCCGGTTCGGAGTTGCCTTGCCTCTCTCCCAGTTGGAGATCAGCCCCTGGCTCGCGTTTCCTCCAAGGCGCCCGGCGAGCTCCGACTGGTCGAGCTTAAGTCGTTCCCGCGCCTTGCGAATCCGCCGGCCAACTTCGTCCGCTGAGAGCAGTCCCATCGCCGTTCAAAACAACACACTTGTTCAGAAATGGCAACCATGTAACATGGAGCTTTGTAGCAAGTGGCATGATATCGCGTACATGCATGGCAAGGAAAAGAGGCGCCCCGCCGGACCTTTCCGCGCTCATGCCTGATGTGCAGCATCTTTCCGTCCGGTCCCTACCGTTTAACGGGGCCTGGCGGAAGGCTGCGCGGGCGCGGTGGCTGCAGCTCAAGAGCATCGGGGTGCAGCAGAAGGCTTTCGCTGCATGGTGCGGATGCGCGCAGGGGTCGGTGAGCAACGTGCTGGGTGAGCGGGAACCGTCCTTCTGGCGGTCCGATTACCTGGAGCGGTTCTCCTTGGCCCTCGGCATTTCGCTTCCCTTGCGGGCCCAGGTGGACGTAGAAAGCGACGCGATCGGTGACGACGATGTCGGGCTGGGCAAAGTGCTGGATCTCATTCGCTGGTCGCGGGACCACCAGCCCAAAAGCTGAGTTAATCCGGACACTCCCCTCGCGGCCCCCGCGGGTGTTTGTCACAGGGTTGCGGTACTGAACGCCCATGCAGTGCAGGGCGACGGTGGTGGGTGAGTTGATGGCACTGGCGGACGAGTTGGAGGCTACCAACCCTGAGCTGCTGGCCGAACTTGTCCGGAGATTGCGCGAGATTAGGCTGTCCGTGGAGTCAAACAAGAAACTTGTTTCTATCTCTTGACCGGAGCTAGATTAACAAGTAGCTTGTTCGTGTGACCAGCGCCGGCATCCCCGCACCTCACCCCGACTCCCCCGCGTCGCTCGCCGCCCTCGCGCCGCTGGCCGCCCGCCACGGGGCAATCTCGTGAGGGGCGCCAACGTCTCCGGCCTGAACTTCTGGCGGGCTGTATGGGCTCTGTGGGTGCTCTCGTGAGCAGCTCCGAGTTCCGCGCCCTGGCAGACCAGGACGCCCGCGATGCGGCCGTGGTGCAGCAACACCGCGCGTCCGAGGTGGACGCGACGTTCGCCGACCTCATGGCGCTCGCAAATCAGCGGGCCACGGAGGCGGCTTCGCTCCGGGTGGAGGTGGTGTCACTCCGGGCCGCGCTGGCTGACGTGATCAACAGCGGCGATCTGCACGAGGCGCGCGCCAAGGCACTGCGCGGGCTCACTCCGCCCCGTCTGTGGGGGGGTCGATGAAACGACGGCTCAGCGTGGGCCGGTCGTTCGCGATCAACGACTGGGCCGAGGATTGCGTCACGCCGGTGACCTACCGCGTCCGCATGGAGACCACGGCCGTGGGCGTGACGATCGTGGAGGCAGAGCCGCGCATCCCTCCGCCGAGGTGGGACGCGGTTCAAGAGAAGTTGCGCGAGCGGCTCGCGTTTGAGGGGGAACAGTGAACTTCGACGACTACCGCGCGATCGATGCCGTCAACTGGTCATCGCTCAAGGTGATTCGGATCAGCCCGAAGCACTATCAGCACGCGCGCACCGCCGGACGGACCGATGCGCCGTTCTTCCGTGTGGGTCGTGCGTGCCACGCATTCATCCTTGAGCCGGACGACTTCGCCCGCAACTACGTCTGCTACTCGGACGGTCACCGTCGTGGCAAAGCGTGGGATGCGTTTCAGGCCGAGCACGAGGGCAAGACGATCCTGAACCAGGACGAATGGACGCGCGCGCTCGGTGCGGCAACTGCGGTGATGGATCACCCGGTAGCGCGTTCGTTTCTAGCTGCCGGTCTCCGCGAGGCCACGTTTACATGGACCGATCCAGACACGAATCTCGTATGCAAAGGACGCATCGACCACGCCGGCTCGCACCTGGTTGACCTCAAGAGCACCGCGAACTTGGACCCGCGCATGTTCGCGTCTGCGGCAGCTCGGCTCGGGTACGTGGGGCAGGTCGCATTCTACCTAGATGGTCTGCGAGCAAACGCGATCGCGGTACGGGACGAGCCGGTGCTTATCGCAGTTGAGTCATCGCCACCGCATGACGTGGTGGCATACCGGGTGCCGGTCGATGTCGTGGAGCAGGGACGGGCCGAATACAAGCAGATGCTCGCGTTGCTCCAGGATTGCAGGGAGCGCGACTACTGGCCGGGCCGCTCGGATGATCTGGTAGACCTCGCCCTGCCGGCGTGGGCGGTGCCCTACGACGACGGCCTCGTGCTCGACGTGGGCGGGGAGGCATTCGGTGTCTGAGTCAGATCCGAAGGCGGAGACGCACTGGAAGCTTTTGTTCCCGTCCGAGTTCCTGGCTGCGGCGGACCTGCGCGGACGTGACTACGCGCTCACGATCGCCAGCGTCTCAGTGGACGAGCTGCCACTGGCCGGCACCACCAAGAAGGAGCGGCGCCCCGTGCTCAGGTTCAAGGAGACGCCTAAAAAGGTCGTGCTCAACAAAACCAACGCCAAGGCAATCGCAAAGACGCTCGGCAACCACACCGTGGAATGGGTCGGCAAGAAGGTGACGCTGTACCCGACGATGACGAAGTTCGGCGGCGCCGACGTCGAGTGCATCCGAGTTCGGGGCGCGGAATGAACCAGCCGCAACTCACCTTCGACGATCGCCTTCGCCTCCGCACCCAGTCCGAGCGGGTGCTCGCCGCCCTCGCGTCCGGGCAGTGGGTGACCCTCGCCGAGCTGGCGCGGATCGCCCGCGGGTCCGAGGCCGGCGTTTCAGCTCGACTCCGAGAGTTGCGCAAGCTCGGCCACGTCGTTGATCGCGAGCGCGTCGCTGGCGGCAACGGTCTGCACCGGTATCGCCTAGCCCCTGCGCCCCCGTGGTGCCCGCCGTCGGCCGAGTGCCCTGCCTGCGCTGTGGATCGCCCGGTGTACTGGAAGCGGGCCGACAACGCGTGGCGGCTGGCGTGCGCCCGATGCGAGCCGGTTGGCCCGATGGAGGTCGCATGAGATACCCCGCCAACAAGTCCTCCCTCCTCGGCCGCACCATCGGCTGCTGGACGGTCCGCCGTGACCCTCAGGCTGGCGAGCTCGGCCTGTCCCGCATCGTCGCCGTCCGTTGCGCGTGCGGCTCGGAGCGGTCAATGCGTGCCGCGGACGTCGTCAACAGCCAGGGCATCCGCTGCAAGGTGTACGGCTGCACGGACAGGCGGCGGCAGGCGATGGAGCAGCACGCGTGATGGACCTCCGTGCCGGTCGATATCAGGACGTGCTCCAGGACGTGGAGTGCGACCTCGTCTGCGCAGACCCGCCGTACAGCTCGCGGACCCACGACGGCCACTGCCCCGACGGTAACGACGGGCAGGAACGACGCCCGCTCTCCTATACCGCATGGGGCGACGGCGACACCGATGAGTTCGTGGCGTTCTGGGCGCCGCGCAACCGTGGATGGTTCGTGTGCCTCTCGGACTCCGACCTCTGCATGGCCTGGCGCGCTGCATTCGAGCGGCACGGACTCACCGGCTTCGCGCCGGTGGCGATCATGATCCCGGGCATGACCGTCCGCCTCTGCGGTGATGGCCCCTCCTCGTGGACGATCTACGCGAACGTCGCCCGGCCCAAGGCGCTGGCGAAGTGGGGCACCCTGCCGGGCGGCTATCGCGGCCCCCAGGGCGAACGCGAGCATATCGGCGGGAAGCCGCTGTGGCTGATGAGGGCTCTTGTCAGGGATTACTCGAAGCCCGGCGATCTCGTGTGCGACCCCTGCGCCGGCGCGGCGACGACCTTGCTCGCGGCGGTGACCGAGCGGCGACGCGCCGTTGGTGCCGAGGTTGATCTAGGCACCCACGCCGCCCGCAGCGCCCGGCTCGCGCGCGGGTACACCCCTGATTTGTTCGCGGGGCTCGGCTGATGTCCACCCGCTCTGGCCCGGTGCCGGAGCGAACGCGACCAGTCGTCGGTCGAGCGGACTTCAAACAATGCTGCACATGCAAAGGATGGTTTCAGTTCGCCGCGTTCTATCGGGACGTAAGCCCAGGGCGCTCTGGGTGGCAGCCGCAGTGCAGGCGGTGCCGCACGCAGTGGGAGCACGACGGTGCATGGTGCCGCTTCCGTTCCTACCTAAAGAAGTTCGAGCCAGCCGCCCTGGCGCCGCCGCACGGCTGGACCGAAGAGTTGTATCGCGCGCAGTGGGACAAGGCCCGCGGATGCTGCGAGTGGTGTGGCGCCGGCCTTGGCGAATGGCAGCTGTCCGGGCACCGGGTGGATGCCATCGACAACGACCGCGAGCACACGCCGAACAACTGCCAGTTGCTGTGTTGGGTCTGCAACCGGCTCAAGTCAAACCACCCCAACCTGGCCACCAAGCAGATGGTCGTAGGCATCGTGGTCGATGCCGGCAACGGCGACTACGAGCGCGGCCGCGGCAAGGTGCAATGGTCCGATCGGTTCACGTGGGCGAGGCGCGCCAAGTTGCCCGACGTGGAGCAGTACCGCGTGGCGTCGCCGCAACTGGAGATGTTCCCATGACCGCCGCCCTCATCGCCCTCGGCTGGATCGTGCTCGGCGTGCTCGTCTGGGCCGTGGTTCGGGGTGGGACCATCGAACCGACTCCACGTGACCCGCGGAGGAGCCCGTGAGCGCCCGCGACCGCCACGTCCAGGAGCTGCTCATCCTCGCTGGGTGGCACAACGACCAGGTGCGGTTCCCGCACGCGCTTGACCTCGGGCGGAACGCCTACGAGGCGGGGTACATGGCCGGGCGGATGGATGAGCGCCGCGTCGTCGTCGCGTGGCTGCGCAGGACCGGCTTTGCGCCCGAGACGTACGAGGTACTCCGCGCCGCCGCCGGTGACATCGCGGACGGTGCCCACCTGTGGCCGGAGAAGCCGTGAGCGACCTCGTCGAAGTCCACGCCTGCGCCTGCGCCTGCTACGACGGGCGCGAGAACCCGTTCGAGTGCGCCGGCCGGTTCGGGCGGATGCTGCGGGATGTGCGTGAGGTCGGGCGTTGCGAGGTCGGCGAGCAGGCGCGTCGCATGGAGGCCCTCGTTCTCGCCATGGCGGCTTACGTTGATGGCCGAGTCGCAGGCAAGGCGACGGACTGGACGTTCGAGAGCGCGTGGCTCAGCACCGCCCACGATGTGCTTGCCCACCGCCCCGACCCCGCCGGTAGCGAGGGGGTCGAGCCATGACCTGCCGCCACGGCAAGCAGGCCGACATCGTCTGCCAGCAGTGCGACGCGGAGGTGCTCTCGGGGCAGGTCGAGTACCCCGGCGCGTGCCCGGTGCATCCGACGATGCCTGGGGGGTGGCCGGCACCGTGCGCGATCTGCGTGGTCATCGCCGAGCGCGACGCCGCACTGGACGATGCAGCCGAGCAGGACGAGTATCTGCACCGCTGCAACGAGATGCTCGGCGAGGCCGGCATCCTCATCGGTGAGGGTCCAGGGGACGGCATCGCAACGCTCATCGACCAGCGCGACGCCGCGGTGCAGCGGGCGGAGTCCCTCGAAGCGATGCAGGCCACGCACGCCATCGAGGGGCTGCGACGTGAGGCGCGCGCTCAAGCCGCCGAGGCCCGCGTCGCCACCCTCGAGGCGGCGCTGCACGAGTACGGCTGGCACAAGAGGGCGTGCGACGACCGCATGGCCGGAGCCGAGGCCAACGGTCGCCCGGCCGTGTGCCGCTGCGGCCTCGACGCCGCGCTGAAAGGCGGGCAGCCGTGAGCGGACCCGATCGCTGCGCGCACGGGAACTCCGTGGACCCCGACGACGGGGGCTGCCCTGAGTGCGACGCCCCGCCCGTCATCACGCCCGCCATGGCCGAGCTGTTCGCCGGGGCGCCGCGGAACGCCCACGGCCACAACCATGTCTGCTGCCTTGGGTACAAACGCGAGCGCGACGCCCTGGCCGCCCGGATCGTCGCTGCGGAGATCGCCCTCGACGGCATGTGCTGCATGAAGTGCCCGGACATGCTGGCCGAGCGCGACCAGCTGCAAAGTCGAATTATAGAGTGTACGGCCGAGCGCGACGACCTCCGCGCCCAGCTGGCCAAGGTCCGCGCCGACCGCGACACGATGATCGCCGTCCACGACGACGTGGAGCTCACTCTCGCCGCCGAGCTGCGCATTGAACAGCAGCTCGCCCGCGGCCTCGCCGATCGTTACGAGGAGCAGGCGACGCATGACGAGGCCCGGGTCCATGCGCTCGAAGCGGCGCTGGGGCAGGCGCGCATCCTGGCGCTGGCCCACACCGGCTGCTGCGCCGGGAGCCCTTTGCGCCACTGCGAACGGTGCGCGCCGTTTCGCGATCTAGCGCGAGGCATCGACGCCGCCCTGTCCGCCGCCGGGGAGTCGGGCAAGGGAGAGGGATCGTGATGGCGCTCAACATGGACGCACTCATGGAGTCCGCCGACCTATCGGGACGCCTGCGCGACGCCGTGCGGGATGTGGACCGCCTCGGCTACGAGATGGCGGCCGTAGTCGCTGACCCGTCGCTGCGCTCCATGGTGCCCGGGGTGGTCAAGCGGATGGAGGTCGCCTCGGGCGCGCTGGCTCAGCTGGCCCAGGCCTTTCACTCGGCCGTGCAGCGCGCGGTCGCAGGGGCGCCGTCGTGATCCCTCGCAGGCTCCCAATGACGCCTAACTCGCGCGCAAGGCTCACGGGGGGAGGGTTAGCGTGATCGCGGCTCTCTTCGTCGCCCGCGGCGGCTGCTACTGGGACCTGCACGGTGTCGATCCGTGGGACCAGGAGCGCGACGCGCGGCTGTACCCGGGACCGTGGCCGGTGGTGTGTCACTCGCCCTGCGCTCGCTGGTGTCGCCTCGCCGGCCTCGTGGAAGCGCGCTGGGGCCACAAGCGCGGCGATGACGGCGGCTGTTTCGCCTCGGCTCTCGCGAGCGTCCGGCGATGGGGGGGCGTGCTCGAGCATCCGGCATATAGCGACGCGTGGGCCGCGTTCGACCTGCCGATGCCGGCGCTCCACGGCTGGCAGCGCGGGCTGTGCGGCGGGTGGGCTACGCAGGTAGACCAAGCGCGGTACGGACACCGTGCGCGCAAGGCGACGTGGCTCTACGCGTTCGGGACCGACCTGCCGCTCTTGGACTGGGGCCGCACCGTCGGCACCGTCTGGATCAGCTGGTGCGCCAACCACAACGCCGGCCGCGTCGTGGAACGGATGGGCAAGAAGGAGCGATCCGCCACGCCCCTCGCCTTTCGCGATCTCCTGCTCGACATCGCGAGGAGCGCCCGCAGTGCCGGCGATGAACGGGCGGCGGAGGGGGTGGGGAAACCGTGACGCGCCTGCTCTCACCCGCACAGGTCGCCGAGCGGCTCTCCATCAGCCGGCGGTCAGCCTACCGCGTCATCAAGGATTGCCGGCACGTACGAGTCCACGGCGGCCTGCGCGTGTATGAGGACTCCCTAGAAGCCCACCTCAATGCTATCGCCGTGACCCCATGGGACGAATCTACAAGCGCGGCGCGACGTTCTGGGCCGACTACCAGGACCCCTTCGGACGACGGCAACGAGCCAGCCTCCGCACCAAGGATCGCGAGGTCGCGAAAACCCGTCTCCGAAGTGCCGAGCTGGGCCAAAGGCCGCGAGGTGAAGGTTCGTACACGCCCAAGAGCCTCGCAGAAGCCGTAGACGACATGGTCACGATCAAGCGGGACCAGACCGCCCGGCAGTACAAGAACAAGTCGCTCCACCTGTTCCGCGTGTTCGGCACAGATCTCCAGGTCCACGATCTCACCGCCGACCAGGTCGCCAACTACGTCAAGCAACGCACCAAGGAGGGCGTGGCGCGGACCCCGCTGCACCTCGAGCTCGTGGCACTCCGCCAGACGCTCAAGGAAGCTAAGCGCCGCGGCGTGTACCACGGCTCGCTGGAGATCGTGCCCTCGTGGAAGATCGATTCGCGACCGCGCGACCGGTGGCTCACACCCGAGGAGTTCACCAAACTCATCGAGGCGGTCAAGCCCAAGCGCCGGACGTGGATCTGGCTGCAGTGCTACACGTCCGCGAACCTGTCCGAGGTCACGCGCATGGGCTGGGAGCACGTGGACTTCGCACAGAAGCTCATCACGGTACCCGGCCGCAAGCGGACCAGTCGTCACCGCAAGGTCCCGATTCACCCCGACCTGATGCGATACTTGAAGACGCTGGACCGAACTCAGCCCCTCCACGAACCATGGAAGTCGCCGAACCACGCCCTGCGCCGCCTGTGCCTCAGCGCCGGCATTCCGCACTGCTCGACCAACGACCTGCGCCGGACGTTCGGATCGTGGATGAAACAGCAAGGCAACGACTCGCTCGTGGTCGCACACCTCATGGGGCACAACTCGACCACGATGGTCGATCGTGTCTACGGCAAGCTCAGCGAGGACACCTACCGCGATGCGATCGCGCGGATGCCGGCGCGCAGGAAACCGCGAAAGTCGGACACACCGGCGTCACACACGAAGACACGACGCGGGAGTGCAGCGGAATGATTCACGAATTCTGCATGACATTAGGACTTAAAATCCCAAGGCCGCAAGGCCGCGAGGGTTCGAATCCCTCCTGCCCCACGTATGAAATCTTTCATGAAGTAGGCGTCCGCACACAGATTCTAGGCCCTCTCGATGGCTCCGGTGTGGGTGCCAGATTCCGCCAGGTTCGCCAAGCGTGGCTCGCAGGCTGTCACACCGGCGTCACAGTCCCAGTTGGGGGCGCCCCATGACCTGGCCCCCTGCCGACATCCCCCGTGCCCGTTCCCTCCTCGCCGCCTTCGAGGACGCGGACTGGACGAGCACCGAGCTGGACGAAGTCTCCAAGCTGCTCGCGGACGCCCTCGACGAGATCGAGCGGCTGCGGAAGTCCGAGGCCGAGGCGCTGGCCGAAGTGATCCGGCTGCACCGGGACAAGGAGGCGTGGTGACACTCGACATCGCCGAGCTCGAGCGGCTGGCGGCGGCGGCGGCGCCGGGGCCGTGGTTCTACAGCGAGACACAGGACGAGTACCCGGTGGTCTACGTGGAGGCGAGCAACGCCGCGACTGTGCTGTTTGAGTCCGACTGGGGCACCCGCGCCGACGCCGCCTTCATCGCCGCCGCCCGCACCGCCGTCCCCGCCCTGGTCGCCCGGGTCCGCGAGCTCGAGCGCGCCCTGGCCGAGCGCGAGCGGCAGCTGGCCGCGGCTCTCGCCACATCCGAGGAGCAGTCATGATCCTCACCCGCCACTTTTCGCTCTCAGAACTTGCCTGCCGCGATGGGCAATGCGTCCCGGACGCCCTCATCCCGAACGCCCGCAAGCTCTGCCTGGAGCTGGAGACGCTCAGAGCGGCCCTGGGGCGGCCCATCCTTATCGTGAGCGGATACCGCAGCCCGGCCTGGAATGCCCGCGTACGGGGCGCCCAGAGCTCCCAGCACATGACCGGCAAGGCCGCGGACATCCGGGTCTACGGGGTGCCGCCGGGGAAGGTGGCGGACGCGATCGAGCGACTCATCGCTGCCGGGAAGATGCGCCAGGGCGGGCTTGGTCTCTACCCGTCGTGGGTTCACTACGACGTCAGGGGCACGCGCGCGCGCTGGCAGGGGCGCTAGGGCGACCCCGTGGCGCTCCCGCGGCAGGCGTGGCAGGCTGTGACTAGGTGAGTCGCCTCCTGAGCAGATGGTCCGCGGTCCTGGCGGGGGCACTTTCTGCCTTCGACCTCGGGGCCGCGCTGTTTCCGCCGGACGACCCGCCGCCCCCACCCCCGGCGCACGCGCTGTCCAACTATCGCGACGCGGTGGGGCGATACATGCGGCTTGCTGCCGATCAGCTTGAGTCTGATGTCCGAGCGTCGCGCGAAGGGTGACCGACGAGTAGCTCGCGCACGGGCGAGCGACTCATTCCAGCTCACGAAGGTGGAGAGCCCGTTGATGCCGCCCGCGTGGGTGGAGGAGTACGAGAGGCTCATCCCTCATGCCGGCGAACGGTTCATGCGGCTGATCGAAAACGAG
>JBKJNH010000243.1:0-3370 GCA_046596055.1 Candidatus Eiseniibacteriota bacterium
CTCGGTCTGCACGTCGTCGAGCGCGAACCGCGCCATGATCTTGTCGGCGGCGTCGGTCTTGCCGTCGGACTTGCGGATGATCTTGATGATCTCGTCGAGCGCGTCGAAGACGGTCGCGAAGCCCTCGAGGATGTGGAGCCGCTTCTTGATCTCGTCGAGCTCGTGCTCGAAGCGCTTGGTCACGACCTCGCGGCGGAACTCGAGGAAGTGGTGGAGCATGTCCTTCAGCGTGAGCCGCGCCGGCGCCCCGATCTCCGGGTTGTCGGTCGGGATCAGGCACGTGAGGTTCACGTGGAAGCTCTGCTGCAGGGGTGTGTGCTTGTACAGGTACGCCATGACCAGGTTCGGGTCGGCGTCCTTCTTGATCTCGAGCACGACCCGCACGTCGTCGGTCGACTCGTCGCGGATGTCGAGCAGGTGGGGCAGCTTGCGCTCGCGCACGACGTCAGCGATGGCCTCGACCAGGGTGGCCTTGGACAGCGCGTACGGGATCGACGTGAGGATGATGAACTTCTGGCCGCGCTTGCCCTCCTCGAGCTTGTGCTCGCCGCGGACCTTGATCGCGCCCTGACCCTGCTCGTAGATGTCGCGCAGCTCTTTTCGCGTGTTGAGGAGCTGGCCTCCGGTCGGAAAGTCGGGACCCTTGATGAACTTGAGCAGGTCCTTGGTCTCGAGCTTGGGGTCGTCGATGAGGGCGAGGCAGGCGTCGGTGACCTCGCCCAGGTGGTGGGGCGGGATGTTGGTCGCCATGCCGACCGCGATGCCGGTGGCGCCGTTGACGAGCAGGTTCGGGAACCGCGCCGGCAGGACGATCGGCTCGAAGACGGTGGCGTCGTAGTTGGGGCGGAAGTCGACCGTCTTCTTGCGGAGCTCCTCGAGCAGCTCCATCGCGAGCTTGGTCAGCTTGCACTCGGTGTACCGGTACGCGGCCGCCGAGTCGCCGTCGAGCGAGCCGAAGTTGCCGTGCCCGTCGACCAGCGGCGCGCGCAGCGAGAACGGCTGCGCCATGCGGACCATGGCGTCGTAGACCGAGCTGTCGCCGTGCGGGTGGTACTTGCCCAGCACCGCACCGACCACGGTCGCGCTCTTGCGGTAGCGCGCGTCCGGGTAGAGGTGCTCCTCGTGGAACATGGCGTAGAGGATGCGGCGCTGGACCGGCTTCAGGCCGTCGCGCACGTCCGGGAGCGCGCGCGACGTGATGACGGAGAGCGCGTAGTTGAGGTAGCGACGCTGCGCCTCCTCGTGGAGGAAGGCGTCGAGCTCCGGACGATCACCGCCGCCGCGGCCGTTGCCGCCGTTGCCGTTGTCCTTCGGGAGATCGGCACGCTTCCGGGGTGGCTTCGGGGGCTCTTCCGGGGATTGCTTGTCGCTTCGTGCCATATCGCTGGCCTCTAAGTGCCCCGAGTCGCCCGGAAATTCAAGCTGCTCCGCCATCGTGGCAGGTGGTTTAGCAGAGGGGTCTGACGGAAAGACCGCGTTCTCGCCGGCGGGATTGCCCCGCGGATCGGGCAGACCTGCGGGCGCCGGCCGCGCGTGAGCACCCGGCCGAGGTGCCGGCCAGGTGACGACGTGCGCAGCCGGTGGCGGCCGCCGTTCCGGCCCCCGCTACGTGCTCGGGCGGGTCGAACGCTTCTTGAACATCCGGCTCGGCAGGCGCCCAGAGGCGCCCTTCTTCGAGCCGGTGTCGGTCCAGCGGTAGCTGGGCTCGCCGGGCGCGCGGAAGTCGATGTGCACGAAGCCGTCACGCGGGTACTGGCCGATGCCCATGCCGCCGCGGTCGAGCGTCGACGCGAACGCGTACATGTCCCGGTACGAGACGCCCTTCACGGTGACGTCCATCGCCGAGGCGTGGAAGTGGCGCGAGCCCTCGTTGCGCTGGTAGCGGAAGCCCGACGCCAGCTGCACCGGCTTCTGGCCGAAGTGATCGTAGATGATCGAGAGGACTTCGTAGAGGCGCGGGTCCACGGCGCGCACTTCCTTCGTGCGACGGCAGCGGAAGACCGCGTCGAGGGCCGCGAGCGACGCCTCGTCGAGCGAGCCGTCAGCCTTGTAGATGTTGACGCGCACTTCCTCACGCAGGCCGGGATGCGTGACGTGCACCCAGCCCGACGGTCGCGGCAGCGGCTCGGTGCGCAGGCCCTTTTGCCCGACGCCGTGCCCGTTGAACTTGCCGCGCTTGCCGCCCTTCTTCTTCGCCTTCGCCGCGACCGCGGTGGTCTCCGTCGTGATCGACGAGACGGTGACCGACAGCAGCGCGAGGCATGCGATCAGCAAGGTCTTGCGAGCGAGGTTCGCCATCACCTGCCCCGCAACGTAGTCGCGTACCATTTGGATGTCAACTATCTCATGTGCCCGGAACCAATGCAACTTCATTGTTGGCTCGCTTACAGTATCGGTCTTACGGACACGTTCTAACACAGTGATCTACGTAAGCCCAGCTGCACTCCCGAACGCCTACGCTTTCCTACCTTGGGCCTGTGTCGGGCCTACATCGGGGCGACTTCGTCCGCCCCGGGGGCGATGTGGACCATGTCGATCCCCAGCTTCTCGGCGACCTCGAAGCTGCGCTGATCCCGGTAGAACTCCCCGTAACAGATGCGGCGCAGCCCGGCGTTCGCGATCTGCTTGAAGCAGCTCCAGCAGGGGGACGCGGTCACGTAGACCGAGGCACCGTCGATCCCCACCCCGTTCTTGGCGGCCTGGATGATGGCGTTCGCTTCGGCGTGGATGGTCGCGACGCAGTGGTCGGCCTCCATCATGTGGCCAACGTCCGCACAGTGGGGCATGCCGCGGATCGAGCCGTTGTACCCGGTCGAGAGGATCGTCTTGTCCCGGACGATGACCGCCCCGACGAACTTCCGGGGGCACGTCGAGCGCGACGCGACGACCTGCGCGATGTTCATGAAGTAGGCGTCCCACGAGACCCTCTGCATGTTCATCCGGTACCACGAGGGGGTGACCCACGACGGCCTTCGGGTATAGTCCGCGCCGCGTCATGGCCGACTCCGCCCCCGGATACAAGGACTCGCTCAACCTGCCGGAGACGGCGTTCCCGATGAAGGCGGACCTCGCCCGGCGCGAGCCCGAGATCCTCGCCCGCTGGCAGACCGAGGATCTGTACGGCCAGATCCGCACGGCGCGGAAGGGCGCGAAGAAGTTCGTCCTCCACGACGGGCCGCCGTACGCGAACAACGACATCCACCAGGGCCACGCGCTCAACAAGACGCTCAAGGACATCGTCGCGAAGTACCAGGCCATGTCGGGGCGGCTCACCGACGTCATCCCCGGCTGGGACTGCCACGGGCTGCCCATCGAGCTCGCGGTCGACAAGGCGCTCGGGTCGAAGAAGCGGGCGATGAGCGCGCTCGAG
>JBKJNH010000332.1:0-24967 GCA_046596055.1 Candidatus Eiseniibacteriota bacterium
GACCCTGGCGCGGAGCTGATGCTCCTCCACCAGCTTCTCCACCACCTCGGGCTCGGCCAGCGTGCTCACGTCCCCGAGGCCGTCGTACTCGCCGGCCGCGATCTTCCGGAGGATCCGGCGCATGATCTTCCCGCTGCGCGTCTTGGGCAGCCCCGCGACGACATGCACGATGTCGGGCGCCGCGAACGAGCCGATCGCCTGGCGCACCTGTTCCTTCAGCGCGCCCTCGAGTTCGTGCCGCTCGCGCTTCGCCGCCTCGGCATGCACCGCGACGTACGCGTAGATTCCGGTGCCCTTGATCGCGTGCGGGAATCCGACGACCGCCGCCTCGGCCACGGCCTCGTGCGCGACGAGCGCGCTCTCGACCTCCGCCGTGCCCAGGCGATGGCCCGACACGTTGAGCACGTCGTCGATGCGCCCGGTGATCCAGTAGTCGCCGTCCTCGTCGCGGCGACAGCCGTCGCCCGTGAAATACAGGCCCGGGTACTGCGAGAAGTACGTCGCCTTGAACCTCTGGTGATCGCCCCACACGCTGCGCGCCTGGCCGGGCCACGAGGTCGCGAGGCACAGCGCCCCTGAAACGCCGTTGCCGTCGAGCGGCAGGCCCGTGGCCACGTCGACGACGATGGGCTGCACACCGAACAGCGGGCGCGTGGCCGAGCCGGGCTTGGTCGGCGTCACCCCGGGCAACGGGGAGATCAGGATCCCGCCGGTCTCGGTCTGCCACCACGTGTCGACGACCGCGCAGCGCGCGTCCCCCACCACGTCGTGGTACCAGCGCCAGATCTCGGGATTGATCGGCTCGCCGACTGATCCCAGCACCCGAAGGGTGCTTCGGTTTGACCGCGCGACGAACTCATCCCCGGCCTGGGCGATCGCCCTGAGCGCCGTAGGCGCCGTGTAGAAAATGTTGATCGCGAGATCATCCACCATCCGCCAGTACCGCCCTGCATCGGGATACAGCGGCGTCGACTCGAACAGCACCGTCGTCGCGCCGTTGGCCAGCGGGCCATACACGATGTAGCTGTGCCCGGTGATCCAGCCGACGTCGGCCGCGCAGCAGTAGACGTCGCCATCGCGGTAGTCGAACACGAGCTTGTGCGTCATGGCGGCGTAGACCAGGTACCCGCCGGTCGTGTGGAGAAGGCCCTTCGGCTTCCCGGTGCTACCGGAGGTGTACAAGACAAATAACGGATCCTCCGACGACATCCACACCGCGGGACAGGTCGAGCGCTGCCTGGCCATCTCCTCGTCCATCCACAGGTCGCGACCGTTTTTCATCGGCACGGCGGTGTCGGTCCGCCGGGCGACCAGCACCGTCGTCACCAGATCGAGACCTTCAATCGCCCGGTCGGCAATCGCCTTCAGCGGGATCGCGCGCCCGCCGCGCAGGCCCTCGTTCGCGGTCAGGAGCACCTTGCAGCCGGCGTCGAGGATGCGGTCGCGCAGCGAATCGGCGCTGAACCCGCCGAAGACGACCGAGTGGATCGCGCCGATGCGCGCGCAGGCGAGCATGGCGTAGACGGTCTCGGGGATCATCGGCATGTAGATGCAGACGCGATCGCCCTTCGTAACACCGTGCGCGAGCAGCACGTTGGCGAGGCGGCAGACCTCGTGCTTGAGCTCGCGATAGCTGACGTGGCGGTAGACGCCCTCCTCGTCGGCGGCCCAGATCAGCGCGGTGCGCTCCCCGCGGCCGGCGGCGATGTGGCGATCGATGCAGTTGTGCGTGACGTTGAGCTGGCCGCCGCCGTACCACGAGAAGTCGACCGCCTCGTAGTCGGCGCTGAACACCGTGTGCCAGGGGTGGTACCAGTCGATGGCGCCGGCCTGCTCGGCCCAGAATGCTTCGGGATCCGCGAGCGAGCGCTTGTACATGCGCTCGTACTCCTCCCACGAGGAGATGTGCGCGCCCTGCTGGATGTGGGGCTTGACCGGATAGCTGTCGGGGGACATGCGCGGCAGTCTAGCCTGAGCGGGACCACCCCGGAACCTCCAATGCGCCGCCGGCGCACGGGTGCTAGACTCGTTCCGGCCCGTTCCTTCCAGCCCCCTCGATCCGGACGAATCCATTGCCCACTCGCGCCGCGCGCCGCACCCCGTCGCCCCCCGCCTCTCCCGCCCAGCTCGCCCGGCTGCAGGCGCCGGGTCCCGACGCGTCCGTACTGTCGCGCCCCCGGCTGACCGACACGATCGTCGCCCAGGCGGACCGCGCCCTCACGCTCGTCGTCGCCGACGCGGGGTACGGGAAGACGACGCTGCTGGCCCAGGCCGGGCGCTCGCTGCGACGGCCCATCCTCTGGTACTCGCTCACGTCGGCCGATGCCGATCCGGTCGTGTTCACCCGCCACTGCGTGGCGGCGTTTCGCCGCGACACGCCCGCGTTCGGCCGCGACGTGCGGCGCATGCTCGACGAGATCCGTCCCGGGCCGCGCATCGCCGAGCATCTCGGCGGCGTCCTGTCGAACGCGTTCCTCGCCCTGACCGGTCCGACACGGATGTTCGTCCTCGACGACATGCACGAGATCCCGCCCGGCTCGCCGGTCCTAGCGATGATCGAGGGCTGGCTGGCCCACCCGCCGCCGCGCGTGCGCTTCTGGATCGCCGGTCGCTCCGAGCCGCCGCTGGCGCTCCATCGCCTGCGCGCACGCGGGCAATTGCTCGAGCTCAACTCGGCCGATCTCGCGTTCGATCGCGACGAGCTCGAGCGCCTGTTCCGCGATGTCTTCGCCCGCCCCCTGGGCGCGGCGGACCTGACCGCGCTCGAGGAGGCCACACGCGGCTGGCCCACCGCGGTGCGCCTCATCCATGAAGGACTGGCCCGCCGACCCGACTGGTCCCTGCGCGAGATCCTCGCGTCCGTTGACGCGACCGGACTCGACATGGCGGGCTTCCTGTCGGGCGAGGTCTACGAGCGGCTGGACGACGCCGAGCGACGACTGCTCGAGCGCACGATCCTCGTTCCGCGCTTCGACGCCGAGCTCGCCCGCGCGCTGACCGGCATCGGAGACGCCCGCGGGCGTCTCGCCGGGCTCGCCCACCGCGGCCTGCTGCGCAGCTTCGGCGCCTCGGTCGAGGCGACCTACGCCGCGTCGGAGATCGTGCGCCACTTCGTCCGCGAGCAGCTCGAGCGCCGGCTCGGGCGCGACGGGATGTCCGCGCTCGAGGCCGAGACGGCGCGCGCGCTCGAATCGCGCGGCGAGGCCGAGAAGGCGCTGCCGCACGCGCTGCGGGCGGGCGACGTCGAGCAGGCGCGCCGGCTCGTCGCGCGCCTCGTACCGGAGATGCTTGGCCAGGGACGCGCGGCGGCGCTCCTGGCCGCGCTGCAGGAACTGCCGGGTGCGGCGCTCGAGGCGGACCTCGGGCTGCGACTCGCGCGGGCCGACGCGCAGCAGGCGCTCGGCCAGTGGAACGATGCGGCCACCGGTTACGAGGCCGTGCTCGAGGGCGCGCGTGCGGCCCACGATCGCGCCACCGAGCTGCGCGCGCTCCTCGGTCTCGGCAAGGTGCTCAACCTGCGCGGGAACCACGAGCAGGTGCTGGGCATGGCCGAGCGCGGGCTCGCCCTGGCCGGTCACGAGGCGGTGGGCGTGCGCGCGCGGCTGCTGCAGATGAAGGCCGCGGCGCACTTCTATCTGGGGCATCTCGAGGCCTCGATCGCGCTGCTCGACGAGGTGCGGAGCCTCGTGCGCGAGTCGCCCGACCCGGACCTGCTCGTGCCCACGATCCACAACCTGGCGATCGCCTACGCCTCGCGCGGCTGGTTCAAGGCGGCCTCGCGCGAGTTCCGCGCTGCCCTCGAGCAGGTCCGCGGCGGCAGCTCGCCGCGCGCGGCGCTCTATCTCTCGAACCTGTCCACGTTGCTGCTCGAAACCGGCGAGCTGCCCGAGGCGCGCGCCGCCGCCGAGGAATCGCTGGCGGTCGCCCAGCGCTACTCGAACCGCATGCACGAGACGATGGCGCAGGAGGCCCTGGCCGAGGTGCTGGCGCACACGGGCGACCTCGACGGAGCGCTCGCCGCGCTCCATCGCGCCGAGGAGCTGAACGCCGACATGCGCATGGAGGTGCTGACCGCGGACCTGCTGGCGCTGCGCGCACGCATCTTCTGCGCCCGCGGGCAGTACCTGCGCGCCGTGCAGTTCCTGACCCGCGCGATCGAGCACCTGGCCGAGCGTCCGAACGTGCCGCGGCTCGTGGCGTTCCGCGCCCTGCTCGCCTGGTGCGAACTGCGCGCCGGCCGGCCGCACGTGGCGCAGGAACAGCTCCTCGCCTGCCTTCCCTCGAGCGACGCGGGCGAGAACGACGACCATCGCATGCGCGTCCACTACTGGCTCGCCGAGGCGCGCCTGGCACTCGGCCCGGGCCGTGCGCCCGCCGCCGCCAAGGCCATCGAGCAGCATCTCGAGACCGCGCTGCGCCTTGTGCGCGAGCATGGCTACGAGTACTTCCTGCGGCTCCAGGCGCGCGAGGAGCCGGCCTGCCTCCTGTTCGCCCTCGGCGCCGGCATCGAGATCGACACCTGCGCCACCGCCCTCGTGGAAGCGGGACCGCGCGTCGAGGCCCCGCTCCTGAGCCTGCTCGCGCGGGCCGGGACACCCGTTGGCGAGGCGACGCTGTCGATCCTCGGTGAGATCGGCGGGCCGTCTTCGCTCGAGCGGCTGCGCACGATCGCCGGCAGCCGGCGCGCCCTGGCCCCGGCCGCGCGCACCGCCGCGCGTCACATCGAGGAGCGCCTCGCCCGCACCGACGGCGGGGCCGGCGCGAAACGGCGCGGCAAGGGCACCCCGGGCGCGGGCGAGGCCGGCGCCGTCCGCCTCGTGCTGTTCGGGCCGCCGCACGTCGAGGTCGGCGGGCAGGCGATCGCGGCCTCGGCGTGGCGCACGCAGCGCGCATTCCAGATGCTCATCCTCCTCGCGCTGCGGCCGCGCGGGGTGGCGCGCGAGGAATTGCTCGAGGCGTTCTGGCCGGGACGGCGGGCCGCGGCCGGGCGACGGAACTTCCATCCGACGCTCTCCTACCTGCGGAGCGTCATGCCGGCGCGCGCCGAGCCGCTGCTCCTGCGCGACTCGCAGCTCTACCGCATCCACCCGGGATACGGGCTCACCTGCGATCTGTGGGAGTTCGACGCGGCGGTCGACGACGCCCGGCGCGGCTCCGCCGGGCCGCAGCGGGGCGACGCACTGTCCCGCGCCGTCGTGCTTGCCGAGCGGACGTTTCTCGAGGGGATCTACGAGCCGTGGGCCGAGGACGCGATCGGCCACACGCGCGACCGGCTCGAGAGCGTCCTCATCGAGTGCGGGGAGCGTCGGGTCGCCGAGCACGACGACGAGGGCGCGCTCTCCTGCTTCCGCCGGGCGGCCGCGCTCGACGAGTACCGCGAGTCGACACGGGTCTCGCTGATCGATTGCCTCGTGCGCACGGGCAGCCGCAAGGCGGCGGTCGTCGAGTACGATCGGCTGCGCGATCTGCTCCGCCGGGAGCTGGCGGTCGACCCGCTGCCCGAGACCACCGCCGCGATCGAACGGGCGCTGGCCGCGCCCAAGACGATCGCGGCGCAGCCGCGGGACGGGATTCGATCCCACTCGAGAAGACCAAACCAAATCATTGCAGCACAATCTATTGGGGAATCCGCTCAAGTCACGGTCAAGGCCACCGAGGAAGACTGGGAACCATGAAGAATCGGGTCGTTCTCCGGACACGATTGATCCTCGCCGCGGCGGGACTCCTCATGGCCCATGCCGCGGCCGCGGGCCCCTATATCTGGGACCAGGACGAAAACCGCATCGACGACCGCATCGAATCGGTCCACCTCCTCGGCTACCCGTTCTCGTTCGAGGGCGCGGACACGACGGCGCGCCAGCGCTTCGTCGTCTCGCGCACGGCGGGCGGCCTCGCCTACGGGATGTACGTCGTCTACGCCGCGCCGCCGACCACGGCCGACGTCGCCGCGCTGACCGCCCTGGGGCTGCCTGTCCTGCACCGCCTCGAAGTCGTCCCGGCCCTGCGCACGGTCGGCACGTTCGCCCAGGCGCTGCTCGCGCGCGACCTGCCGGGCGTCGAGCGCATCGAGGTCGTGCCCCTCGTCTACGCCGGGCTGATCGACGGCGCGGCCGCGATCGGCGTGCGCGACCCGGGGCAGCGCCTGTTCCCCGCTTGGGAGGACGATCCCGGCGCGGCCGACGGCGACGGCATCATCGTCGCGATCCTCGACACCGGCGTGAACGATGCGCCCGAGGGTGACTACCCCGGGCATGGTTCGCTCGTCGGGCGCTGCATGGGCGGCGCATCCTTCATCAACGGGGATTCCCTGCTCGACACGCCGCGCGCGGGCAGCGTCAACCCGGCCGATCACGGCGGCGCGGTCACCGCGGCGCACGGGACGCACGTGGCCGGCATCGTCCTCGGCGACGGCGGCGCGTCGGGCTTTGCACCGGGGATCGCGCCCGGGGCACGCTTCGTCGACGTCAAGACTCTGGGCGACGCCGGCATCGGGACGGCAGTCGCGGAAGCGATCGACTGGTGCGTGGCGAACCGGAACCGTCCCTGGGGCGACCCGGATCCGGCATGGCGCGGCATCGACGTCCTCAACCTCTCGCTGTCGAGCCTCGACCCGAGCGACGGCAACGACGTCGCGTCCCGGGCGGCGGCGCGGGCGGTCGAACTCGGCCTCGTGGTCGTCGCCTCGATGGGCAACGACGGGAAGGCCGCGCACGTGCCCTCGCCCGCGGCGGGCGACGGCGTGCTGGCCGTCGGCGCGTGGGACACGGCGCGCAGCGGATTCCACGGCGACGACACGTGGCCTTCGTCCAACAACACGGGCCCGCGCGCCTCCGACGGCGACGGCGATGGCTTCGACGAGCTCAAGCCCACGCTCCTCGCCCCGGGCTTCGCCGTGCTCTCGGCCGACGGCAACCTCGCGAGCGACGGAACGAAGTTCCGCCGCGGCTCGGGCACGAGCGCCGCGGCGGGCTTCGTCAGCGGCGCGGCGGCGCTCCTTCTGGCGCAGGCGACCGGCCTCACGCCCGGCGAACTCGCGGGCCTCCTGGTCGCCACCGCGACCCGACCCCTGCCGGCCGCACCGGCGGGCAGCGCCGGGCCGGACCCGCGGTGGTCCTCGACGCGCGGTCATGGGCTGCTCGACGTGCGCGCGGCGCGCGTCGAACGGCTGTCCCCGGGCACGAGCCAGGTCGTGCGACTCGAGCTGCGTGGCGCCGATTCGACGGTCACGGCGGTGCTCACCACGCAGCGCGAACGCGGGGCGGCGTACTTCGCCATCGAGCGCGCGCCCGATGCGGGCGGAGCGCCGGGACTGTACGCGGCCTGGGACTCCTCGGCCGCGAGCGGCGTCTCCTCGCTCGCCGACGCCGACAATCGCGCCGTCTACACCCAAGCGCGGGTGATCCCGCCCGGCGAGCGCGGGGGCACCTGGTGGTACCGCTGGGCGTTCACCGAGAACGCGCAGCGCCAGGTCGGACCCGCCGTGGCGTTCGCCTCGCCGATCGGCGCGAGCGCGGCGACGATCGAGGTCACGGTCGTTCACGACGCGTACGACCACGATCTCGACGTCGTGATCGAGGCCGCGGCGAACCCGCACGGAACGCCGCTGCTCGAGTTCTTCCCGCTCCCCGCCTCGGGCGCGGCCGTCGAAACCGACTGGGTCGACGGCGTCTCGGCGACGGGCAACGTGTCGCGCACGTTCCGCCTCGAGATCCCGGTCGGGCTCGAGAAACGCTTCCTCCCGCCGTCGCCCGCGACCCCGTGGACGCTCCTGGCCACCGAGGCAGGCTTCCTCAATCGCAGCGGCCGCATCGAGTCGTTCCGCCTGATCCACCACGCGGCCGGCGGCGATGTCACCTACGAGGGCATCCCGTCGCCGGCTCCGACCTTCGAGGGCGGGACGACCCGCGTGCGAATCCCCGCCGGGGTCACCGGCGTCGAGCCCCTCGCCGTCGACCCCGGCCTCCACGCGTGGCCGAACCCGGTGAGTCGGGGCGCCACCCTCGTCCTGCGCGGCGGGGCCGCGGCACCCACCCGGCTCGAGGTGATCGACCTGGCCGGGCGTCGTGTCGGGCGGATCGACCTCCAGGCCGCCGGCCTCGACCGGCGCGAAGGCCGCTGGACCGCCGCCGACGATGCGGGCCGCGCCCTCCCGGCCGGGGTCTACTTCCTCCGGGCCACCGACGTTTCGGGCGGCCCCGCGCTGCCGCGCATCGTGGTCCTCCCGCGCTGACGGCGCGGCCGGGCCCCCTTCCGCTCAAGTCTTTCTCAAGCCCCCGCCGCGAGGTTCATGCCGCCGCACGGTAGTGACGTCGGCAGTCTCGGACCTTCGCGGGCGCCCCCCGGCGGACCCGCTCCACCCCTGCGCCCCCGGTCCATGGACCGGAGCGCCCTGGAGCACGGACATGCATCGACTCATTCGCTTTCTCTTCGTTCCGCTCGCCCTCGCCGCCGGCCTCGTCGCCGGGCTTGCGACGACCGCCGACGCCGCCTGGATCTGGGATCTCGACCAGGACAAGATCGACGACCGCATGGCGTCGGTCGAGACCACCGGACCGCTCGCCGCCCGGGTGGGCGGTCTCGCCTCCGGCCGGTTGCGCTTCGCGCTCATGAACCAGGCGGCGCCGTTCGAGTACGGCGTGTACATCGGGTTCGATCACCATCCGACCGACGCCGACGCGCAGGCCCTCACCGCGCTCGGCATCCCGGTGCAGGTCCGCTACCAGTCGATCGACTACGTGCGCTCGCGCGTGACCTACGCGCAGGCCGTCGCCGCTGCGCAGCTCCCGGGCGTCAAGCGCGTCGAGACCATCCCGATCTTCTACGCCGTGAACGACGTCGCGTCGCGCGCCCTGCGCGGGCGGGACTCGCGGGCGCTCTTCCCCGGCGTGTGGACGCACACCGGCGTGACCGGCCGCGGCGTGACGGTCGCCATCATGGACACCGGCGTGAACGATGCCGCGGATGCAAACAGCGGCTACCCGGGCCACGAGTCCCTGCTTGGCAAGTGGGTCGGCGGCGGCAGCTTCTTCGCGGGCGATCCGCTCCTCAACACGGCGCTCGACCAGAGCGTGAACCCGGTCCACGCGTTCGACCCCGAGGTGACCTATCACGGAACGCACGTCGCGGGGACGGCGATCGGCTCGGGCGGCCCGACCGGCGTCGGCGTCGGCGCGCCCGGCACGTACGCCGGACTCGCGCCGGATGCGCGCCTGGTCGACTGCAAGGTGCTCTCCGACGCCGGTCTCGGCTTCGGCTCGGCCGACGGGCTCGACTGGCTGATCGCGAACCGCCAGAACTCGTGGGGTCTCACCGGCGCCGACTCGATCTACCGCGGGATCGACGTCGCGAACCTCTCGCTCGGCGGCTCCGACGCGTCCGACGGCACCGACGCGAACTGCGCCGCGGTCAATGCCGCGGTCCGCGCCGGCATCGTCGTCTGCGTCGCCAGCGGCAACGACGGCAACACCTCCTACATGCCCTCGCCCGCCGCCGCGGACCTGGCGCTCACCGTGGGCTCGTTCACCGACAAGAACACGGTGGCCCGCGAGGACGACCGCGTCGCCGACTACAGCAACGAGGGTCCGCGCCTCGACGACGGCGACGCGGATCAGGCCGACGAGATGAAGCCCAACGTGATGGGTTCGGGCACGGGAATCCTCTCCGCCCTGGGCGACCCGACGACCGACGGCCGGCGCTATCACCACATCAACGGGACCAGCATGGCCTGCCCGTCCGTCGCCGGCGTCGCCGCGCTCGTCCGCTCCGCGAACCCGGGACTGTCGAGCCAGACCGTGCACCGACTCCTCATGGACACGGCAGACCATCGCCAGGCCGGCGGACAGCAGCCGCCCGCGGCGTCCGATCCGTTCGGCGTCGATCCGAACTACCACCCTTCGTGGGGCTGGGGCCAGGTCGACGCCTACGCCGCAGTCAAGGAAGGGCTCAACAACTCGACGACGCAGGTCGTGCGCTTCGAGCTCGCGCCGCGACGCGGCCCCGACGGGTTCGTGGTGCGCTGGACGGCGCAGCGCGAGAACGACCTGGCGACCTGGCTGGTCGATCGCGCTCCAGAGGTCGCGGGCGGCCCGGGAGAGTGGACGACGATCCACGCGGAGTCGCCGGCAACGCGGCGGACGCAGCTCCAGCGCGAGGCGAACCGCACCGTGTACACCTTCGAGGACACCGCGGCCGAGCTCCTCGCCGACCGGACGTACTGGTATCGCGTGCGCTGGCTTGACGCGGCCGACGCGCACCTCGACTCGCTCGGCGGCACGATCCCGAACCTCGACCTGGGGCAGGCCCAGCCGCCCCTGTCGGGTCGGATCATGGACAGCCCGGTCGTCGCCCAGGTCCGCTACTCGTGGACGCACAACTATTCGGATGGAGATCTCGCGGTCCGCTTCGGGACCGGAACGAGCACCGCGTTGCCGGTGTGGTCACGTCCCGGGCTGGGGGCGCCTGCGGCCGATTCGGTCGCAGTTCGACCGGGCGTGGCCTTCACCGGCACGAAGCAGCACTACTTCCACGTCGACCTGACGGCGGACGACCTCGTGCACGGGTACCTGCCGCCGTCGAGTGCGAACCCGTGGTTCCTGAGCGTGGCCGAGGGCGGCTTCGTCAATACCAAGGGACGCGTGAACGACTTCTCCCTGACCGTCTTCGGGCCGGGAGGCGGGACCACCTACGCGGCGCCCAACCCGGTCACCGACACGGTCGAGAAGCAGGAGACCATCTTCTGGATTCCGCTGCCCCCGGCCGGAACCCTGAACCACGCGCCGGTGATCGCGAGCATCGCGCCGCAGAGCGTCGGCGAAGGCATCGCGCGGACGATCCAGGTCGTCGCGACCGAGCCGGACGGCCAGCCGCTCACCTATGCGGCACTCGACCTGCCACCGGGGGCCACCTTCTCGGCGGCGCAGCGACAGTTCGCGTGGACGCCCGGATACGACCAGGCCGGCGACTGGACCGTGCGCTTCGTCGTCGAGGACGATGGCTTCCCGGTCGCGGCGGCGGACACCGAACAGGTCGCGATCCACGTCATCGACCGCACGCCCGGCCAGAACACCGCGCCGATTCTCGACCCGCAGATCGATCGCGCCGCGTTCCTCGGCGAGACGATCCAGTTTCGGGTCACCGCGCGGGATCCCGACGAGACTCCGGTCACCTTCGCCCTGCTGTCGGCGCAGCCCGGCGCCTCGATCGACCCGGCGTCGGGGCTCCTGGCCTGGACCGCCGACCAGCTCGGCCGGCAGCGCCTGGTGGTCAGTGCGACCGATCCCGGGTCCCTCGCGGACACGGTGTCGGTGAACGTGGTCGTGACCGACCTGGAGGACGGCCCGGCTCCGCCCGCGCCGTGTGATGAGCAGGCCGAGCTCCTGACCGGCGTCGTCGAGTCCGGCACGCAGGTTGCCACGAGCGAAACGGTCGTTCCGTTCGTCGCCCCGCCGGGCATCCAGCGGATCGAGGGCCAGCTCGCCTGGTTCGGTGGTCCCGCCGTCGATCTCGACCTCTACCTGCTCGACGATGACGGCAACGTCGTCGCCTCGGCGGCGAGCCTCGACCCGAGTGAGCGCCTGATCTACAACACGCCGGCGCCGGGCGTGTACCGCTGGCGCGTCGTCGCCTACACGAACCCGGACACCGCGCAGTTCTCGATCGAGCTGCGCCAGTGCGCAGCGGTGGCGCTGGTCGACGCGGGCGCAGGACCCGTGGGACTGGCGTTCGCCCCCGCGGCGCCGAATCCCTTCCGCGGCTCGACGCGGATCGCCTTCAGCCTGCCGACGCGCGAACGCGTCGCCCTTCGGCTCTATGACGTTGCGGGCCGGCTGGTGCGCACGCTCGAGGACGGTGAGCTCGAGGCGGGAGCCCACGCGCGAATGTGGGACCGCCGCACCGAGCGTGGGGCGATGGCACGATCGGGGGTCTATTTCGCACGCCTGGTGGTCGGGGCGCGCGTGCTCGGGCAGAAGGTGGTGGTCCTGCCGTAAGGCGAAGCGTCGCCGAACGGCGGTGAACGGGCGGTCCCTGGTTCCGAGGGGCCGCCCGCTTCGTTTCCCGGTGGCGCGTTCCACGGGTCGGCCCCTACCATGCCGCGCATGACCCCGACCGCCCGCACCGCGCCCCTCACGTTCCCGCCCGGCTTCCTCTGGGGCGCGGCGACCTCGGCCTGGCAGATCGAAGGCTCACCGCTGGCCGACGGCGCGGGGCCCTCGATCTGGCACCGCTTCGCGCACACACCCGGCCGCATCGCCGACGGCTCGACCGGGGACACCGCGTGCGATCACTGGCGCCGCTGGCCCGAAGACGTCGCGTGGATGAAGCGCATGGGCCTGACGTCGTATCGCCTGAGCGTGTCGTGGTCGCGGATCCTGCCCGACGGGACCGGCCGCGTGAACCATGCCGGGCTCGACGGTTACTCGCGCCTGATCGATGCGCTGCTGGCGGCAGGCATCGCGCCGATGGTCACGCTCTATCACTGGGACCTGCCGGCCGCGCTCGACGACCGCGGCGGCTGGCTCAATCGCGACATCGAATCGTGGTTCGGCGACTATGCGACCGTGCTGTTCGCCGCGCTGGGCGACCGCGTCCCCCTGTGGGCCACGATCAACGAGCCGTGGGTCATCGTCGACGGCGGCTACCTGCATGGCGCGCTGGCGCCTGGTCACCGCAGCGCCTTCGAGGCGCCGCGGGCGGCGCATCACGTGCTGCTGGCCCATGGCGCGGCGGTGCGGGCGTTCCGGGCGTCGTCCGCCAGGGGCAAGATCGGCATCGTCGTCAATCTCGAGCCCAAGGATGCCGCGACCGATCGCCCCGAGGACCTGGCCGCGACGGCCCGCGTCGACGCCCAGTTCAATCGCCACTACCTGGACGCGCTGTTCCTCGGCCGCTATCCCGCCGAGCTGGCCGAGGTCTACGGGATAGGCTGGCCGCAGTTCGACCCGGCCGACTTCGGGCGCATCGGCGAGCCCATGGACTTCGTGGGCGTGAACTACTACTCGCGCGGGCTGACCGCGGACGCGCCCGAGATGTGGCCGACGCGGTCCCGCACGGTTCGCAACCCGGCCGCGAAGTACACCGATCTCGACTGGGAGGTGTACCCGGAGGGCCTGACGCGGGCGCTGACCTGGGTCCGCGATCGCTACACGGCGCTGCCCCTGTACGTGACCGAGAATGGCTGCGCGATGCCCGAGCCGCCCGTGCTGCCGGCGGGCTGTGCCCGACTCGAGGACCCGGAGCGGGTCGAGTACCTGCGCCAGCACGTGTCAGCGGTGCGCGACGCCCTGGCCGCCGGCGTGGACGTGCGCGGCTACTTCGCGTGGTCGCTGCTCGACAACCTGGAATGGGGACACGGATTCGCCAAGCGCTTCGGCGTGCTGCACGTCGATCACAAGACGCAGGTGCGCACGCCCAAGGCGAGCGCCTCGTTCCTGCGGGCGCTGGCGACGACAAACGGGGCGGCGTTGGATGATCCGGCAGCCGGGTCGACCTCGCTGCCGGGGGACTGAAGACGATGCTCGACGCCATCCGACGGTTTCTTGCTGGAACTCCTGACGCCGCCGGTGCACCCGGTGGCTCCGGCGCCGACACCGAGTCCGAACTGCGCGTTGCGGCCTGCGCCCTCCTGCTCGAGCTCGCCCACTCCGACGACACGTTCAGCCCCGAGGAGCAGCGCCTGATCGAAGAGTCCCTCGGCCGACACTTCGGCCTCTCGGCCGACGAGGGTCGCGGCCTCATCGGACTTGCCGAGGAGCGCCGCAGGCAGGCGATCGACCTCCACGAGTTCACCCGGATCGTCTCGTCGCGCTACGACGAAGGCCAGCGCATGGTGCTGGCGGAACTGATGTGGCGGGTCGTCGACGCGGACGGCGCACTCTCCGAGCACGAGGATGCGCTGATGCGGAAAGTCGCGTCCCTCCTGGACCTCCGACCCGCCTACCTGGCGGCGGCGAGAAAGCGCGCGGCTCCGGATCGCGAGAGCTGACCTCGAGCGGTTCCCGACGCTCCAACTGGTCTTGAGACCAGTTCAGTGGTCACCTTCGAGCGCACGCCCAGAACGCTCCGCTGCAACAGGTTAGTAAAACTAGTCGTCCACCCTGCAGATGCCCTGCCCGGACACAGCCTCGATCTCGCCCCACGTCGACGGCCAGGCCGGCACGAACGGGAGTCCGGTCAGCGGGCTGATCGACGATCGAGCCGCGATGACGCCGACGGCCGGGATCGCCCACGGGCGGCAGTACGTCCCGTCGGTCAGCGCGGTGTCGTAGGCGATCACGTGGAGCGTCGGGAGCTCGACGTGTCCCGTTGAGGAACCCGCGGGAGCGGGCTCATGCACTCAGCCTGCCAGGGCGAACAATTATGTCAATCTTGCGCCGGCGCAAGTCGCCGTCGACTCGCTCCAACTGGTCTTGAGACCAGTTCAGTGATCGCCTTCGATTGCAGGTCCATGGCGTTCCGCTGCAACGCCTTGGTCTTTCATCTCATCGGTTTTGAGGCGGGCCACGACGCGTGCGGACGGCCCCGCGCCGACGGCCCAGGTCGCTCGACTCACTCGAGCGGGAAGGTCACCCTCGCCGGAAGCGTCCGCACGATCTGCTCGGCGCCGCCGCCGGAGCCGCCCCCCGAGGGTGGCCGCACGCGGATCCCTCCCGCAGGCACGCGCACCCCGGCATCGATCTCCACGGCGACCGACTTGCCGGACAGGCTCATGCGGTAGCCGAGGGGCCCGAAGGGCGTCGGCAGGCTGCGCACGCGCACCCCGCCCTTGCCCGCCACCCACTCGCGCCGCACGCCGGCGCCGACCACGAGCACGCTGTCCGCACCGCCGGCCCCACCGACGCCTTCGGTGTAGGCGAGGAGATCCACGAACGACCGCACGTAGTCGGTGCCGCACCAGGTGTGGGGCATGTCGCCGAGGAAGCGCGGCTTGCGCACGTCACTCGAGACGACCTCGGCCCAGTGGCGGAAACCCGCCGGGCGGCGGTCGCGCAGGAACCAGTCGAGGGCCTCGTTTGCCCGGTCGCGCTGGCCGAGACGCACGAACGCGCCGATCGTCCGCAGTTCGTACGGCGTGTAGGCCTCCCACTTCTCGAGCCCGTCGCGGCGCTTCGCGAAGAAGTCCCAGTAGCCCTCGAAGGTGCGGGCCAGCGCCGCGGGCGCAACAACGTCGGGCCCGGCGGCGACCGGGTCGAGCGCGATCGTGGTCGAGGTCGCGTCGTAGTCGCCCAGGTCGGCGCAGCCGGGCACGTATTCGATCTTGTGCACCTTCTGCGCGGCGACGATCGAAGCGGCGAAGTCGGCGGCGAACTCCTTCCGGCTGGCCGCGAAGCGGGCGGCATCGTCGGCGTGGCCCAGTCGCGAGGCGAGCCAGGAGGCATCCGTCAGCCCGCGCAGGGCGAAGAAGTCGTCCCAGTACGAGTGCATGGGCTTGGCCGAGTAGCCCTCGTGGCTGATCGACGGCGGCAGCAGCCCGAAGAAGTGCGCATTCGATGGCGTCCGCCACTCGGCGGTGCGGCGGGTCGCGCGCAGGGTGTCGATGTGGTCCGCAGCGCGGCGGACGGCCGGCCACAGCTCGGCTGCCAGCGCGGTGTCGCCGGTGTAGCGCAGGACCTCGGCCACCAGGAACACGAACTCTCCATGGCTGTCGTGCTCGGGCGTCGGGTCGGGACCGCGGTGATCGACGCAGCAGGGGACCGCGCCGTTGGCCGGAACGAACTGCGCGAACCAGCGGGCAAACTCCTTGGCGATTGCGGGCTCGCCGACCCGCAGCATGGCCGAGGAGCTGAGCGCCCCGTCGCGGATCCATGAGCGCTCGTACGAGCGGGCGCCGGGCTGGACGGCCGCGCCGTCGCGGGTGACGCGCAGCCAGCCGAGCTGGGCGCGGAAGGTCTGAAGCGCTTCCTCCCCTGCCGGAGGCAGCTCGATGAGCAGGTCGCCGCGCAGGGCGCGCCATGAGGCCGCGGACGCGCGGTGAGCCCTGTCGAACGCCGTCGGGCTGGCCGCCGCGGCGGCACCCGCGACCGCACCATCCATGGCCGTCGCGATCTCGAACTGCCGCACCCCGCCCGGCTTCAGGTCGAACGCCCATGTCAGGAGCCCCGAGGCATGGCCAAAGGGGTCTGCCACGGCCGCCGTGGGCGGCACGCGGCCCGCGACCATGAACTCCGCAATGGCGTCGCCCTGGTCGAACGTCGCGGCTCCGGCGCGATCGGCCGGCGGCGTGACGTGGATGGGCGGTCGGCCGGCGATCGCGATCGCCGAGGGCGAGACGGCGATCGAGTCGACCCGCGCCGCGCCCGGGGCCGTGTTCAGGAACTGGGCCGGCGGGTTGACCTGAAAGGGGCGCAGCGCCAGGCCGAGGGTTCCGGCCAAGCGCGCCTTCCCGCGGTTCTCGAGCCGATAGCGCACACGCAGGTGCGCGGCCCCGCTGTCCCCCGCGACGAACGCAGTCGTCGTCAGGACCAGGCCCTCCGGGGTGGTCCATTCGACGATGGGCATGGGCAGGTCACCGTCGACCAGGCGCTGGGCGTGGGTTCCGTCGCGCCACGTGCGCAGCTTGTCGCCGACCCGGAGGAACGCCTCCAGCGAGGGCCCCTGCTTCCACGGCTCGACGCGCCCGTCCTCGTCGACGAGCGCCTCGGCGCGGTCGCGGTCGGCGCCGATCGCGGTCCAGTAGGGCTGCTCGCCGACGATGCCGCGCGGATACGTGCCGGCGGGGGCGTCGGCGGCGACGCGGGCGAAGAAGTCGTTGATGCCGGGCGCCCACGCGGGCGGCAGCACGTCGAGCGCCACCACCGCGCCCTGGAGCGAGGTGTCGCCATCCAGTGCGCGCAAGCGCACCGAACTGGCTTCCGCATCAGGAAAGTAGAGATCGTCGCTGCCGCCGTTGCCGCCGCGCACCTCGCGCGGGGCGCCGGTGATGCGCCCGTCGTCGTCGACCAGCGCCACGGTGTAGTCGCGCACGGCGCGGCCGGGCGCCCACTGGATGCGGACGGCCGAGAGCTCGCGGCTGCCGCCCAGGTCGGCGACCACGTTCGAGAATCCGCCCGTCAGAACGGGCGCCGGCGGCGGGTCGACCGCGGGCGGCAGCTCCTCGAGCGTGAGGTCGTCGAGCCAGACGGTGCCCTCGCCGCCCGAGCCCGCGGTGATCGCGAACTCGATCGCGGCGATGCGCCCGAGCGTGCCGCCGCCGATCGGGCCCCAGGCGAACTCGATCTTTCGCTTCTTGGTCGTGATCGAGTCCCACGTCGCCGGGAAGGCGAAGTCGCGGCGATTGTTCCACCACACGTTCGAGCCCGTGGAATCGATCAGCTTGAACTCGAAGTTCTGCGGGCCGCCGGTGCCGCGCACCGCGAGGCGGAACCGGTAGTCGGCGGGCAAGGGCACGTCGAACGCCTTGCGTGCGACCGCGTAGCCGCCGCCGCGCACGAACCTGTAGTCGAGCTTGAGCGAGCGCCCGTGGACGCCTTCGTCGGAGGAGATCTTCAGCTCGACGCCGTCGGCGGGGTGGGCGGTCCAGCCGGCCGGATTCTCGAAGTCGTCGACATGTACTCGCGGCGAAGCCGCGAGGGAAGCCGGGCCGGCAGCCACGGTGGAGACGACGAGGGCAGCGACGGACACCATCAACCAAACCCGCATCACCCCTTGACCCCTCCCATCATGACCCCGCGCACGTACGCGCGTTGCAGGAACAGGAACACGATCAGGACCGGCGTGATCGTGATCACCGAGCCCGCCATCATCAGTTCCGTGTCCTGCACGTGCTCGCCGACGAGTCCGGCCAGCGCGACCGGCAGCGTGTACTTGCTCTCGTCCGAGAGCACGATCAGCGGCCACATGAAGTCGTTCCACATGGACAGGAAGGTGAACGCCGCCAGTGTGACGAGGATCGGCGCCAGCAACGGCAGGACGATCGTCCGGAAGATATGAAACTCCCCCGCCCCGTCCATGCGCGCCGCATCGAGCAGCTCGTCGGGAATCGACAGCGCGAACTGTCGCACCATGAAGATGCCAAAGATGCTGGCGAGCCCCGGGATCATCACCCCGGCCAGCGTGTTGACGAGCCCCATCTTCTGCAGCAGGAGGAACAGCGGCAGCATGCCCACCTGCCCCGGAATCACGAGGGCGGCCAGCAGCGTGCGGAACAGCGGCTCGCGGCCGCGGAAGCGCAGCTTGGCGAAGGCATACCCGGCCGCGCCGTTGATCATGAGTGACAGCAGCGTCGTGAAGACCGCCACGAACAGGCTGTTGCCGAGGTGGCGCGCCAGGTCGAGCCGGGTGAACAGCGCGACGTAGTGCTCGAACGTGACCGTGCTCGGGAACAGCTTCGGCGGGAACGTCGTCGCCTCGCCCGCGGGCATCAGCGACGCCGACAGCATCCACACGAGCGGAACGAGCGTGATCGCCGCACCGGCAATGAGTGCGACGTGGAGGCCGATCGCGGGACGGGCGCGGCTCACGCGGGTCGCTCCTTCGTCAGGCGCAGCTGGATCAGCGTTCCGGCGAGCATGATCACGAACAGGACGAAGGCGATGGCCGAGGCCACGCCCATCCGCCACCAGCGGAAGCCTTCCTCGTACATGAGGAGCACGACGGTCGTCGTGGCGCGCAGCGGGCCGCCCTGGGTCATGACGTAGGGCTCGGCGAAGATCTGGAAGTTGCCCAGCATCGTGATCAGGATCACGAACAGGAAGGTGGGCATGAGGTTCGGCAGCGTGATGTTCCGGAACTGCTCCCACCACGACGCGCCGTCGAGCCGCGCCGCCTCGTACTGCTCCTCGGGAATGTTCGACAGCCCGGCCACGAAGATCAGCATGTTGTAGCCGAAGTTCTTCCACACCGCGAGCAGCACGATCGCCGGCATGGCAAAGGTCGGGTCACCGAGCCAGTCGACGGGCGGAATCCCGATCAGCCCCAGCGCGTAGTTCACGAGGCCGTACTTGGGGTGCTCGAGGTAACGGAACACGATCGCGACCGCGACCAGCGTGGTCACGACGGGCACGAAGTAGATCGTGCGGAACAGGCCGCGCAGCCGGGTCGAGCGCGCGTGGACAAGGAGCGCAGCTCCTAACGAAACGGCCACCGACAGCGGGCCCGCCACCAGGACAAAGTAAAACGTGTTCCCGAGCGCCTTCCAGAACAGCGGATTGGCAAGGACCGCGCGGTAGTTCTCGAAGCCCACCGCGCGCGCGGTCGAGGGATCGGCGATCGCATAGATATCGAAGTCCGTGAAGGACAGGACGAGCCCCGCCAGCACCGGGAGCACGAAAAACACCGTGATCAGCCCCAACGCCGGCGCCAGGAACCAGAGCGCGGCGCGCGCCTCCCGGCGGGCGCCCTCGGGCAGCGCGCGGGTGGCGCTCACTTTCCTGACCCCGTGGTCGCGAGAGCGCGCGAGACCAGCCAGCGGCGCTTCTCGAGAATCTGGTCCACTTCGCGATCGAGCTGGGCGAGCGCCTGCTCCGACGTCTGGGCGCCACGGATCGCCGCCTCCGCCCGCTCCTGCAGGCGGATCGAGATCTGCTCGGCCTCGGGGATCTTCGCCAGCGGGCGCACCCGCTCGAGTTGCACGCGGAAGGCGTGCGCGCGCGGGTCGGCCACCAGCGCCGAGTCGCCCCACGCCGAGCGCCGCGCCGGCAGCGAGCCGGTGAGATGGAAGAAGCGCGCCTGCACGTCGGGTCGGGACAAGTAGGAGAGGAAGCGCCACGCGGCCTCGGGATGCTTCGCCGCGCGGAACATCACGAGGCTCGAGCCGCCGGCAGTCGAGACGCCCGACTCCGGCCCGTCGGGTCCGGGCAGCGGCGCGGTGGCCCACGAGTTCTGGAGCGAGTCGGGCAGGCGATTCCGGAACTCGCCCAGGTTCCACGGCCCCGTGATGTACATGGCAAACGAGCCGCGCGCGAACTCCTGGTACAGGTTCGACATCTCCTGATTTCCCATGGGAGATGCGTAGCCGTCCTTGAACAAGCTTAGATAGAAATCGAAGCCTTTGCGAAACTCCGGGGCAGAGAACGCCCCCTTCGTATCGTGATCCGCCAGCAGCGCCGAGCCGGCCTGCGCGCCAAAGATCGCGGGCTGCGTCCACTCGTTGGCCGGAAGGAAGATCGCGTCGCTGCCCGCGGGCATCGTGCGCTTGAGTGCCGCCAGCGCGGCGCGGAAGCCCTCCCACGTCCCCGGAACGGAGTCGTAGCCGGCGGCGGCGAGCAGGTCGCTACGATAGAACAGCACCCGCGTGTCGACGTACCACGGCACGCCGTAGGTGATGCCGTCGACCACGTTCGTGTCCCAGATGCCGTCGAAGTAGTCGTCGCGCTCCACGTCGCCGCCGGCGGCCACGCGCTCGTCGAGCGGCGCGATCGCGCGCAGGGCGGCGAACTCCGCGATCCACGTGTTCCCGAGCTGCGAGACGTCGGGCGATGAGCCGCCCACGTGTGCGGTGAGAAACTTCTCGTGCGCGGCCGACCACGGGATCTGCTGGACGAGAACTTTCACGTCGGGGTTGTCGCGCTCGAAGTCGCGCGCGAGCTCCTCGACCACCTCGCCCTCGCGGCCCATGCCCCAGAACCGGATGGTCGTGACGTTGGAGTCCCGGCTGCCCGACGCGCAGCCGGCCAGGAGAAGCGCAAGCAGTGCAACCCAGACCGGCTTCGCCGACATCAACGCGCGACTCCGGTCGAATCAAGCCACCCACCGGTGAAGCCCGCCCGCTTCAGACCCCGCACGAGGTGCGGATTCTTGCGCATCGTCTTCCACACGAGGCCGCTTCGGTAGTTCTCGATCATGGCGAGGATCGGGCCCTGATCGATGCCAAGGTAGTCGTTGTCGAACCAGCCGACCCCGGGGACCACGTGGCCGTGCTGCACGCGCACGGGCGCGTCGAACGTGGGGTTGAACGCGTCGACGAAGCCGTACTTTCCATAGAGGGGCTCGCCGTAGGTGTTCCGCATGTGGCGAAGCGCTGCAACCGTCTCGCTCGGCAGGAACGGAATCGACCCGCCCACCGCGGTCGGCGCGAGGGTTCCATCGTCGATCACATCCGTGAAGCTCGCGCCGCGCGCGTTGTACGTCTGGAACCGGCGCTGCCGACCATCGAGCGTCATCGTGGTGTCGAGCGGACCGTCGCAGGCCGTGAGGCCCCAGACACTCTCGCCGTAGCCCTTGAAGGCGGAGGGATTGCGGATCGCGTAGGCGCGTTGCGCGAGGGTCGCGCCCCGGGAGTTCTCGAAATAATCGAGATCGTGCGCCCGCATCGAGCTGTCGCGGATGCCGGCGTAGTCCACCCACACCTGACTGTATTGGTGCCCGAACAACGGCGCGAAGCCGAGATGCTCCTGCCCCTCGAAGGTGCCCCACTTGTAGTGCGCCGTGTATGCCGCCCACGCGCCGTCGTCCACTGGATGCGTCGGCGAGCCCAGCGCCAGCAGGTACAGGATCATCGTCTCGTTGTAGCCGCGGTAGTCCCACTCGAGAAAACCATTCTCCGGCGTCCAACCGAGCGAGATGGTGGGCGGACGAATCGAGGCCCACTTCCAGTCGACGCGCGTGTAGAGCTCCTCGGCAAGCGACCGTACGGCGGCCTCGTCGGCCGATGCGCCGTCGAAGTAGCTCTGGCAGAACAGCACGCCGGCCATGAGCATCGCGGTGTCCTGGGTCGACAGCTCGACCTTCTCGAAACGCTGGCCGTTCTCCGGGTGGAGGAAGTGGTAGAAGAAGCCCTTGTACCCGGTTGACCCGGCGCGGGCGCTGTCCTGCTTCGCGGCGAGCATGTAGGCGAGGGTCGTGCGGGTGCGCTTCGCCGCCGCTTCGCGGGTGGTCCAGCCCCGCTCGGCGCCGATCGGGTACGCGGTGAGCGCGAAGCCCATGGCCCCGACCGACACGAAGGACTTCGTCGGCCAGCGATCGGGCGCGAGGCCCGTGGTGGAATCGGTCGTCTCCCAGAAGAAGCGAAAAGTTCGTTCGGCGAGGGAATCGAGGAAGGCCTCGCCGGCGGCGCTGAGTTGCGGCTGGCCCTTGATGACCCGCTGGGTGGCGCACCCGGCCGTCGGCAGCGCGCCGACCACGATCGCAACCGCCACCCCCATCACCACCGCGAGCGTCCCTGCCCGCGCGCGCAATCTCATGCGCGCGGCCCCAGCTGGATCGTCACCGCGTGCTCGCGGCCGTCGCGCACGAGCGGAATCCGCGCCACGCCGCCGACGATGCGGGTCGGCGAGCCGTCCAGCGCCGCACGCGACACGATCTCCGAGGCAGCCGACTTGGGCGAGCCCGCGGCCGACGTTCCGCCGCGGACGTCGATCGCGTAGCTCGTCCCATCGGGCAGCCGGCGGCGCAACGTGAAGCCCGGCCAGTCGTCGGGGATGCACGGCTTCACGACCAGCGTGTCCCCGCCCTCGATCGAGACCCCGAGCACGGACTCCAGTGCGACGCGCAGCAGCCAGCCCGCCGAGCCGGTGTACCACGTCCACCCGCCACGGCCGACGTGCGGCTCGACGCCGTAGACGTCGGCGGCGATCACGTAGGGCTCGACCTGGTAGGTCGCGACCTGCGCCGGCGTCTGTGCGTGGCTCACGGGGCTCAGGAGTTCGAGCAGGTGCGCGGCGCGATCGCGACGGCCGCGCTCGGCAAACGCGCGGACGACCCACAGCGCCGCGTGCGTGTACTGGCCGCCGTTCTCCCGGACGCCCCGCACGTAGCCCTTGATATAGCCGGGGTCGTTCGGCGTGTTCTCGAAGGGCGGGTCGAGCAGCCGGATGATGCCCGCTTCGTCCGAGATCAAGTGTTCCTCGACGGCATCCAGCGCGCGTTCCGCCCGCGCCTTCGGCGCAGTCCCGGCGATCGTGGCCCATGCCTGGGCGAGCGCGTCGATCCGGCACTCGTCGCCCTCTGCGGTGCCCAGCGGCGTGCCGTCGTCGTAATAGCCGCGGCGATACCATGCGCCGTCCCATCCGGCAGACTCGAGCGCGGCGACCAGGCGCAGGCGCTCCGCATCGTAGCGTTCGGCGCGCGCGACGTCGCCGCGGGCGCGTACAAACGGCGTGAAGTCGGTGAGCACGGCATGGAGGAACATCGCCATCCACGTGCTCTCGCCCTTCCCGTCGTGGCCGACACGGCTCATGCCGTCATTCCAGTCGCCACAGCCGAACAGCGGAAGGCCATGCGCGCCGTTGCCGACCGTGAGCGATCGTTCGATGGCGCGCAGGCAGTGCTCGTAGACGTCGGCGGTCGCCGTCGAGACCTTCGGCGCCAGGAACACCTCCCGTTCGCCGGGCGCCAGTTCGCGCGCCACGACGAAGGGTGCGATCTCGTCGAGCACGGTCGCGTCGCCGGTCGACGCGACGTAGGTCGCGGCGAGCCACGGCAGCCACAGCAGGTCGTCGGCAAAGCGGGTCCTGAGGCCGCGCGCATCGGGCGGGTGCCACCAGTGGAGCACGTCGCCGGTCTCGAACTGGTGGCGCGCGTTGCGCACGATCTGGGCGCGGAACAGCGACGGATCCGAGTGCAACAGCGCCGAGGAATCCTGCAGCTGGTCGCGGAACCCGTACGCGCCGCCCGACTGGGCGAACGCCGTGCGACCCCACAGGCGGCAAGCGACTGTCTGATACAGCGCCCAGCCGTTGATCATGCGATCGAGCGCGGGCGCGGGCGTGGTGACCTGCACCGCGCCGACCAGGTCGGACCAGAACGCGGTCACGGTGGCCAGAGCTTCGTCGACCGCGCCCGGAGTGCGATAGCGCGCGAGCAAGACGTCGGCGGCGACCCGATCGGACGCGTCGCCGAAGAGAACCGTCCAGGTGGCGGAGGCGCCGGGCGCGAGCGTGATGCGCACGGCCTGGGCGAAGCACGGATCGACGTCGTCGCCGGTGCGGCCGTCGAGCACCGAAGGGTCGGTGAGCCCGCGCGGGGCTGACAGGCCCTCGCCCGCTCCACCGAGGAACAGGGCGCGGTTGCAGGTGAACGCGGGCGCGACATCGCCCACCAGCGCGCCGAACGTGACGCGCCCGCCGTAGAGCGCATCGCCCGGGCGCTGCGCGTACAGCGCGCTGCCGTCCGCCGCCGCGGAGGTGACCACCCCCCCGCTCGCATGCGTCGGCAAACCGCCGAGCACGAGCTGCTGGTAGGAGGCGAGCGACAGGCGGCGCACAGCCACGCCAGGGTTCGTGATCGTCACGCGCACGATCTTGACCGGATCATGCCGCGGGACGAAAACCTCGGCGCTGCACATCAAGCCCAGAGCCGTACGCCGGAAGCGCGTGACACCGAACCCATGGCGCGCCTCGCACGGATCGCCCGTCGCCCCCGGAGCGAGCGGGCCGACCGGGCCCGGTAGCGGCGAGGCGATCGCACCGTCCGCGTCGTCGCGCAGCCAGAGCGCCTCGCCCGGCGGATCGATCAGCGCGTCGTTCGACCACGGCGAGAGACGGCGTTCGCGGGAGTTGACGCTCCACGTGGTCCCGGCGCCGGTCTCGCTGACCAGCCCGCCGAAGTCCTCGCTGGCGATCACGTTGATCCACGGCTGCGGCGGACGCGCGCCTCCGCCCTTGCCGCCGTATCGCACGACATATTCGCGACCGCCGGTCGCAAAGCCGCCGTGGCCGTTCCAGAACTCCAGGGCTTCGGCCGCGAGAGAGGCCTCGAGCGTCGCGGCCGCGGCGCGATCGCGATCGACGTTCGCCTCGAGCGCCGCCGGTGCGCCCGCCAGGGCGTGCGCCACGGGCGCGATCTCCACCACTCCATCGACCGGCGCGGCCTCACCGGCGAAGTTCATGGCCAGCAACCCCGCCGTCTCGTCGCGTCGCGCGTTGCCGCGCGAACGGGCGCCGGACAGGATCGACGCTCCGCCCTCGCCACGCGCGCGCGCCAGTGCCGCAAGCACGGCGGCGCGATCCGCGCCGGCCACGAGGGCAAACGTCAACGTGACGGGCGAACCCGCCTCGACCGTCCGCGTCGCACGGAGCGCCAGCACGGGATCGAG
>JBKJNH010000185.1:0-3449 GCA_046596055.1 Candidatus Eiseniibacteriota bacterium
GATGAAGGTCGTGTTCAAGATCAAGGAAGACGACGCGCGCAATCCCGGCGTGATCGCCGACTGCGTGGGTGACAACGCCGGCGACTCGGTCGGCCCCACGGCCGACGGCTTCGAGACCTACGGCGTGACCGGCGTCGCGCTGATCTCGTTCATCGCGCTCGCCGTGTTCCCCCAGTTCCAGGCCGACTTCCTGGTGTGGATCTTCGTCATGCGCGTGCTCATGATCCTGACGTCGATCGTGAGCTACCAGATCAACCACGCGATGGCGCGCAGCGCCAACGCGGGCAAGGACAAGATCGACTTCGAGGCGCCGCTGACCAGCCTCGTGTGGCTCACCTCGATCCTGTCGATCGCCGTCACGTTCGGCGTCTCGTGGCTGATCCTCGGTCACCTCGACGCCACCGCGCCCGGTCTCTGGTGGAAGATGTCGGTGATCATCTCCTGCGGCACGCTGGCCGCCGCCGTGATCCCCGAGCTGACCAAGGCGTTCACCTCGTCGCACTCGCGTCACGTGGCCGAGGTCGTCAACGCCTCGCGCGAGGGTGGCGCGTCGCTGACGATCCTGTCGGGCCTGGTGGCCGGCAACTTTTCGTGCTTCTGGAAGGGCGGCGCCATCGCGCTCCTGATGCTGGTCGGCTGGCTGACGGCGCAGCAGGGCCTGGCCGCGACGATGTCGCACGAGGCGGTGTTCGCCTTCGGCCTGATCGCGTTCGGCCTCCTGGGCATGGGCCCGGTGACGATCGCGGTCGACTCGTACGGCCCGGTGACCGACAACGCGCAGTCCGTGTTCGAGCTGTCGAACATCGAGACCCGCCCGGGCATCGTCCAGGAGATCAAGGACAAGTTCGGCTTCACGCCCGACTTCAAGAAGGGCAAGCACTACCTCGAGGACAACGACGGCGCGGGCAACACCTTCAAGGCCACGGCCAAGCCGGTGCTGATCGGCACCGCCGTGATCGGCGCAACGACGATGATCTTCTCGATCATCCTGCTGCTGCAGAAGGACATGCCGAACTTCTCCCTCGACCTGCTCGAGCCGCGCGTTCTGCTCGGCCTGATCATGGGCGGCGCGACGATCTACTGGTTCTGCGGTGCCTCGATCCAGGCGGTGACCACGGGCGCGTATCGCGCGGTCGAGTTCATCAAGCAGAACATCAAGCTCGACCGCGAAGCCGCGTCGATCGAGGACTCGAAGAAGGTGGTCGAGATCTGCACGAAGTACGCGCAGGCCGGCATGTTCAACATCTTCATCGTGATCTTCTGCCTGACGCTGGCGTACGCGTTCTTCGACCCGATCTTCTTCGTCGCCTACCTGATCTCGATCGCGATCTTCGGGCTGTACCAGGCCATGTTCATGGCCAACGCCGGCGGCGCGTGGGACAACGCCAAGAAGATCGTCGAGGTGGAGCTGAACGAGAAGGGGACTCCCCTGCACGACGCGACGATCGTCGGCGACACCGTGGGCGACCCGTTCAAGGACACGTCGTCGGTGGCGCTCAACCCGATCATCAAGTTCACCACGCTGTTCGGCGTGCTGGCCGTCGAGATGGGCGTGGCGAACCCGGGCGTGACTCGCCCGATCGGCGTCGTGCTCGCGCTGATCGCGCTGTTCTTCGTCTATCGCTCGTTCTACGGCATGCGCATCTCGTCCGGCGGCGTGACCCGCGCCGGGGGTCAGAAGGCGGCCTAGCAACTGCACTGGCGCGCCTCGCGCGCCAGGCAGGGGCACTGCGGGGACCGGACGCGCATGCGGCCGGTCCCCGACGTCTATCGGGCTGCAACCACGCGGAGGAAGCATGAGCCTCGAGCAACGCCTCACCGACGAGATGAAGGACGCGATGCGGGCCAAGGACGAGCTCAAGCTCTCCGTGATCCGCATGATCCGCGGCCAGATCCTGCTGGAGAAGAAGAAGGGCACCGGTGTCACCGAGGTTCCCGACGAGGTCGTCATCGCGCTGGTGCGCGGACATGCCAAGCGCCTCAAGGAGTCGATCGAGGCGGCGCGTGGCGCCGGCCGCGAGGACCTGGCGGAACAGGCCGAGAAGGAGCTGCTCATCGCCCAGGTGTACCTGCCCGCCGAGGCGCCGGATGAGGAGCTGTCGGCGCTGGTCGCCGCGGCCGTGGCGCAGACCGGCGCGACCGACATGAAGCAGGCCGGCGCCGTGATGAAGATCGTCATGGAGCAGGTCAAGGGACGGGCCGACGGAAAGCGCGTGCAGGAGTTCCTGCGCCGCGCTCTCGGCGCCTGAGGCCCGCGTGTCCGCCCGCCCGATCGAGGGCTTTCTCGAACTCGCACCCGTGCCGCTCGGCTTGCCGGTCGAGGAGGTCGAGCGTCGCCTCGGCCCGGCCGCGCGCGTCCTGACCAAGGATGATCGGCCCATCGGCTTCCAGTATCCCGACCTCGGCGTGTGGCTGGTCGCCGAAGAGGGCGCGATCCTGTCGGTGTCGTTCCTCACCGGCACGGCCGACGAGGGTGGCGCGAAGTTCACCGGCGCGCTGCCCGGCGGCCTCAGCGTCGACGATGCGCCCGAGCGCGCGCTCGCGGCCTACGGCGCGCCCGACCGCATCCAGGAGATCCCGCTGTCGCGCCCGCCGCGGGCGCGCATGATCCTCTCGTTCTACGACCTCGCCGCCCCCGCGACGGTCACGTTCGCCGTGCGCAGCGAGGCGCCCACGCGCTTCGATCGCATCGTCCTCGCGCGCCGGCCATGAGCCCGGGTCCTCTGCGATTGCGCCGGAGTTCGTTGCTCGCCCTGGTGCTGGCGGGCTCGGGACTGGGCGACGCGCTGGGCGGGCTGTGGGCGGTATTCGACTGGCGAGGCGTCAGCGCGTTCATGGCCGACGCGATTCCCGACTGGAGTGTGGTCGATCGCGCCGCGCGCCACGGTCTGGCCGACGACGCGCTGCGCCAGATGTGGGCAAATCTCGGCACGGCGCTGGTCGCGCTCGGCGCAACGCAACTGGTCGCCGCGTGGTGGGTGCGGCGGGAGTGCGCCGAGGGCTTCGCGCTGGCGCGCCTGGTCGGCGCGGCGCTGGTGCTGGCGGGACTGCTGATGGCGGGGCCTGGGGGGCAACTCTCGTCGCTGGCGACCGAGGCGGGCCGCGGGGTCCTGATCCTGGGGCTGGCCGCCTGGGCGACGTCGGGGGCCGAACGGACCGCCCGCGACGCGCCTCGAGGGACCTGACTGCGCCGACCGGCGGGGGCCGGGCGGGTCGAAGCCTAGCGGCGCTTCTGGCCGGCCTTCTTGCGGGCCTTGGCCTTGTCCTTGAGCTTCTTCTGCGTCTGCTTGGCCTTCTTGCGGCGGAGCCGCATCTTGTACGCGGTCATCGAGCTCTCCTCGTGGGGCGGTCCGGACGGCAATTCGGGACACCGGGTCCCGCGCACTGTAGCGGGGCGGGCGCCGGCACGCCAAGCCCCATTTGACCGGCCTCGGGGCGGCCGCCATACT
>JBKJNH010000230.1:0-21799 GCA_046596055.1 Candidatus Eiseniibacteriota bacterium
GGACCTGGCGAGCCATCGCAAGGAGCTCAACGCGGCCGAGAGCAAGTTGGCCGCCGCCCGGAGCACGTATCGCGAGAAGCATCCGAAGGTCGTGGCACTTGCGGCCGAGGCCGAAGCCCTGCGCCAGCGGAGTCCTGGGGCCCCGGGGACGAGCTACGCCCTTGGACAGGCGCGCCCGACGCCCGAACGGGCTTCGCTCCAGAACGAGCTCGCGGTGGACGAAGGGATCTACCAGCGACTGGTCGCGCGCACGACGGAACTCGATCTCCGGCGTCAGCTGGTGATTCCGGTGGTGTCGATCGTGGCGCCGGCCATCGTCGGGGCAAACCCCATCCGACCGCGCGGCCTCGTCAACCTGGCCGTCAGTCTTGCCGCCGGCGTGCTGGCCGCCCTGGGCCTGGTCCTGCTGACGAACTCCCGCCAGCGAACCATTCTCGGCGCCCACGAGGCGGAGCAACTTCTCGGGCTGCCCGTCCTGGCTGTCATCCCCAGGCGGGCGTGAGCCGGCCATGAAGCTCTACCCGCAGAAAGGGCATGCGATGGCGAACGAACTCGGAAGCAACACCTCGCTGGCCACCGTTGTCGCGGGGCTTGCGACCAAGGGCTGCCGCAAGTTGCTGATCACCAGCAGCACACCGGGCGAGGGGACGTCCTCCGTCGTCGCGCAGGCGGGCCGTGCGCTGGCCTGCGCGAGCGATGAAAGCGTCCTGTTGATCGACGCCGACCCGCGAAATCCCTCCCTGCGACGCGCCTTTGGGCTGCAGGCGCGACGGGGCCTGACGGAGCTGATCGAGGAAGTCTACCTGGTGGAACCGATGAAGGAGGATCCCCTCCAGTTCGGTCTCGGCGACTGGTTCGAGATCCTGCGCGCCCAGCGTCGCACCGGCGACCTTGAAGTGCGGGAAGGGGATCAGGTCTACACCCTGCGTTTCGTCAAGGGGTCCATCTATTCGATTGCTTGCCCCGATGGTCCGGCCATGAAGCGTCTCGGCGAAGTGCTGGTCGAGCAAGGCCGGTTGACGGCGGCACAGAACGAGGAGGGGGTGCGGATCCACGAGGAGAGCGGCCGCCCCTACGGCGACGTGCTACGGGCGCTGTCGTGGCTCACGCCCGGTGAACTTCTCGCGGCGCTGCGGACGCAGGTACGCGATCGTCTCGCCCGCCTCGTCGCCCTGCGGCTCCCGGAAGGACGGTTCACCGAACTGGCCGAGCCGCATCGGGCTGCCGCCGGCGGCCGCGCGATCGAGTCGAGCGACGGGGTCATCGACGAGCTCGTGTACGGCCCCATGCGCGAATATTTCAAGCGCCCGTTCCTTTCGAGCCAGATCCCCAGCTACTTCTCCGACACCGGGGTTTCGAACCTGAAGGTGCTGACGGCTGGACAGCGCGAGTGCGACCTGATCGCGCCGCGGCACCGCGAGGGCTTTGCCCTGCTCCTCGATCACCTCGGCGGGATCTTCGACCTCGTGCTCATCGATGCACCGCCGGTGACCCGGGCGGGGGTGACCGTCGGACTCGCCGGCCAGGCCGACGGCGTCCTCATCGTGGTGCGGGCCGGATCCGTGCCGGCGTCCACCGTGCTGAACGCGGTCGAGAAATTGCGACGTGCCGACGCCAATATCCTGGGGATCGTTCTCAACGAGGCCGGTGAGGACGAACCGGACACTTTTGCGCGGGAGGTGTCGAGTCATGTCGCTGCACATCCCGCCTGAGGCCATGGGTGCGTCACCGGCGACCAGGCAGCATGAGCCCGCCGGCACTTCGGAGTCGCCGTTCCTGGCTTTCGCACAAGCCTCGATCGGCGAGGAAGAAATCGCGGAGGTCGTCGACTGCCTGCGTTCGGGTTGGTTGACGAGCGGACCGCGGGCGATCCGATTCGAGGAGAACTTCGCCGACTATGTCGGGGCCCGGCATGCTCTGGCCGTGAACTCCTGCACCTCGGCCCTGCATCTCGCGCTCCAGGCGGTCGGGGTCGGTCCGGGGGATGAGGTGATCACCAGCCCGATGACCTTCACCGCCACGGCCGCAGTGGTCGAGCACCTGGGAGCCATCCCGGTCCTGGCCGACTGCGATCCGCACACGCTGAATCTCGATCCGGCCCGCGTCGCCGAGCGGATCACGCCCCGAACGCGGGCGATCCTCCCGGTGCACTTCGCCGGGCAGGCCTGCGACATGGACGCCCTCATGAGCCTCGCGCGCGCAAATGGACTGGCCGTCGTCGAGGATGCCGCTCACGCTCTGCCGACCCGCTATCGCGGGAAGATGGTCGGGACGATCGGCGACATCACGTGCTTCAGCTTCTATGCGACGAAGACGATCACGACCGGCGAGGGTGGGATGATCACGACCGACCGAGACGATCTCGCCGAACGCATGCGGATCATGCGCCTGCATGGCATGAACAAGGATGCGTGCAAGCGGCATGCGCCCGGCGGGTCCTGGAAGTACGACATCGTCGCTCCCGGACTCAAGGCCAACCTGCCGGATCTGGCGGCGGCGCTCGGACTCGTTCAATTGCGGAAGAGCGACATGTTCCGGGCACTGCGATCGGACATCGCCGGGGCGTACACCGTCGGTCTCGCCGATGTCGCCGGGGTTCTGACGCCCGAGGTCGAGGACGAGCCGGGGCATGCCTGGCACCTCTACGTGATCCGGCTCGACCCCGCGGTCCTCGCGATCGACCGGGACACGTTTATCGAGCGCCTTGCTGAGCGGGGCATTGGTGTGTCCGTCCACTTCATTCCGCTCCATCTCCACTCCTACTGGCGGGACAAGTACGGATACGAGCCGGACGACTATCCCCAGGCACGGGCTGCATTCACCAACATCATCTCCCTGCCGATCTATCCAAAGATGACCGAGGCGGACGTCGCCCGGGTCGTTTGCGCGGTGCGTGAAGTCGCGGAAGCAGGCAAGCGATGAAACGGCTCCTCGACTTCGTTCTTTCCACGGCCGGAATCGTCGTGCTGTCACCCGTCTATGCACTGGTGGCCCTGGCCATCCGGCGCGAGGGGGGTGGACCCGTCCTGTTCCGCCAGGAACGCCTGGGGCGCGACTTCCGTCCCTTCATGATCCTGAAGTTCCGCACCATGGTCGCGGGCTCCGATCGCCTCGGCCCCGGCTTCACCTCGGCGACGGATGCGCGCGTCACTCGCGTCGGCGCGTTCCTGCGCTGGACGAAACTCGACGAGCTGCCCCAGCTCATCAACGTGATGCGTGGGGACATGAGCCTCGTGGGGCCACGTCCCGAGCTGGCGCAGTACGCCCGCCTCTACGAAGACGATTACCGCGAGATCCTGCGCGTTCGCCCCGGGATCACCGACGTGGCTTCCCTCGTCTATCGCGACGAAGCCGGGCGCCTGGCCGCCGAGGCGGATCCCGAGGCGGCTTATGTCAACGCAATCATGCCTGACAAGATCCGTCTCGCGCGAATCTATGTCAGCCGGGCCAGCATGGGCTACGACATGAAGATCGTGTTCGCGACGCTGATGACGCTCGCGTGGCCGGCGCAGAAGATCGAAAAGGTGCTCAATCGCCTCGCGGGCGTCCACAGGCTCGCCGCCCTTGCCGTCCAGGCCGCCGTCGCCGTCGTCGCGAACCTCGGCGCGATGTGGCTGGTCTTCGATGGGGCGCTCACAGCCGCGACGTTCGACGTGATCCTGCTCGGCCTGCCCATCCTGCTTGCCGTGCGCCTGGCCTGGCTGTGGGCGTTCCGCCTGGACCGGGACCGCTGGCGTTACGTTGGATTGCGCGAAGTGGGAAACATCCTCACCGCGGCGGCGCTGGGGACTGGCACGTTCTTCGCCATCACGCGACTCGTGCCGGCGCTCATGACCTATCCGCGCGCGGTGATCATGGTCGACTTCGTGCTCTGCATCCTCGGCCTGGTCGGTGTGCGCATCGTCCGGCGCGCCCAGCGCGAGTTCCGGGATCGGACGCCGAGCACGCGGCGCACGCTGGTCGTGGGTTCCGGTGACGCCGCCGAGCGCGTGGTCCGGGAACTGCTGCAGACGCCGGGCCACCCGTTCGAAGTCGTGGGACTGGTGGGGGGGCGCCCCTCGGAGGCGGGACTGCGCGTTCACTCCGTGCCCATCCTCGGGAGCTATGACGAGCTCGAAGCCGTCCTCGGCACCCGTCAGCCCGACGAGATCGTGCTCGTCCGCTCCGGCGTGCCCGCCCATCGCCTCGACGCCGCCACGCGCAGCTGTCGTGCCTCGGGAGCCGCCGTGCGCATCGTCGTGGAGGATCGCACTGCCGCGAGCGGAAACGTCGCTTCACCCGAGTTCGACCAGCCGCGCGCCGAGGACCTGCTCTTCCGCGATGCCGTCGAGGTCGATCTCGCGGCCGTGCGAGACCACTACGCCGACCGTTGTGTGCTCGTCACCGGTGCGGGGGGATCCATCGGTTCGGAGATCTGCCGTCAGCTCGCGGCCTGCGGAACGGCCCGGCTGGTCCTCTTCGAGAAGCACGAACCCAGCCTGTACAACATCGAGCGGGAACTGCGTGCCCGCTATCCGGACATGAAGCTCGACCCCGTGCTCGGGGACGTGGCCGATGCCACTCGCGTGGCCGAGATCTTTGCCCGGACGCGCCCCGACCTGGTGTTCCATGCCGCCGCCTACAAGCATGTACCCATGCTCGAGATCAATCCGGGCGAGGGCTACAAGACCAACGTCGTCGGGACGCGGACGGTGTGCGAAGCGGCCGACCAGGCCGGTGTCGGCACCTTCGTGCTCATCTCGACGGACAAGGCCGTCGAGCCCGTCAGCGTCCTCGGCGCGACCAAGCGCCTTGCCGAGCTCGCCGTCCAGGAGGTCGCGGGCCGGTCGACGTCGAAGTGCCTCACCGTCCGCTTCGGCAATGTGCTCGAGAGCAGCGGCAGCGTCGTGCCCCTCTTCCGCGAGCAGATCGAGCGCGGCGGTCCGATCACCGTCACCCACGCGGATGCCACGCGCTGGTTCATGACGGTGCCCGAGGCGGTCCAGCTCATCCTCGAGGCGGCGGCCATGGGCCGGGGCGGCGAGACGTTCGTCCTCGACATGGGTAAGCCCGTGCGGATCGTCGACCTGGCACATGCGCTGGTTCGTCGCTATGGCGTGCGGGCCGATCGCGACATCAAGATCGAGATCACCGGATTGCGCCCGGGCGAGCGCCTGTTCGAGAAGCTGTTCAACGACCACGAGCTGGTGTGGAAGACGCGTCATCCGCGGATCCTGATGGCCGCCGAAGTGGTCAATCGCCGCAGCGCGCGCCGTGGGGAGGAAGTGGAGCGCATGCGGCGGTTCATCGCCGAGGTCAATGCCAACGCGGCGGGGGGAAGCGCAGCTCCGCCGGGATCGCTCGAGCTTCCGGAAGAGGAGGGCGTGTACGCCTCCGCCCGCATCGCCAGCACATGAGGACCGAGAGCTTCACACTGGCGGGGCCGCGCACGGCGGACCGGACGCTCACCGCGCCGTTCTCTGGACGGGGCTGGAGCGCATACCTCGTGCTGGCCGCGCTGCTTATTCCGGTCATCCTGCCCACCGGCCCGTCGCAGGTGACGCTTCTCGACGTCGTCAACCTGGGCGCGTTCGTCGCCTTCGCCGCAGCACTGACGTTCCGGCCGGTGCACGTCGCGCTGCCCTTCGGCGGTGCCGCGGTCCTCGTCGGCATCGGCTCGCTGCTCGCCGTCTCCAACGCCGACTCGGTCAAGCTCGCCGTCCTGACGCTCGTCCAGGATCTCTATCTCTACGCCTGGTTCATCCTCCTGGTCGCGGTGATGAGCCGTCACGGCGACCTCCGGGCCTTTCGGTCGGCCTGGGTGATCGGAGCGGCCGCCGTCGCGGTGCTCTGCCTCGCGCAACTTGTCCTGGCCGGCGGCTTCCCCGGGAGCCTCCTTTCGGCAGAGGGTTACCGACCGCAGGGTCCGTTCAGCAATCCGAACCTCTGCGCCGACTATCTCGTTCTCAGCGTCTTCGTTGCGCTCAGCCTGATCGGGCAATCCCGCGGCGTCGTGATCGCATCCGCGATCGCCCTGCTTCTCGTCGGGGTGCTGACCACCAAGTCCAATGGCAGCCTCCTCGCACTCGTCGTCGGCCTCACGGTGGCCTTCGGGATCTGGGTCCTGCGCGCGGAGGGATCTCCGGCGCGCCGCGTTGGAATGCTGGCGCTCGTGATGGCCTCGCTCGTACTCGCAGTCTGGGCCAATGCCGAGTGGGGCTTCGGCCCCGCGGTTTCGGCACAGGTCGACCGGGGGAGCGTGCTCGGCCGCGTGGACAAGAGTTCGGTCGGGCGCCAGGCGATCTGGGCCCAGCTCACGGCGAAACTCCGCGCCCGTCCGCTCGGGATCGGACCCGGCAACAGCCCGTTGCAGACCGTCGAGATCGGGCACCGCGTGCGCCCCAGGGGTTCGTTCAGGGCCAAGGAAGCCCATAGCGATTATGTCGCGTACGCCGTGGAGCGCGGGCCGATCGCCTTCGTCGGCCTGCTCGCGGCCACGATTCTTCCGATCTGGTTGGTGCTCACGACACGGGGAGGGCCGCGGCGGGGTGGGGACGAAAAGCGCCTGGCAAGCACGCGGCATCGCCTCGCCGTGCTTCGAGCGGCGTTCGTGGGTGGCCTCGTTGCCACCGCGGTGCACTCGGCGGTGATCGAGAAGCTTCACTTCCGCCACTACTGGATGTTTCTCGCACTGGCGTGTGCCGCCACCGCCGGGGCGAGGTTCCGAGCCCCGGACGATGGCGCCTGGCAGCGCCTGTCCCCGGGAGAGAACCCATGATCGTCATCGACGTGATCAACCTCAGCTCCTCGGCCGACACCCTGCTGCGGGAGCGTGTCCTCGCGCTGCGGCGCCGCGGCATCGATAACCACATCGTCTGCATGGCCGGCGCGCACGTGTTCGGGCTGCAGAAGCTCGGCATCCCGGTTCACGTCGTGGACCTGCCGCGGGGCATCGATCCGCGGCGACTCGTGCTCGCGCTGGCGCAACTGATGCGCCTGTTCCGGTCCCTCCGTCCCGACATCGTTCACACGCACTGTTCGGTGCCTGGGGCGGTCGGTCGGATCGCGGCACGCCTGGTCGGTGTCCCGGTCGTCGTTCACACCGTGCACGGATTCCATTTCGATGATGACCTACCCTGGTTCCTCCGCGGGCCGTCGCGGCTGGCCGAGTGGGCGCTGGGGCTCGTCACGCACACGCTGCTGACCCAGAACCGTAGCGATCTCGCGATCGCCGAGCAGCACGGGATCGGACCCCGTCATCGACGCCGGCACATCGGCAACGGAATCGACCTCGATCGATTCCAGCCGGTGCTGTCACGCCCGGCGAGCACCACTCCGCCGGTCGTCATCTGTGTCGCCCGTTTCGAGCCGGTGAAGAACCACGCCTTCCTGCTGGACGTGGTGGCCCGCGTGGTGCACGCCGGAGCGCCGCTCCGACTCTGGCTCGTGGGAACGGGGGAGCTCGAGCGGGACCTCTGGAAGCGCTGCGACGAGCTCGGGATCACCGGCACCGTCGAGTTTCTCGGCTATCGCGAGGACATCCCCGAACTGCTGGCGCAGAGCGACATCGCGGTCCTCACCTCGCGCAAGGAGGGGATGCCCCGCGGCGTGCTGGAGGCGATGGCCGTCGGCTTGCCGGTCGTCGGCACCCGCGTCCCTGGAACGCGCGAGGCGATCCGCAGCGGCTACACCGGATTCACGGTCGAGCTTGGCGACGTGGACGGATTCAGCGAAGCGCTCGGACTCCTCTTGCGGGACTCGGCACTGCGCACCGCCATGGGGGCTCGCGGTCGCGAGGTTGCCCTCGCCCAGTTCGACGAGCGCTCGATCATCGACTCCCTCGAAGACATTTACCAGTCCCTGGGCCCGGCTGTGACGCCGGCCCGCGAACCCTCGATCCCGGAGCGATCGCATGAGCGGCTTGCCAGCCCTTCGCGAACCGGTCGCTGAGTCCGGGCCGCGGGTCCGGCGCACTGCGCCACGACTGCAGACGACCGAAGAGCCGCGCGGCGCGCTCCTGGTCGGCCGCAACTTCATGTATCGGATCGTCTCCCAGGCCGCGAGCGCGGTCATCAACGTCGGCGCGATGATCCTGCTCGGCCGGGCGCTCGGTCCCGAGGGCTATGGCCAGTATGCGTACTTCTATGCCCTGATTCCGCTCGTATCGAACCTCAGCACCGCCGGGATCGGGATCATCGTCACCCGCGAGATCGCACGCGACCCGCAGGCCGGCCCGCGCCTGATGGGCGATGCGATCCTGCTGCGGACGATCCTCGGTGCGCTCGTCGTCCTCGTGGCGGCGGTGCTTACGCCGACCCTCTTCGGCCCCGGTGAGACCCTGCTCCTGCTCATCGTGATCGCGGCCTCGCTTCTCGACTTCGGTCAGGACGTCTCGATCTGGGTGCTGCGTGCGCACGAGCGGCTCGATCTCGAAGCTCGTCTCCTTCTCGTCAGCCAGCTGGCCTGGTTCGCCCTCGTCGCGGGGGCGATCGTTCTCGACGCCGGCCTGCCGGCTCTCCTGGGCGCGGCCGTCGTCGCCTTCGCGCTGCGATTTGCGGTGGGCGCGTGGATCGTCCGCCGCCAGTATCCGGCGCCGATCCTCGGCCTCGACTTCAGGCGCCTGCGGGCATTGCTCCGCGAGGGGCTGCCCTTCGGGCTCGCGCTGTTCGCGGTCGTCCTGTACGGGCGGATCGGGTTGCTCATGCTCAAGGGCATGGCGACTTCGGTCGACGTGTCCTGCTTTCACGTCGCGTACCTGTTGTCGCAACCGTTCACCTTCGCGGCCGCGGCGCTCAGCATGGCGATGTTTCCGTCCCTCGCGCGGCGGGCGCAGCAGGCCGTCCCGGACCTCAACGGCAGCCTGCGACGGGCGTTCAAGTGGCAGTTCCTCATGGCGCTTCCGTTGACGCTCGGGCTCGCGGTCCTGGCCGATCCGCTGATCGCGCTGTTCTTCGACGGACACGGGTTCGAGAGTGCCGCCGCGGCGCTCCGCATCATGAGCTTCGGCCTGACGCTGGTCTTCCTCAACCACAGCGCCCGCTACGTCCTGGCCGCGGTCGACCGTCAGCGCACCTACCTCATTGCCGTTCTCGCCGGACTCGCGGTCAACACCGCGATGTGCGCCGCGCTGATTCCGCAGTTCGGCTTCGTCGGGGCGTGCCTTGCGTTCCTCGGCGCGGAAGCCGTGATCTGGCTCGTCTGCCTGCACGCGCTCGGCGCCTACGTTCGAGCGGGAGAGATCGCCCGCGATGCGTTCCGTCCCCTTGCCGCGGTGTCGATCGCCGCACTCTGGATCTTCGCCGGGCGGGCGCTGTCCCCGTTCCTGTTGGCCGGCGCGGCCGCGGTGACCTACGGCCTCGTCCTCTGGTGGACGCGCGCCTTGTCGGCCACGGAAATCCGGGTCCTTCGCGGCGTCGTTCAATCGTTCCTGGGTCCGCGCCGGATGTCGCCACCGGGTTCGGCCGGTCGGGCTGCGTCATGACCATCTCGGCGGAACTCAAAGTCATTGCAGGCGGCAAGCGGATGGGATCGACGGCGCAACCTTCAGAACGGAGCCACACGATGAGCATGAGCGTGACGAGTGAAGCGATCGCGCGCCCCGGGACACGGTCCAAGCTGACGGTCCTCAAGGCGGACGAGCCGCTGGACGAAGACCTGCTGGCCCGCCTCGAGGCCATCGCCGAGTTGCCATGGGTCGAGTCGGTGCTCGCCCTTCCGGACCTGCACCAGAAGGACAAGGCCGAAGTGCCGTCGAGCCTGGCCATCACCACCCGCGACATGATCGTGCCCGAGTTCACGTCGGTGGCGGTCAACGACGGAATGGGGGTCGTGCTCACCGACCTCGAAGCGAAGGACGTGACGCCTGCCCGGGCCGTGGAGTTCTTCCGCCGCATCAACGCGCACGCCGCAGGACACGTGCTCGACCGGAATCGCTACAGCCTTCCGGCGTCCGCCCTCGCAGGGGCGGCGTTGGAGGGTGGACGGGCGGCACTCGAGCGCTACGACTTCGATTCCTCGGTGCTCGATCGCCTGGAGTCCTCGGGCCGTGTCGAGGTGCCGCAGCAGGGCGACCCGTGGGCCGACGTGGTTCCGACGCTACTCAAGGCGACCGCGCTCGGGCGGTGCGAGATGGGCCTCAACTTCGGTGGGAATCACTTCCTCGAGCTGCAGGTGGTCGACCAGGTCAGCGACCCCGTCCGCGCCGCGGCGTGGGGCCTGACGCCGAATCGCGTCGCCGTGATGTACCACCTGGGCCCGGGTCCGTTCGGCAGCATCCTGCTCCATCACTTCTCGCGGCGGAAGAGTCTGCGCGGTCCGCGCGCACCCCTGTACTTCCTGTCCAAGCTCCTGCACCACTACGCGACGGCGGGCCGGCCCGGCTCGTTGGCTCGCCGGTGGGAGCTCCACTTCCGGGAGAATGGCGCGACGGCATTCGCGGCCTCGTCGCCGGAGGGCGTGCGCCTGCGCCAGGCGATCGCGATGGCGACGAACTTCGGTTCCGTCTACCGGCTCGCGACGGTGGCGGCGATCCGCGACGCCCTGCGCGAGACCTTCACGCCGAAGCTCGGTGTCGAGCTCCACTGCGACATCTCGCACAACGGAGTGGGGGAGGAGCCCTGGGGCGACGGCACCGCGTGGGTCGCCCGGCACAATGCCTGCCGCGTCGACCCCGGCGGTCCGGCCATCGTCGCCGGAGCGCACGACGTTCCCTCGTTCATCGGTCTCGGGGCGACGGACGCCGCCCCAGAGCTGCACTCCTACGACCACGGCGGCGGAAACCTGATCGACCTGTGGCGCCGGTCCGGGCGACTGAACGTGACCGGAAACGTGATGACCCGCGTGCGAACCGGCCGCGGCCGGAACGGTGCGCTGATCTCGACCGAGTCACTTCCGGTGAGAACGGCAAGGCCGGTCGAAGGTCTCATGCGGTGCCTCGAGGAGAACGGCATCGTCCACCCCGTGGCGCGGCTCCGCCCGCTCGCGACGCTCAAGAATTAGGAGGCCGCCATGGACCGGGTGGAACAGCGCCGGATCGCCCAGGCCGGCAAGGATGTCGACCCGGGCTGGTATCGCGTGCATCGCAACCTGTCGATCCACCTGACCCGTGTCGGGATCGCCCTCGGCGTGACCGCGAACCAGGCCTCCGTCGCGATGCTCCTCGTGGGTGTGGTGGGCGCAGCGTTGATCGTTCCGGCTGCACCGGGCTTGAATGCCCTCGGGTTCGTGGTCCTCTATTGCGCCTTCCTGCTCGACAAGGTGGATGGCGAGCTCGCCCGCCTGACCGGTACGCAGAACGCGCGCGGCATCTTCCTCGACCGCATGCACCACCGCCTCGTCGAGCCCGGACTGTTCATTGCGGTCGCAGCGCATGAATACATGCGCAGCGACTGGGCGGGCGTCCTCGTCGCCGGCTTCGTGACCGTCATCCTCGCCAACGCGATCGACGAGAATCAGCACCTCGCCGCCTACATCCTCTACAAGCGCGTGCGCGAAGGGGAGCGCCTGCCCGACGGAGTTCCGCCGCGTCGCTCCGCCGAGTGGGGACGTGCGGCCGCGCTGCTGAGGCCCCTGAAGGGCTTCCGCATGTTCATCGTGGCGCTCCCGCTCCTCGCGGCGGCGTACGCCATCGAGGCGTTCTCTGGCCGGATGGCCCCGACGCTGGTCCTCATCGTGAGCGCGGTGGGACTATTCGCGTATCTCGTCTTCCAGTGCCTCTATTACCTGCGCGAACAACTCGACACCGAGGCGCAGGCCATCGCCCGGGTGTTCCGGAACGATTTGAATCCGCCCACCCCACGCCCCCGACCCGCCGAGGGGCAAACCGCAGCAAGCCAAGGAGTCGTCCCCATGAACCGACCGAGCCTGAAGTATGGTCGCACCCTTCTCGCGGTGGGAGTCGTCCTCTCCACACTGTCCGGCTCGAGCGATCGTGTTGGAGCGGCGGGAACCTACTATGTCGACGTGCAGAGCAGCGCCTGCTCGAACACCGGTCCGGGAAGCGCGAGCGAGCCGTACTGCACCATCTCGGCCGCCGTTGCTGCCCGGAATGGCCCCGGCACGACGATTCGGGTCTGGCCCGGGCGCTACACGGAGCAGGTCGACGTTCCTGCATCGGGGGCACAGGGCAGCCCGTTCGTGATCGAAGGTCTCGGATCGCCGGTCAATCCCGTCATTCTCGACGGGTCCGTCGACCTCTCGGACCCCGCGCAGTGGAGCCCCGCGGCGAACACCACGTGGCTCGCGGCGAGCGCGAGTTGGAGCGTGCTGCAGGTCCTCGCCGACGGTGTTCGCCTCGTGCCGTTCGCGGGCGGCGCCGACTCCGTGCCGGTCGGCAGCTTTCGCTCCGTGCCCGGGGTGGGGCTGTACGTCAACCTTGGCGGGGCGAACCCGGGGGACCGCACCACTCTGGCCGGTCGACTCAGCCACGGAGTGCGCATCAACGGACTCTCGTGGGTCACGGTGCGCGGACTGTCCATCCGCTGGTACAACAGCCGCGGCATCTTCATGGCGGGAGGGGGCAACCACGTGATCGAGGACAACGTGGTGGACCGGGTCGGCCGCTACGGGATCAATGCCGAGGGAACCACCGGAGTCCTCATCGCCCGCAATCGCGTTACGAACAACGGCAACCACGGGATCGCCCTCACGACCGGCGCAACGGCGACGACGGTGGAGTCGAACGAGTCGTCGGGAAACGCCCGTCCGGAAGCGCGGGCGGCGAACGGAATCTACCTCTTCAACGCTCCGGGGAACTTGATCCGTCGCAATCGCCTGCACCACAACCAGGACTCGGGCCTCCACGTCCAGGCCGGATCCAACGGGAACGTCGCCGTTCGCAATGTCGCGTGGGCCAACGGAGACCACGGTTTCGACCACCTTGGCGTCACGAACAACGTGCATGTCAACGACGTGGCCTACGGCAACTTCGTCGACGGATTCTCGTTCGAGGGCAACACCCTGAACCAGCGCATGACCAATTGCATCTCCGCGATGAACGGAATGACGACCGGCCGGTACCAGCTGTATGTCGACTCGAGCTCGACGAACGGCTTCGTCGCCGATGACAACATCCTGTGGGGACCGGCCCCCGCTCGACCGGTCAGGTTTCATCTCACCGAGTACCCCACGGTGGCCGCCTACTCTTCGGCCATCGGGCAGGACACGCGCACGCTCGAGCTGGATCCGCAGTTCTACAGCGGTGGGATGGGTGACTTCCGCTTGCTGGGCGGCTCGCCGGCCATCGACGCGGCCAACTCGGATCTGCCGCAGTTCGAATCCGCGGACCTCGAGGGCTTCTTTGCAAGCGACGATCCGGCCACGCCGAACACGGGGCTGGGTGGGATCCCGTTCGCCGATCGAGGCGCCTACGAGTTCGGCACGACCGGACTCGTGGATGTGCCGGAAGATCTCCGCCCGGTGATCGAGCGGGTGTCCCCGAACCCGCTGTTCGTAACCGGCGTGCTCACCTTCGCGACGTCGCGTCCGGGAGCCCTGGCGGTCGACGTGCATGACGTGCGCGGTCGACGTGTCCGTCGCCTCCTGGCGGAGACGAGCGCCGCGGCGGGCCCGCACGCCCTGCAACTGGACGCCCGGGACGAGGACGGTTCGCGTCTGGAGACCGGCGTGTACTTTTATCGCATCCGGTCGGTGGACGGCCTGCGCCAGGGCAAGTTCGTGGTCGTTCGTTAACGCGACGAGGGGCGGGGCAACTCGACGACGTAGGCCTTGATGTCGCCGCGCTCGCCGCAGGATGCCCCGCAGTCCTCCGCCCAGTTGCTGGCGAAGAGGACGCGCCGGCCATCCGGTGACGGGACGGGGTGCGACTCGCAGCGGTAGCACCCGGTGGTCGCTCCGTGCTTGTGTGCGAGCCGCTCGACGGCCCCGCTGCCGTCGAGCTTGACGGCCACGATCTCGTCGCTGAACCGGCGGCCCTTGCCGGTGAAGTAGCCGACGTAGGCCCAGCCGGGACGGTCGACGTTGCGCGTCGACACGTGGGAGACCGCGGCCTCGCGGCGCGGATCGGTGAGTGCGGTGACCTTTCCGTCGGAGAGGCGCACCTTGACCACGCGTCCGAGTTTCGACCCCGGGCAGGATCGCCCGCCGACGAGAACATCCGCGTTCCCGTCGAAGGGGTCGAGCGCCATGTCGGCGTGCTTGAGCGGGAAGATCCAGCCGTCCCGCCGGGACTTGAACGGTCCGCAGCGCTCGGCATCCGCGGCCATCGTGTGCGGCCGGATGGCCAGCGTGACCGGATCCACCTCGAAGATCCGATGCAGGTCCTGCGTCGCGGCATCCTTGCCGGAGAACTTCACGTCGATGTAGCGCCCCGACGGCGAGATCGAGAGGTTGCCGATCCGGCAATTCGCTCCCGGATCGTCGGGCTCGACCTCGCAGGGAAGCAGGTCGTAGCGCGGTCCGATCCGGCCGTGCGGCCGTGGCGCGAGCGGAGCCCGGGGGTCCATGTCGACGACGAACATTGTGCGCTCGTTGCCCAGCGCGACGTATCGACCGTCGTGCGACGGGTTGCCCTCGCCTGCGCCGAGGTTCTCGACGCGGACCGGCAGTCGCCAGGAGCGCACGGTCGAGCCCGTCCGAACATCGATCCACGAAAGTTCTTCGCCGGAGCGATCGACGTTGATGAGCACGTTTGCGTGATCGCGCGCCGGATGCCAGCGATAGTCGTAGAGCGGCGCACCGGGCGCGGGCTCGCGCAGCGCGGCGTAGGTGCGGCCGTCGAGCAGCAGCCGGGAGGGTGTGCCGCCGTCCCGGTTCTGCAACAGGAGGAATGTGCCGTCGGCATTCCACGGTTGCTGCTTCGAGTAGGCGTGTCGGGCGTCAGCGCCCCAGTGCCCGGGGAGGAGTCGCAGCGCGGTCCCGGTGTCCCCGGCGATCCGGAGGATCCGGGTGCCGAACGTCGGGTCGTCGACCGGCTGCAGGTACGCAGGCCGCGGCCGGTTGGGAATTGCGACAACACGACCGGCGTCGCGCAGGGGCGCGGCGACCAGCGGAATCGGGAAGAGAACCGCAAGGAGCAGAACCGAACATGGAAGGCGCACGAGCGGAGCATACAACCCGCGGGGCGCCCCCGCGAGAGGGCGCCCGCAAGGCGCAGCATTCGAGCGGCGATCAGCGCGGCAGGAAGATCACTTTTCCCACGGCTTCACGCACGCCGGCGTGAAACTTCACCCAGTAGACGCCGGCGCCCAGCCCTTGCGCCCGGTCGATCAGGACCTCGTGACGGCCGATGCCCGGGCGGCCCAGGTCGCGTTCCTCGATGCGTCGACCGGCCGCGTCGATCATCTCGAGTTGCACCCGTTCGTCGACGCCGAGGACGTAGTCGATGACGAACCTCGACACCGCTGGGGTAGGCCGCGCCGGTTCGATCGCAAGGGCGACGGTTGGGATGGCGGGCGGTGCGATCGAATCGGTCCCCACGAGGCCGGTCGTTGGCAGGGCGACGACATAGTCCTTGATGTCCCCCGGGTCCCCACATTGCCCGGTGCAGTCAGCCGACCAGTTGCTGGCGAAGAGGACGCGTCGGCCATCGCGCGAGGGCACGGGATGCGATTCGCAGCGGTAGCAACCGGAGCTGACGCTTCGCTTGTGCGACAGCCGCTCGACGGCGCCGCTCCCGTCCATGCGCACGGCCACGATCTCGTCACTGAACTTCTTTCCGTCCCCCTTGTAGTAGCCCACGTAGGCCCACCCGGGGCGATCGAGATTGCGCGTCGAGACATGCTGGACGGAGGGCTCTCCGCTCGGATTGGTCAGTGCCGTGACGAGGCCGTCGCGAAGCCGGACCTTGACGACCCGCCCGATCGAGCTGCCCGGGCAGGAGCGACCGCCGATGATCACGTCTTCACCGCCGTCGAACGGGTCGAGCGCCATGTCGGCATGCTTGAGGGGGAAGATCCAGCCGTTCGGGCGAGCCTGGAACGTGTCGCAGCGCAGCGAGGCGCCGGCCATCACCTGGGGTCGAAGAGCGAGGGTAACGGGATCGACGGCGAAGATGCGATGCATGTCCTGGGTCACGTCGCTGCCGCCGGAGAACTTGAGATCCACGTACTTTCCGGACGGTGAGATCGAGACGTTGCCGATGGCGCAATCCCCCGACGGGTTCGTCGTCGCGAGGCTGCAGGGAAGAATCGAATAGATCGGGCCGATCCGTCGGTTCGGGTACGGGGCGTAGGGTGGCTTCGGATCCATGTCGACGACGAACATCCGGCTTCCGTCGCCGAGCGCCACGAAGCGGCCGTCTTGCGAGGAGTTGCCTTCGCCGGAGCCGATGCCGTAGTCGACCGGGATCGGCAGCGTCCACGTGCGGGTCTTGGTGCAGGTCCGGACGTCGTACCACGACAACTCGCGTCCCGCCTGGTCGACGTTGATCATCGTGTTGGCGAAGTCGCGGCTCGGATGCCAGCGATAGTCGTAGAGAGGGTCGTTGGAGCATGGACCCAGCGCGGGGAGATAGGTCGACCCGTCGAGGAAAACGCGGGACGGAGAGCCGCCGCTGCGGTTCTGGACGAGCATCAACGTGCCGTCGGCGTTCCACGGCTGCTGCTTCGAGTAGACGTGGCGCGCGTCCGCTCCCCACACGCCGTTGACGAAGCCCGACACGATCGGAGCGCCGGTGTCGCCGGTGATCCGTGTGAGGATCGTGCCGAACACCGGATCGACGGTCGGCTGGAGAAGGGCAGGCCGGGCAAGGGGTGGCGGGGCGAGAACGACCTCCGGGTCGCTCAGCGGAACGGGGACGGGATCCGTTACGGCCACTGGAACTCGATAGACGATGCTGATCTGGACAACCAACGCAATGGCGATGGACACCGCTCGACGTGAAACTCGATGGGTCATCGGGACGCTCTACTTGAAATGAAGCTCGAGCGTGAAGCGGCCGCATAGCTGTGCAAACTGTTTCGCGCGGTCAGGACACGCGTACAGATCCGGAACGCCTCCGACGGAACGGGCCCCCGCGTGGTCAGGTGACGCGAAAGGTCCGGCCCGGCTTCGGCGGAACGGGGCGAATGGGTGGTCCGGTCAGGAGAGCAGGGCATGAAGCCCGCTCGGACATTGCCCAGGGCCCGGCAGCGGCTCAGTGGGGTGAACGGTGAGGCGTGAAGGGTAGCACGTCCTCGAGGGATTCGGCAGGGAGATCCTGCTGTCCTGTTGTACCGGGCAAGGGAGCGGAAAGTTCCCACCGGCGCTCCGCTCGGGATGGGTCCCCCACAATCAAGTCGAACGGAGGGCTCATGAAGAAGGTCGTGACGGATGGTGGACGCTGGAGCAGCGTGTCCCACGATTCGCTGGAAGTCAGCCGCCCCTCGATCGTCTGACGGCCGGCGCGTCATCTGCTCTTCCCGGCGTTGGCCAATCCACGACGGCGTCGGCGTCAGTGCGACGAAGAGAAACATCTGCAGCGCCACCGCGACGAAGATCACGCTCTCGCCATCGTGGCTTACCGAACCGAACGAATCGGCGAGATGACGGGCGACCAGGTCGATCGCGATCGCCCCGACGACGAGCGCCGTGACGATTCCCGACTGCAGGGACGTCGCGCCCGGAGCGCTCGCCCACGCCGCGAGGCTCGCCGGGATGCCGGCCACGGCGAGCCACATCCAGAGGCCGCACCGATCGTGCCACGGCTGGGTCGAGATTGCGAAGGAGAGCACGGCGGCCATCGTGCACACCGCGAGACAACCGAGCAGGTGCGATGCCACGAAGGGCACGAACCAGGCGCCCGCCAGCGCGAGCGCACGCATCGGCTCGTCCCACGCCGCGTCGTTGAACCACGGGCCGAGGAAGTGCGAACACAACCCGTAACCGATCCCGATCATGCCGAGCGCGGCGATGCCGAAGGCGGTGCAGCGCCGCCGATCCTCGAACGCCAGCGACAGCCCGGCTGCGACGACGAACCACAGCGCCGGCGCATGGATGAAAAACGAGAGGGACAGTAGCGCGCCAGCTCCGAAGGCGCCGAGCACGCCGATCGTGAACCGCAGCGTCGCAAAGCCCAGCAACGTGAACAGGAGCGCGATCGACTCCGGACGCGCCGCACCGGGAGGAGCACCGAACAGCGCCGGCCCCACGAGCGCGAGGGTCGCGACGGCGAAGGGGAGCGACCAGCCCCCGGTCTCGGCCTTCACGATCCCGAACACGAGTAGTGCCGCGACGATGGTGGCGAGCAGCGCGAGCTGCCGCACGATCCACAGTTGCGCATCGTCCGCACCCATGAGGAGCGCGATCGCGATGCCGTAGCCGGGCATGAGGCTCACCGTCGCGTTACCTGCGGGCTCGGCGTAGGGCGAGGCGTGGTCGAGCAGGTGGTTCGCCTGCGCGAGGATGGCCGACTCCACCGAGTCGGGGGCGGCAGACGCTCCGTCCATGCGTGCGGCCGGGAGCGCCGCCGAGAAGTAGAGGACGAGACCGACCAGCGACGACAGCAGGAGGAGCGCGCGAAAGCCGTGATGCAGCATGGGGACCCCCGGGCGGGAGCGGTACGCGGACGAGCTGCTACCCCTGTGATCGGCGGCCCTCGCGGGACGCTGAAGCGCCGCCGGAAGTCGTTGCAGCGCAGGACGACGCGCGCGCTCATGAAGGGGATCAACGAAGCACGGCCAGGCGCTTCACGGCTGTCGCATGCCCCGGGGCCATGGCCCGGACGAAGTAGGCGCCCGCCGGCAGCCCCGCCGGGATCGTCCCCGGCAACGCGTGCCGGCCGGCCTTCAGGCGCCCGGCGAACAGCGTCTGCACGTGCCGGCCCCGGACGTCGTGCAGGTCGATCCGCACCGGACCGGGGTTCGCCAGGGCCAAAGACAGGCGGACCGCGCCGCGCGTGGGATTCGGCGACAGCGCGTCGAGCGTGAGCCCGGTCGCCTGCGGTGTGCCGGCGGGGGCCGCCACGTCGACGACACCGAGCGACTGCGTGAGGGTAAGCACGCGATCGACCGGCAGGTTGACCACGGTGTCGCGTTCGCCGCCGGGCCATTGCGCGATCAGCGTGTCGATCCATGCGGCGTCGCCGAGCCCGAAGTGGGCGTCGAGCATGTCGTGGCCGCCGTAGCCCGTCGAGGCCGAGACCTCGCGCACCTGCCACCGCGGCGTGCCACCGATCGTCGCACGCACGCGCAGCTTCGCGCCGAGGACCGGGAAGCGGCCGGTCGCGCTGACGGCGTGGATCTCGGCCCAGTGCGCCCCGGTCGCGAGGTCGTTCCGGTAGAGGAGCCCGGGGCCGTTCGCGTCTCGCACCGGGGCGAACAGGTCGAGGTCGCCGTCGCGATCGTAGTCGCCGGTGACCGCGCTCCAGTTGGAGCGACCCAGGGTGACGAACTCGCCGGTCGTGACCGACGTGAACGTTCCGTCGCCCGCGTTCCGGTAGAAGCGATTCGCCTGCCCGCCGTCGCGCGCGACGTAGACGTCGAGGTCGCCGTCGTTGTCGTAGTCGCCCCACGCGGCGCCGTGTGCGAAGCCGGCGTCGGTGACGATCGGGCCGATGCCGGTGCGCTTCGTGAACCCGCCGCCGTCGTTGCGGTAGAGCATGTTCGGGTAGGTCGTGTAGTTGAGCACGTAGGCGTCGCGGTCGCCGTCGTTGTCGACGTCGGCCCACGTGATCAGCTGAGAGTCGTGCAGGTCGGTGACGAGCGGATCGCCGACGAGCGGCGTGAAGAAGGCCGTGCCGCTCTCGACGCGCATGTTGCGCCACACACGGTCGCGCTTCGACGAGCCAACGCCACCAGTGGCGAAGGCCAGGTCGACGTCGCCGTCGTCGTCGAAGTCGCACCACGTGGCGGTGTGATGCGTGTCCATCACCGTGGCGAGCGTGGCGGTGTCGCGCTCGGTGAAGACGAAGCCGCCGTCGTTGACGAACAGGCGGTTCGCCGTCGTGATGCCGCCGGTGCCGAGCAGGCAGGCGAGGACGAGGTCCGGGTCGCCGTCGGCGTCGAAGTCGCCCCACGCGCCCTGGCCCTTGACCGTGGCGCCGGTGACGACCGCATCGGGACGGGGGACGAACGTCGCGCCGGTGGACTGGAGGAGAACGCCGCCGCCCGCGAACAGTTGCGAGACGAACGGCTCGGGCCGGCCGTCGCCATCCACGTCGGCCCAGCCGCTGCCGAACGTCTCGGCGGTCACGGTCTCGAGCCCGAAGCTCGCGTCGCGGATGAACCCGCCGCCCCCGTCGTTGCGGAACAGCACGTTCGGGGTCGCGGCGGACCATGTGGTGACGAACAAGTCGAGATCGCCGTCGTCGTCGGCGTCGATCCAGCTCGCGCTGCTGCACGACTGGATGAACGCGTCGATCGCTGGATCGACCACGCGGGAGAAGGTCTGGCTCGCGGCGGGGGAGACGACGACAGAGCACACGATGACGGCGAGCGTCACCGCGCGGGATCGCACGGCCCATGAATTGCGCATGGAGAACGGCACCACGAGGGACATCGGACGACGCGCCGGGGAAGGCACGGGGTGCGATCAGGGACGACCAGTCTACACCCGGACGCCCCCGATCACACGGTCGATCATCGGTACTGGGCTTTCACCCCGCCCCAGGTGCCCGGCAGCGCCGGCGTCGGCGCGCCCGCCTCGCAGAACGTGATGTCGTCGAAGCCGACGTTGGGGTCCGGCGAGTCGTTGAAGCGCAGCGTCACGAGGGCAATGCCGGGGCCGGAGACGACCAGTCGATAGTTGCCGGGGGCGCCGGCCTGCGACACGCACGCGTCCCCACCGACGAGGTCGACCCCACCGGTCATCGTGAGGACGTCGGTATCGAGCACGGTGCTCGCCGCGTCGTACGCGGTCAGGGTCACGTCGTGCGTGGGGTTGGCGAACGGGAAGAGGTCGCCGTAGTCGAGGATCCGGATCGAGAAGCAGGACACGCCGGCGGCCGCCGGGAACGCGAAGTCGTAGTCGAGCACGCAGCCCGAGTCGTCGCCGAATCCGCGGACTCCGTTGAGGCATCCGTTCTGCACGGAACTGGTCGTCCCGTAGGAGGTGAAGGGGAAGGGATTGCCTTCCTCGATGACGGCAGCACTGCCGAGCGGGCAGGTCGGGCCGAACGGCCAGGCGACGCTGGTGATCGTGAGGTCCGGATGGACCGCCGCCGGGCCCTCGACCGAGGTCCCGGGCGCCAGGGACTCGAAGTCGACATGCTGGAACCCCGTGCCACAGGCCGCCGGGCCACAGGCCTGGGCGGACACGATCGAGGCGGACCCCAGCGTGCCGGCGAACAGGAGGAGGGCGAAGAGGTTGGGGAATCGCGGCGCGGCGATGGATGCGGACATGGCGGGGCCTCTCGAGGAGGGGGGGGCATGAGAGCGTGAACACCAAGGACGACAGGGCATGGAGGATATCACGCCCGTCGGCGCGGTGGGGCATTTCATGGCGCGTCGACCTCGCGTACAGTGCGAACGTCCGCGAACCGAAGCGATCGGGGAGGAGAGATGATCCCGAGTCGAGAGGAAAACGGGTGCGCTTTCTCCTGACCGCCCTGCTGCTGTTGACGACTCGCTCCCGCGCGGCCGCGGCAGGCACGACCGAGGAGGCGCGGGCGCTGGCCACGCAAGCGCACGAGAGGATCCGGAGCCGCCACGCGCGGTGGTTCACCGGCGACAAGGCGGAGTTTGCGAGCCTCGACGACACCTTCCTGTCGCTCGAGGGTGCGGCGCAGTGGGCGGGCGTCACCTGGCTCGCAAATCCGAAAGGCGGAAACATGACGCGCGACGCGGTGGTGGCGAAGCTGGTCGGGAAGCGTCGCCGGTGGGTGCAGGACGAGGGGCTCGCGCTTTCCCTCGTCGTCGATCGGCTGCTGCCGGCCTGGCAGCAGGTC